>NZ_JBQQCF010000012.1:0-132890 GCF_052245755.1 Mycobacterium sp. 4D054
CCAGACCCGAGCCCAGGGCGGCCAGCTGGGCATCGGCGGCGGCGCGGGTGTCCACATCCACCCAGGCGGGCAGCTTCTGGTGAAACCTCGCGATCACCGTGATGTGCTCCTCATCCAGCAAGCCCTGGGCCTGGGCGGCGGCGGTGGCTTCCCACACCGGCGCAAGAGGCTGGCCCGTCATCGCCCGCCGCGGCCCCAGCATTTTGGCCCGTCGCAACCGCCGCCCCGCTTCGGCGCCACTGACCCGCAGCGCGGTGGTCAGCACGCCCTTCCACGACGATTCCCCGAGCCGGTGCGGCTCGGTCTCCTCGATCAACCGGGCCAACACCTTGTGCTCGAGGGCCGGCACGCTGCGCAGCACCGTGGTCAGCTCGGCCAGCAGCCCGACCAACTCGTGGTGCGAGAGCTCGTCGGCAGCTTTGGACAGCACACCGATCTGCTCGACGATCGCCCCCACCGCCTCCGACACCAACTCCATACATCGAACACTAGTGCGAACCACCGACAAGTCCAGCCGCCGATGCGACGGCTACGACCGCTGGAATCGGCAGAAATTCCACCGGAGGGGAACATCGCCGACACCCATTGACCACGCTTGGATCTAAAAGTAATGTCACTTTTACTTCTAGGCCGGGGAGATCGCGATGGAATCATTCGTCCACCTTCGAAAGGGCAAGACCCCCAAGCGGATTCATGCTGACCTCGACGGGCTCAAGGATGACGAGCTCGGTCGTGGCGGTTTCGTCGGCCGGACCGCCAACATGTACCGGCGGCACGACCCCACCGCCTACCGGAGCGTCGGCCCCCTCCGCCCCACCGACGTCCTGAGCAGTGAGCTCAAGCCCGGCGACGCCACCGATGCGCACGGCGGGCCGCTGTTGATGTTCTCCAATGCGGACTGCCAGGTGTTGCTGTCACGGCGCACCGAAGAGATGCCGTTCTTCGTCCGCTACGTCGACGGCGATCTGCTGTCCTTCGTCCATCGCGGATCCGGCTCCCTGGAAACCGAATTCGGGCCGCTGGACTACCGTCAGGGCGACTGGATCTACATTCCGAAGGCCTGCACGTGGCGGCAGCTGCCCGCCGAAGAGAGCACACTGCTGATGATCCAGGCGACCGACGAGTTCCGGGTGCCGCCCGCTGGCACTCTCGGCCGGCACTTCCCCTTCGACCCCGCGCAGGCGGTCATCCCCGAACCCCAGCCGATCGACGACGGCGTCGGCCCGCAGGTCGACGGAGAGTACGAAGTACGGCTGATCCACGACGGCGGGCCGACAAGCCTGTTCTACCAGCACAATCCGCTCGACGTCGAAGGTTGGCGCGGAGACAACTTTCCCTTCACCTTCAACATCGACGACTACACGGTCGTCACGTCCGAGAGCGTGCACCTGCCGCCCACAGTGCACCTGTTCATGCAGGCCACCGGGGTGTATGTGATGAACTTCCTGCCTAAACCCGCTGAGACGGTGCCCGGCACCGAACGCACGCCGTGGTACCACCGCAACGTGGACTACGACGAGATCGCGTTTTTCCACGACGGGTCCCTCTACGGCATCCCGATGCCTCCTGGCCTCGTGTCGCACGCACCGCAGGGTGTGCACCACGGGGCTCCGGAGAAGGCCCGCGAACGCGCGCGCCGCAAATTCGACGATTACGACCGGGTGGACTGGTCCGTCATCGCCATCGACACCCGACGGCGGTTGATCCCGTCGCCGGAGATCCTCGCCAACGATCTAGGGCAACACTGACGATGACGAAGCACGAATACGACCGTATCCCGTACCTGGTTGCCTACCAGAACAACTCGCGTGTCCGCGACGTCTACGGTGGCGTTGCCGAGCGGGTGGTGCTGGAAAGCTACCTGCTCAAGCCGAGAACGGTGGGAAGCGACACCGTGCTCGTGTTCATGCACCCGATCGGAGGGGGCGCGTACCTGCCGATGATCAACGCGCTCGCCCGCGCCGGCCATCACGTCATCTACTGCAACAGCAGATTCCGGGGCACCGACTCGGCGTTGCTGATGGAGAAGGTCGTCGAAGACCTCGGCG
This sequence comes from Mycobacterium sp. 4D054, assembly GCF_052245755.1. Lineage (NCBI taxonomy): Bacteria > Bacillati > Actinomycetota > Actinomycetes > Mycobacteriales > Mycobacteriaceae > Mycobacterium > Mycobacterium sp. 4D054. The sequence goes on from NZ_JBQQCF010000012.1 coordinate 2,049, forward strand.
AGTGCATCAAGGACGCGAAGAACCGGCTCGGCTACTCCAAGGTGGTGCTCGCCGGGTGGAGCGGTGGCGGGTCCCTGTCGGCGTTCTACCAACAGCAGGCCCAGCACCCCACCGTGACGTCGAGCCCGTCGGGCGACGGTCCGGATCTGACCAAGCTCGGCCTCGTCCCGGCCGACGGCATCATGTTGCTCGCGGCGCACATCAGCAGACACGGCACCATGACCGAATGGCTGGACGCGTCGATTCTCGATGAATCGGACCCGACCAAGCGCGACCCCGAACTCGACCTGTACAACCCCGCCAACCCCAATCAGCCGCCGTACACGCCGGAGTTCTTGGAGCGCTACCGCGACGCCCAGGTCGCCCGGAACCGGCGGATCACCACCTGGGTGAAGGACAAGCTCGCCGAACTCAAGGCCGCCGGCCGACCCGATGACGAGTTCGCGTTCGTCGTCCACGGCACCATGGCCGATCCCCGCTGGCTGGACCCGACCGTCGATCCGAACGAACGGACCCCGGGAACCTGCTATCTGGGTGATCCTCAGGTGGTGAACATGAGCCCGGTGGGCCTGGCACGATTCTGCACGCTGCGCAGCTGGCTCTCGCAGTGGAGTTACGACGACGCGCACGGCGATGCCGTCAAGTGCGGTCCTGACATCGAGGTGCCCGCGCTGGTGATCGGAAACCTCGCCGACGACGCCTGCACTCCCAGCCACACACGCCGAATCTTCGAGGCGATCGGTCACCAGGACAAGGAGATGCACGAAATCGATGGAGCGAACCACTATTACGCCGGTCCGGATCAGCGGGACAAGCTCCGCGAGGCGGTCGGTATCGTCGCCGACTGGCTGGTTCGACACGACTTCGCGAGCGCCCGATGAGCACGGGTCCGCTCGACGGTATCCGGGTGCTTGAGGTCGGCACGCTGATCTCAGGCCCGTTCGCGGGACGCCTGCTCGGCGACATGGGTGCCGAGGTGATCAAGATCGAGCCGCCGGGTGCACCCGATCCGCTACGCACCTGGGGTCAGGCAGAGCTCGACGGGCATCACTTCTTCTGGACGGTGCACGCACGCAACAAGAAGGCCGTCACCCTGAATCTTCGCGTCCCGCAGGGTCGCGACCTATTCCTCGAACTGGTCGAGCGTTCCGACGTGATCGTCGAGAACTTCCGGCCCGGCACCCTGGAGAAATGGGGACTGGGTTATGACACTCTGCGTGACCGTCACCGCGGGATCATCCTGGTGCGAGTGTCGGGGTATGGGCAGACCGGCCCGGACGCGCACAAGGCCGGATACGCCTCGGTCGCCGAGGCCGCCAGCGGATTGCGGCACATGAACGGCTTCCCGGGCGGCCCTCCCCCGCGGTTGGCGCTGTCCCTGGGCGACAGCCTGGCCGGCATGTTCGCCGCGCAGGGCGCGCTTGCCGCGCTGTACCGCCGTTCCGTCACTGGCGACGGTCAGATCGTCGACGCGGCACTCACCGAATCATGTTTGGCGGTGCAGGAATCGACGATCCCCGACTATGACATCGGTGGAGTGGTGCGTGGCCCGTCGGGCACCAGGCTGGAAGGCATCGCTCCATCGAACATCTATCCGACCGCCGACGGCAGCTGGGTGGTGATCGCCGCCAACCAGGACACCGTTTTCCGGCGGTTGTGCGCCGCGATGGGCCAACCCGAACTCGCCACCGACGAGCGGTTCTCCAATCACGTTGCGCGCGGCCGCAATCAGGATGAGCTCGACGCGATCATCGCAGCGTGGGCCGCGCAGCGGCAGCCGGACGACATCATCTCCACCTTGTCCGACGCGGGCGTGATCAGCGGACCGATCAACACCGTCGCCGAGGTGGTCCGGGACCCGCAACTGCAGGCGCGCGGGATGATCGCCGACCACTGGGATGAGCGGATCGGGCGGAACATCAAGGGGCCAGGCGTGGTTCCGGTGTTGTCCGAGACGCCCGGCACGATCCGTTCTGCCGGATCGGCGCGGCCGGGCCAGCACAACGACCAAATCTACCGGGATCTACTCGGCAAGACCGACGCCGAGCTGGACGCTCTGAGAGCGGAGGGTGTGCTATGACCACGCCTACCCATGTCGACATCCGTGATGTGTCGATGCGCGACGGCCTGCAGATCGAGGATCCGATCCCGCTGTCGGCCAAGCTCGAACTCCTGGCGGCCATCGCGGCCACCGGCGTGCGGGAGATGGAGGCGACGGCGTTCGTGTCGCCGTCGAAGGTCCCCGCGCTGGCTGACGCCGCCGACCTCGCCGCCGAGCTGCACAACTTCCTTGGGATCGAGTTCTCCGCGTTGGTCGCCAGCCCGAACGGTGCGAGGCGAGCGATCGCCGCAGGTCTGCGCTCGATCGAATACGTGGTGTCGGCCGCCGACGGTCACAGCCGCGCCAACGTGGGGCGCTCCTCGGCGGAGGCCACGGCCCAGATCCCCGAGATCGTCGCGATCGCCCACGACAGCGAGGTGTCCGTCGAGGTCATCGTCGCGACTGCCTGGGACTGTCCGTTCGACGGGCCGACGCCGCCGCAGAGGGTCGTGGACATCGTGCGCGCGGCCGTCGACGCCGGTGTCGACCGCCTGGCCATCGCCGACACGATCGGCACCACGACACCGCGGCGGGTCAGTGATCTGATCGCGGTGGTCCGGCCGCTGATCGGCGACCTCCCGCTGGGCGCGCATTTCCACAACACCCGCGGCGCCGGCCTGGCCAGTGCGTACGCTGCGGTCGGCGCCGGCGTCACCAGGCTGGACGCCTCGGTGGGCGGCCTGGGCGGATGTCCGTTCGCCCCGGGGGCCAGCGGCAACATCGCGACCGAAGACCTGGTCTATCTATTGCGGGACAGCGGCATTCACGTCGACGTGGATCTGGATGCAAGCATCGCCGCGGCCGGCGTGGCGCAGCGCGCGGTGGGCCACGACCTACCGAGCTCGCTGCTGCGCGCCGGCGACCGGATCCTGGGATAGCCGGCCGTGCCGCCGGAACCCGGTTCGCTCAGCGCCAAGGGCCGCCAGACCCGCGGCGCGATCGAACAGGCAGCCCGTAAGCTGTTCGCCGAGCGTGGCTTTCACGGCACCACGCTCACCGACATCACGTCGGCTGCCGGCAAGTCACCCGCGGTCTTCTACCGGTACTTCGCCGACAAGGAGGATCTGCTCGCTGCGCTGGCGCAGTCGTTCCTGCGCGATGTCGTCACTCCGTCCGGTCTGAGTGTTGCACTGCCCGAGTCGCCCGACGACGACGCGTTCTTCACCACGGTGGTCAGCGGGTACTGGACGATGTTCAAGCAGAACATCGGGATCATGATCGCCGTCGCGCAACTGGCCGCCACCCAGCCGCGCTTCGCGCTGGTGCAGAACGAGTTCCGGAGATTCGGCATCGACATCGTAGCGGCATCGGTGCTTCGCGCCCAAGAACAGGGATACGGTGGGGAACTGCACCCCGAGCACACGGCGGCGGCGATCGCGTTGCTGTTCGAGAACTTCACCACCGTGTTCGTCGGTGCATCCGGCCTGGGCATCGACATCGACGACGAGGAAGCGATCGCCACCCTCTCACGGATCTGGAAGAAGACGCTGTACGGATACTGACCACGACGACGTTCAAAAGGAGAACTGTGGACTTCACCCTTCCGGACCACCTCCCCGGGCTGCTCGCCGAGATGGACGCGTTCATCGAGGCCGAGATCAAACCGCTGGAGCGCGAACACATCCAGTATTTCGACCAGCGACGCGAACATGCCCGCACCGATTGGGACAACGGCGGTGTGCCGCGTCGTGAGTGGGAGGATCTACTCGACGAGATGCGCCGGCGTGCCGACGCCGCGGGCTGGCTGCGTTTTGGGCTGCCGTCGCAGTTCGGGGGCCGGGACGGCAGCAACCTCGACATGGCGGTGATCCGGGAGCATCTGGCCCACAAGGGGCTGGGGTTGCACAACGACCTCCAGGACGAGTCCTCGATCGTCGGCAACTTCCCGCAGGTGATCATGATGGACCGCTTCGGCACCGACGAGCAGAAGCGGGAATGGACCGACGCACTGATCACCGGCAAGCGGTCGATGGCGTTCGGACTCACAGAACCCAATCACGGTTCGGATGCCACATGGCTGGAGACCACCGCCGTGCAAGACGGTGACATGTGGATCATCAACGGCGCCAAGCGCTTCAACACCGGGGTGCACCGTGCCACCCACGACCTGGTGTTCGCGAGGACCTCCGGTGAGGCGGGCCAGGCACGTGGCATCACCGCGTTCCTGGTGCCGACCGATGCGCCGGGATTCTCGGTTCCGTACTACTGGTGGACGTTCAACATGCCCACCGACCACGGCGAGGTGCTCCTGGAGAACGTGCGGGTGCCGTCGGACGCGGTGCTCGGCGAGGTGGATCGCGGGCTTGAGGTCGGGCAGACGTTCCTGCACGAGAACAGGATCCGCCAGGCCGCCAGCAGCCTGGGAGCGGCCCAGTACTGCATCGACCGCGCCGTCGCTTACGCCAACGACCGTAAGGTGTTCGGCAAGCCGCTCTCGACCCACCAGGCCGTGCAGTGGCCGCTCGTGGAGTTGCAGACCGAGGCGCAGATGGTGCGCCTGCTGGTGCGTTTCGCGGCGTCCGAACTCGACCGCAACCACCACATGGAGGTGTCGGACAAGGTGTCGATGGCCAACTACCGGGCCAACCGCCTGGTCTGCGAGGCCGCCGATCGCGCCATGCAGGTGTTCGGCGGCGTCGGCTACAGCAGGCACGAGCCGTTCGAGCACATCTATCGGCATCATCGCCGGTATCGGATTACCGAGGGGGCGGAGGAGATTCAGATCCGGCGGGTGGCGCAGAGGCTGTTCGGATTCGGGCGGCGATGAGCGCTTGCGCGAAGAGCAGAAGGCAGCGATGAGCGCTTGCGCGAAGAGCAGAAGGCAGGCATGAGCGCCGATTTGGCCGCGGCTCTCGAAGAGGTGCTGCGGCCGGTGCTCGGCGACACGACCGTCGAGAATCTGCAACGGCTGACGGGTGGGGCGAGCCGGACGACGTGGAGTTTCACCACGCACGCGAGGAGCAGATCAGACACCGCGTACGTCGACGGTAATGCCCGGCCGCTGATCCTGCGTACAGGCGCCCGCGACAACATCCACGCCAGCATGGAGCTGGAGGCCAAGGTTCAGCAGCGCGCCGCCGCTGCCGGCGCCCCGGTGCCCCACATCCTCACCGCGGACAGTTCTTCGGAGGTCGTGGGTGATCCGTTCCTGATCTGTGATGCCATTCCCGGTGAGACGATCGTTAGGCGCATCTTCCGCGGCCTCGATCAGGAAGGACGCACTCGCCTGCTCGGACAGTGTGCGACAGCGCTTGCGGCGATTCATCGCGCCGACCCGGACGGTATTGGTTTGACCGCGCCCGACGAGCTCGCCGGGTGGCGAACACGTCTGGATGAGATCGGCGACACCACAGCGGCTTTCGAGTGGACATTCCGTCGGCTGGCTGACGCGCGTCCGGCCCCCTCACCGATGCGCCTGGTGCACGGCGATTTCCGGATGGGCAACGTAATCGTCGACGAGTCAGGCCTTGCCGCGGTGCTTGACTGGGAACTGACGCATATCGGGGAGATCTACGAAGACCTGGCGTGGTTCTGTATCCGCGCATGGCGGTTCGGCGCACCCGAGGAACTCGGAGCAGGCGGCCTGGGCAGCGTGGAGGCGTTCTTGCAGGCCTATGAGGCGGCGGCGGGTACCACGCTGGACCGCAAGGCTTTCCGGTGGTGGCTGACCGTGGCGACACTGCGGTGGGGCGTCATCTGCCGGCACCAGGCCGAACGCCACCTGTCCGGCGAGTCGCCGTCGGTCGAGCTGGCGGCGATCGGTCGCCGGGTCAGCGAAACCGAATGGGACCTGCTGGATCTGCTGTCAGGAGGAGGGCCGCGATGAGCGCTCGCGCGAAGAGCCGAGGGCCACGATGAGCGCTCGCGCGAAGAGCCGAGGGTCACGATGAGCGCTCGCGCGAAGAGCCGAGGGCCACGATGAGCCGACGTCCCACCGCTGCTGAGCTTGTCGCCGCCGTGGCCGACTTCCTCGACAACGACGTCCGCGCCCTCGAAGGTCAGGTCGGCTTCCATTCCCGCGTAGCGGCCAACGTGTTGCGCATCGTCGAGCGGGAGCTGCTCGACGAGGAGAGGGCAGCGGTACGGACCGCGATCGACGGTCTCGGCTTCCCCGACGAGCAGTCGCTGGCCGGTGCGATTCGGGACGGCAGACTCGACGACCGGGGCGACGAGGTGATGAAGTGCCTGCGCCTGATGGTGCGGCACCGGTTGTCGATCGACCACCCGGGGTATGCGGACGGGCGATGATCCCGTCCGTCTCGTCGATGACGCAGCTCATGGTCACCGAGGCCCCGACCCGTACGGCATCGCCCCCGACGGGCTCGGCGTGGTGTGGGTGACGCTGGTGCACAGCGGCGTCGTCGTCCGCCTGACCACTGACGGCGGTCAACAGCGCTTCAGGCCGCGTCGGGGACAGCCACGGCGAGGTCGCCGAGTTTGCCCTGCCGGGCCCGGCCGGCCGGCCACCCCCGATCGCCGCCGGGCAGCGCGGGTGCTGGTTTACCGAGTGGGCCGCAGATCGCGTCGGACACCTGACCGCCGACGGTGTCATCAGCAAGTACGCCCTCCCGGTGGCCGCCTCCGAACCCCACGGGATCGCCGTCGTCCCGGACGGCACGGTGTGGGTCGCCGCCGGGGGCAGGTCGGTGGTCGGGCTGCGCTGACGCGGATCAGAGCCTGCGCACCCGCGCCAGCCACGCGGGTTCGTCGACGACGGTGCCGATGGGCAGCCCCAGCGCCTCGGCGTGGATCTCCGTCACCATTCCTCGGTATGTCGTCTCGTCGAGCGCCTCGATCTCCCACCCCGCCTCGAAAGCGGCCCGGATGGTGTTGTCACTGACCTCGGGCCCGAATCCGCGGCCGGTGTCCGAGAGTGCGAGGACATGCACCACGGAGCCGGTCCGGGTCGCCGAGCGGAGGCTCCGCACGTAGGACGCGCGGTCTTCGTCGTCGAAGATGTGGAACAGCGCGCTGTCGATGATTGTGTCGTACTTCGGCTGCTCGGGGAGGTGCAGTGCGTCGGCCACGGCGAAGCGGGCGTTCACGCCGCGCGCCTCGGCGTTGCGCCGGGCCTGTTCGATCGCGGTGGGCGCACCATCCATCCCGACCACGTCGTAGCCCGCCTCGGTCAGCAGGATGGTGTGCTCGCCGGTACCACATCCGACGTCGAGCACCCGGCCGGTGATCAGACCGGCCCGTTCCAACTCGATGACGGCCGGTTGCGGCTCGCCGATCACCCACGGCGGAGTCTGGTTCTTGTAGAACTCGTCGAAACGGGACAGTCTTGGGGTCAGATTCATGCCCGCCAGTGTTCAACCTGAACCGAAGTTGAGGTCAACACGATGCCCGTGACAGTCACCGCCGACGTGGCCGACCGGCTTTTCGGCGCGATCGAGCACAGCGACATCACCACGGTGGCGAAGCTGTTCAGTCCGGGCATCGCGGTCTGGAAGAGTGGCGACACCCGGGACAACGACCATGCCCGTTCGGTGAAGATCATCCAGTGGTTCGTCGACGCCACCGTTGATCGCCGCTACGAGATCCTGGACCGCCAGCTGTTCGACGGAGGTTTCGTCCAGCAACACGTCCTGCATGCGCGTACCCCCGCCGGGACGACGATCGCGATGCGGGTGTGCATCGTGATCAAAGTGGACGCAGACGGAATGATCACCCGGGTCGACGAGTACTTCGACCCCGCCGAGATCGAGCCACTGCTGTCCACACCTCGTCGTGACCGCTGAAGCGGCGGCGTAGCAGCCCTTTTCGGTGTTCGGGCCTCGGCACCGGGACTGCGCGTTACCATCGCGCCCATGGCTGTGCCATCTCCGGAGCCATCAAGGGCTCAGGACCCGCTGCGGATCCTCGTCTACAGCGACAACCCCCGGACCAGGGAACAGGTCCGGCTGGCGCTGGGTAAGCGCATCCACCCGGAGTTGCCCGAACTGAACTATCTCGACGTCGCCACGGGACCGATGGTGATCAGGCGCATGGACGAGGGTGGATTCGATCTGGTGATCCTCGACGGGGAGGCCGCCCCGGTCGGCGGGATGGGGATCGCCAAGCAGCTCAAGGACGAGATCGACGACTGCCCGCCGATCCTGGTGCTGACCGGGCGTCCCGATGACGCGTGGCTGGCCCGGTGGTCGCGGGCCGAGGCCGCGGTGCCACATCCGATCGATCCCATCCGGCTGGGAGACGCGGTGGTGTCGCTGCTGCGCCCCGCGCTCTGACCGGATCCGCAGGAAACGTCCTGGCGCAGTTACCTATTCGAGGCAAAGCGAGATCGCCGGACGACGCCACTAGCGATACTAACCAAAATGTGTGGCGCGGGTCCCAAACAGGGCTAGGCTGTGCGGTAGCTCACATCGACTGCCCCGAGGAGCTGCAACGCAGTATGGATCTGTACACGCCCATTCTGGTGCTTGGTGCGATCGCCGCTGTGTTCGCCGTGGGGTCGGTCGGGATCGCGCTGCTGATCGGGCCGCGACGTTACAACCAGGCCAAGCTCGAAGCCTACGAGTGCGGCATCGAACCGATGGATCCGATGGACCCTGCCGCGGCCGCGACGGGGCAGCGCTTCCCCATCCGCTACTACCTGACGGCGATGTTGTTCATCGTGTTCGACATCGAGATCGTCTTCCTTTACCCGTGGGCGGTCGCGTTCGACAGCCTCGGGCTGTTCGCCCTGGTGGAGATGCTGCTGTTCATGGTGATCGTGTTCGTTGCCTACGCCTACGTGTGGCGGCGGGGAGGCTTGCAATGGGATTAGAGGAACGGTTGCCCGGCGGAATCCTGCTCTCGACCGTCGAGAAGGTCGCCGGATACGTACGCAAGGGTTCGCTGTGGCCCGCGACCTTCGGGCTCGCCTGCTGTGCGATCGAGATGATGGCGACCGCGGGACCGCGTTTCGACATCTCCCGATTCGGCATGGAGAGGTTCTCGGCGACACCGAGGCAGGCCGATCTGATGATCGTCGCGGGCCGGGTCAGCCAGAAGATGGCGCCGGTGCTGCGTCAGATCTACGACCAGATGGCCGAACCGAAATGGGTGCTGGCCATGGGGGTGTGCGCCTCTTCCGGCGGAATGTTCAACAACTACGCGGTGGTGCAGGGGGTTGACCACGTGGTGCCTGTCGACATCTACCTGCCGGGGTGTCCGCCCCGGCCCGAGATGCTGCTGCACGCAATCCTCAAACTGCACGACAAGATTCAGCAGATGCCCCTCGGGGTGAACCGCGAGGAGGCGATCCGGGAGGCCGAGCAGGCTGCGCTGGCAGCGCCGCCGACGATCGAGCTGAAAGGCCTGCTGCGGTGATGAGGATGGTGCACCGGTGAGCGCTTCGGACGGCGACGTGCGCCCCGAGGTGATTGGGGTGCGCCGGGGCATGTTCGGCGCCGAGGGCTCCGGCGACACCTCGGGTTACGGCCGCCTGATCCGTCCGGTCGCGCTTCCGGGCGGCTCCCCGCGGCCGTACGGGGGGTATTTCGACGACATCGTCGACACGCTGGAAGCCGCACTGGGCGAAGAGACCTACGCCGAATCGATCGAGCGGGTGGTGGTCTACCGCGACGAGCTCACCGTCGAAGTGCACCGCGACCGGCTCGTCGAGGTGGCCCAGACCTTGCGCGACGACCCGGCACTGCGTTTCGAATTGTGCCTGGGCGTCAGCGGTGTGCATTATCCCGACGACGCGGGCCGCGAGCTCCATGCGGTCTATCCGCTGATGTCGATCACGCACAACCGGCGGATGCGCATCGAGGTGGCCGCTCCCGATGCCGACCCGCACATCCCCTCGTTGTTTCGTGTCTATCCGACCACCGACTGGCACGAACGTGAGACCTACGACTTCTTCGGCCTGATCTTCGACGGCCATCCATCGCTGACCAGGATCGAGATGCCGGACGACTGGGTGGGCCATCCGCAGCGGAAAGACTATCCACTGGGCGGCATTCCAGTCGAATACCACGGCGCCGAGATCCCGCCTCCCGACCAGCGGAGGGCATACAACTGATGACCACTTCGAAGCAACCGCCCGAACGGGTGGTGGTCGTCGGCGGCCAGGACTGGGATCAAGTCGTCACTGCGGCCAGGCAGAACGCGGCCGAGCACGCCGGTGAGCGCATCGTCGTCAACATGGGTCCGCAGCACCCGTCCACGCACGGTGTGCTGCGGTTGATCCTGGAGATCGAAGGCGAGACGATCGTCGAAGCCCGGTGCGGCATCGGGTATCTGCACACCGGTATCGAGAAGAACCTGGAATTCCGGAACTGGACGCAGGGTGTCACGTTCGTGACCCGGATGGACTATCTGTCACCGTTTTTCAACGAGACCGTCTACTGCCTCGGCGTGGAGAAGCTACTCGGGGTCACCGACGACATCCCGGAACGGGCCTCGGTGATCCGCGTGATGATGATGGAGCTCAACCGGATCTCCAGTCATCTTGTCGCGCTGGCGACCGGTGGCATGGAGCTGGGCGCCATGACCGCGATGTTCCTCGGCTTCCGCGAACGCGAACTCATTCTCTCGGTGTTCGAGACGATCACCGGGCTGCGGATGAACAACGCCTACATCCGGCCGGGCGGGGTGGCCGCCGACCTGCCCGATGAGGCGCTCCCCCAGCTCCACGACCTGCTCAAGGTGCTGCCGGCGCGGCTTCACGACATGGAGGACCTGCTCAACGAGAACTACATCTGGAAGGCCCGCACGCAGGGGGTGGGCTATCTCGACCTGACCGGGTGCATGGCGCTGGGCATCACCGGTCCCGTGCTGCGGTCCACCGGCCTGCCCCACGATCTGCGAAAGACCCAACCCTATTGCGGCTACGAGACTTACGAGTTCGACGTCATCACCGACGACCAGTGCGACTCCTACGGCCGGTATTTGATCCGAGTCAAGGAGATGCACCAGTCGATCAGAATCGTCGAGCAGTGCGTGGACCGTCTCGAGCGGTTGTCCGGTGCGCCGGTGATGATCACCGACAAGAAGCTGGCATGGCCTGCCGACCTGAAGGTCGGACCCGACGGTCTGGGGAATTCCCCCGAGCACATCGCCAAGATCATGGGTCACTCGATGGAGGGTCTGATCCACCACTTCAAGCTGGTGACCGAGGGGATCCGGGTGCCGGCCGGGCAGGTCTACGTCGCGGTCGAATCGCCGCGCGGCGAGCTCGGGGCGCACATGGTCTCCGACGGCGGGACACGCCCTTACCGGGTGCACTACCGAGATCCGTCATTCACCAATCTCCAAGCCGTGGCGGCGATGTGTGAGGGAGGCATGGTAGCGGACGCGATCACGGCGGTGGCATCGATCGACCCGGTGATGGGCGGGGTGGACAGATGACCAACGTCTTTCTGGAGCTGGGCCAGCGGCCCGACGAGCCCGGTCCCCCGGTTCACGGGCCCACAAGTTATCCCGCCGAGGTGACCGCGAGGCTGAAGGCGGACGCGGCGACGATCGTGGCCCGCTATCCGCAGGCGAGGTCAGCGTTGCTGCCTCTGCTGCATCTGGTGCAATCCGAGGACGGCTGCCTTACCCCGGCCGGAATTGCTTTCTGTGCAGCACGGTTGGGTCTCACAGACGCGGAGGTGACCGCGGTCGCGACGTTCTACTCGATGTACCGGCGCGAACCGACCGGCGATTACCTGGTGGGGGTCTGCACCAACACACTCTGCGCGGTGATGGGCGGCGACGCGATCCTGGAGAGCCTGGAGACGCACCTGGGTGTCGCACCGGGCCAGACCACCGCGGACGGGGCGGTCACGCTGGAGCATGTCGAGTGCAACGCCGCCTGTGACTACGCCCCGGTGGTGATGGTGAACTGGGATTTCTTCGACAACCAGACCCCGGCCTCGGCCCGAGATCTCGTGGATGCGCTGCGCTCGGGTCGCCCACCGACGCCGTCGCGCAGCGGTTCGCTGTGCACCTTCCGGGAGACGGCGAGAATCCTTGCCGGGCTTACCGGCCCGTGTGACGAGGTGGCACCGGGAGAGGTCGGTGCGGCGACACTGGCCGGACTGCGGTTCGCCCGCGAGCACGGCATGTCGGCACCAGATGGCGGTGCGCCGTCGGACACATCCGATTCCGGGCATGCCGCACCGTCCGCGGACGGGCAGGCCGAAGCCGCCGAGGCCGTGAAAGACCAACCGGCACCGGCACCGTCGGCCGATGTCCCGGCGCGGCCGTCGACACCGGAAACCGACCCGAAGGCGGCGGATCACCGATGAACACGCTGACCCCGGTGCTGAGCCGGTTCTGGGACCAGCCACAACCGTGGTCACTGGACACCTATCGCCGCCACGGCGGGTACCAGGCACTGGACCGGGCGCTGGCCATGACACCCGACGACGTGATCGCCACAGTGAAGGACTCCGGACTGCGGGGACGCGGAGGCGCGGGTTTCCCGACCGGGACGAAGTGGTCGTTCATTCCCCAGGGGAAGGAGGGCGCCGCCGCCAAGCCGCACTATCTGGTGATCAACGCCGATGAGTCCGAACCCGGCACCTGCAAGGACATTCCGCTGCTGCTGACCAGCCCGCATTTCCTGGTCGAGGGCGCGATCATCGCCGCATACGCGATCCGGGCCCATTACGCGTTCATCTACCTGCGCGGTGAGGTGGTGCCGGTGCTGCGGCGGTTGCAGGCCGCGGTCGCCGAGGCCTACGCCGCGGGACATCTCGGCACCGACATCCATGGGTCCGGTTTCGATCTGGAACTCATCGTGCACGCCGGGGCCGGCGCCTACATCTGCGGTGAGGAGACCGCACTGCTGGACTCACTGGAGGGCCGGCGCGGCCAGCCCCGGTTACGGCCGCCCTTCCCGGCCGTCGCAGGACTCTACGCATGCCCGACCGTGGTCAACAATGTCGAGTCGATCGCCAGCGTGCCGCCGATCATGCTCAACGGTGTCGACTGGTTCCGGTCCATGGGTTCGGAGAAGTCACCTGGTTTCACGCTGTACTCGTTGTCCGGTCACGTCACGACACCCGGTCAGTACGAGGCTCCGCTCGGTGTCACGTTGCGGCAGTTGCTCGAGTACGCCGGCGGGGTCCGGGCCGGGCACTCACTGAAGTTCTGGACGCCGGGCGGATCGTCGACACCGCTCCTGACCGCCGAACACCTGGATGTCCCCTTGGATTACGAGGGCATGGCCGGTGTCGGGTCCATGCTCGGCACCAAGGCGCTGCAGATCTTCGACGAGACCACCTGTGTGGTGCGGGCGGTGCGCCGGTGGACGCAGTTCTACGCGCACGAGTCGTGCGGCAAGTGCACCCCGTGCCGTGAGGGCACCTACTGGCTGGCGCAGATCTACGAGCGTCTCGAGACCGGTGCGGGCACCGAGGCGGATCTGGACAAGCTGCTCGACATCTCCGACAACATCTTCGGGAAGTCGTTCTGCGCGCTGGGTGACGGGGCGGCGAGTCCGATCATGTCCTCGCTCAAGTATTTCCGCGGTGAGTACGAAGCGCACCTCGCCGCCGGCGGATGCCCGTTCGACCCGTACGCGTCGATGCTGGCCGCACCGGAAGGAGTGGGCGCGTGACCCTCGCAGAGCACAGCCACGACGCGCCACCAGTGGAGATGGTGACCCTGACCATCGACGGCAACGAGGTCACGGTGCCCAAGGGCACGTTGGTGATCCGCGCCGCCGAGTTGGTCGGGCTGCAGATCCCGCGCTTCTGCGACCATCCCCTGCTCGACCCGGTGGGTGCCTGCCGACAGTGCCTCGTCGAGGTGGAAGGACAACGCAAACCGTTGGCGTCGTGCACCACCACCGTGGCCCCCGAGATGGTGGTGCGCACCCAGTACACCTCAGAGGCCGCCGATAAAGCCCAGCACGGCGTGATGGAACTGCTGCTGATCAACCACCCGCTGGACTGTCCCGTCTGCGACAAGGGCGGCGAATGTCCGCTGCAGAACCAGGCGATGTCCAACGGCCGTGCCGAGACCCGTTTCGAGGACGTCAAACGGACGTTTCCCAAGCCCATCAACATCTCGTCGCAGGTGCTGCTCGACCGGGAACGCTGCGTGCTGTGCGCCCGCTGCACACGCTTTTCCGATCAGATCGCCGGCGACCGGTTCATCGATCTGCTGGAACGCGGTGCGCGCCAACAGGTCGGGATCGCGCCGGGTGAACCGTTCCAGTCGTACTTCTCCGGCAACACCGTGCAGATCTGCCCGGTCGGTGCGCTGACCGGCGCCGCGTACCGGTTCCGGGCGCGGCCGTTCGATCTGGTGTCGAGCCCGAGCGTGTGTGAGCACTGTGCGTCGGGATGCGCGCAGCGCACCGACCACCGCCGCGGCAAGGTGATGCGCCGCCTGGCCGGCGACGATCCCGAGGTGAACGAGGAATGGAACTGCGACAAGGGTCGGTGGGCGTTCACCTACACCACGGTGGGCGACCGCCTCACCACACCGCTGGTGCGTGACGGCGGCGCCCTGCGGCCGGCCTCGTGGTCGGAGGCGCTCAGCGTCGCCGGGGCCGGGTTGGCCGCGGCCGCAGGCAGCACCGGTGTGCTGGTCGGCGGCCGGGCCACCGTCGAGGACGCATACGCCTACGCCAAGTTCGCGCGAATGGTGTTGAACACCAACGACATCGACTTCAGGACCAGACCGCACAGTGCGGAAGAGGCCGGCTTCCTCGCCGCGCACATCGCGGGCCTGCCCATGACCGTGACCTACGCCGATCTGGAGAAGGCGCCCGCGGTGCTGCTGGCGGGTCTGGAACCCGAAGAGGAGTCACCGATCGTCTCTCTGCGCCTGCGCAAGGCCGTCCGCAAACACGGACTGCAGGTGCTGTCGATCGCGCCGCTGGCCACCCGTGCCCTCGGCAAGCTGTCGGGCCGGCTGATCCGGTGCGCCCCGGGTTCCGAGGCGGCCGCTCTGGACGGGCTGGCCGGCGACGAACTGCTGTCGATGGCCGGTGCGCTGCTCCTGGTCGGAGAGCGCCTCGCCGTGTCCCCCGGCGCGCTGACGGCGGCGGCACGACTCGCCGAGAACACCGGGGCGCGCCTGGCGTGGATACCGCGGCGCGCCGGAGATCGCGGGGCGGTGGAGGCGGGCGCGCTGCCGAACCTGCTGCCGGGCGGTCGACCGGTCGGCGACCCCGCTGCCCGCCGGCAGGTTGCCGACGCATGGCACGTCGACGACCTCCCGGACGTCCCGGGCCGCGACACCTCGACGATCCTTGCCGGCGCCCGTGACGGCACGTTGGGCGCGTTGCTGCTCGGCGGCGTCGAACTCGACGACCTGCCCGATCCCGACGCCGCCCGCGCCGCGGTGGAGGCGGCCCCGTTCGTCGTCAGCCTGGAGTTGCGCCATAGCGATGTCACCGAACGTGCCGACGTGGTGTTCCCGGTCGCGCCCGTTGCCGAGAAGGCGGGCTCCTTCCTCGACTGGGAGGGCCGCAGTCGCGCGTTCGGACCGGCACTGCAGAGCAACGCGATCTCGGATCTGCGGGTGCTGAGCCTCCTGGCTGACGAGATCGGGGTCGACCTCGGCCTGGCAACCGCTGCGCAGGAACGGGTCCGCCTCGGGATGTGGTCGGGAAACCGCGCCGCCGCTCCGCAGGTTGATCCGTCGCCGCCACAACCGCAGCACGGTCAGGCCGTGCTGGCGGGCTGGCGGATGCTGCTCGACGACGGACGGCTGCAGGATGGTGAACCACACCTGGCCGGTACGGCGAGAGCGCCCGTGGCCCGCCTCTCGCCGGCCACGGCGGACGAGATCGGCGTCGCCGCAGGTGAACTCGTGTCCATCGGCACCGGCCGCGGCGCGATCACGCTGCCGTTGACGGTGGCCGATATGGACGACCGCGTGGTCTGGGTGCCGCTGAACTCCCCCGGCAGCCACGTGCACCGAAGCCTGGGTGTGACGACCGGCGCGGTGGTGTCGATCGGTCGCGCCCCGTCGTGCTGCGGCCGGAACGGCCGATCTGACCGGAGCCCGGCATGACCTACCCCGACCCCACACTGTTCGGACACGATCCGTGGTGGCTGATGGTCGGAAAGGCCGTCGGCATCTTCGGATTCCTGCTTCTCACCGTGCTCGCCGCGATCCTGATCGAGCGAAAGATCCTCGGGCGCATGCAGATGCGCCTCGGACCGAACCGCGTCGGTCCGCATGGCCTGTTGCAGTCGCTGGCCGACGGCGTGAAGCTCGCGCTCAAAGAGGGACTTGTCCCCGCGGGCGTCGACAAGGGCATCTATCTGGCGGCCCCGGTGATCGCGGTGATCCCGGCATTCATGGCGTTCGCGGTGATCCCGCTCGGCGGCGAGGTGTCGGTGTTCGGCTACCGCACCGCACTGCAGTTGACGGATCTGCCGGTCGCGGTGCTCTACATCCTCGCGGTGACCTCGATCGGGGTGTACGGCATCGTGCTGGCCGGCTGGGCGTCGGGGTCGGTGTATCCGCTGCTGGGCGGGCTGCGCTCGACGGCGCAGGTGATCTCCTACGAGATCGCGATGGCGCTGTCGTTCGTCGCGGTGTTCATCTACGCGGGCACGATGTCGACCTCGGGCATCGTCGCGGCGCAGAACGACACTTGGTTCGTCGTCCTGCTGCTGCCGTCGTTCCTGGTGTACCTGACCGCCATGGTCGGCGAGACCAACCGCGCACCTTTCGATCTGCCCGAAGCGGAGGGCGAACTCGTCGGCGGATTCCATACCGAGTACTCGTCGCTGAAGTTCGCGATGTTCATGCTGGCCGAATACGTGAACATGACGACGGTGTCCGCGCTGGCCACCACGCTGTTCCTCGGCGGCTGGCGGGCTCCGTTCCCGATCAGCCTCTGGGAGGGAGCCAACAGCGGCTGGTGGCCGGTGCTGTGGTTCACCGTCAAGGTGTGGCTGTTCCTGTTCTTCTTCATGTGGTTGCGCGCCACCGTCCCGCGGATGCGCTACGACCAGTTCATGGCGCTGGGGTGGAAGATCCTGATCCCGGTGTCGCTGGGCTGGATCGTCATCGTGGCGACCGCCCGCTCACTGGGCGACCAGGGCGTGCAGACCTGGACCACCGCTCTGATCGGCCTTGCGGTCGTCGCGGCGCTGCCGCTGGTGCTGATGGGCGGAAGGAAACTGCGCGCCAACCGGATTCGCCGTGAACCCGTCCCGCCGGCTGGTGTCGGCGCCTACCCGGTGCCCCCGCTGCCCGCCAAGGACCGTCGCAAGGAGAGTGCGGATGCCTAAGTTCCTCAACGCGGTCGCAGGTTTCGGAGTCACCTTCGGCTCGATGTTCAAGAAACCGGTGACCGAGGAGTACCCGGAAAAGCCCGGTCCTGTTGCCAAGCGCTACCACGGCCGGCATCAACTCAACCGCTACCCCGACGGCCTGGAGAAGTGCATCGGGTGTGAGCTGTGCGCATGGGCCTGCCCGGCCGATGCGATCTTCGTCGAGGGCGCTGACAACACCGAAGAGGAACGGTTTTCGCCCGGCGAGCGATATGGCCGGGTCTACCAGATCAACTATCTGCGGTGCATCGGATGCGGCTTGTGCATCGAGGCGTGCCCGACCCGGGCGCTGACGATGACCAACGAATACGAGATGGCCGACGACAACCGCACCGATCTGATTTACGGCAAGGACAAGCTGCTGGCCCCGCTGGAACCAGGCATGGAGCCTCCGCCACACCCGATGGCGCCCGGCAGCACCGATGACGACTACTACCTCGGCAACGTCGGGCCCGTCGCCCGGGACAGCAGGTGAGGAGCGGACATGGGTGAGGCGGTGCTGTTCTGGGTGTTCGCGGCCGTGTCGGTGGCCGGCGCGCTCGGCGTCGTCGCCGCGCGCAAGGCCGTCTACTCGGCGATCTCGCTGGCCACCACCATGATTGCGCTGGCCGTGCTGTACATCGCCCAGGGCGCACCGTTTCTCGGCGTGGTCCAGATCGTGGTGTACACCGGCGCGGTCATGATGCTCTTCCTGTTCGTGCTGATGCTCATCGGTGTGGACTCGGCAGAATCGCTGGTGGAGACGTTGCACGGACAACGGGTCGCGGCAATCGCCGTCGGCCTGGGCTTCGGGGTGCTGCTGGTGGCCGGCATCGGCAACGTCGCTTCCACCGGTTTCGTCGGACTCGACGAGGCGAACGGCAACGGTAACGTCGAGGGTCTGGCGGCGCTGATCTTCACCCGGTACCTGTGGGCGTTCGAATTGACCGGCGCGCTGCTGATCACCGCGGCACTCGGCGCGATGGTGCTGACCCACCGGGAACGCTTCCAGCGGCGCAAGACTCAGCGCGAGTTGGCCATCGAACGTTTCGCGCCGGGCGCGCACCCGACGACACTGCCCAACCCCGGTGTATACGCCCGGCACAACGCCGTGGATGTTCCGGCCCGTCTGCCGGACGGGTCTGGGTCGGAACTGTCGGTAAGCGCCATCCTTCAGGTGCGCCCGGTCCCGACCGATGAGCGCTTGCGCGAAGAGCATGTCACCGATGAGCGCTTGCGCGAAGAGCATGTCACCGATGAGCGTTTCGTAAAGGACGAGACCCGATGAGTCCCGACCATTACCTGTATCTGTCCGCGCTGTTGTTTACCATCGGCGCGGCGGGAGTGCTGTTGCGGCGCAACGCCATCGTGATGTTCATGTGCGTCGAGTTGATGCTCAATGCCGCGAACCTCGCCTTCGTCGCGTTCGCCCGCCTCCACGGCCAACTCGACGGCCAGGTGGTCGCGTTCTTCACGATGGTGGTCGCCGCCTGCGAGGTCGTGATCGGGCTGGCGATCATCATGACCATCTTCCGGACCCGGCGCTCCGCCAGCGTCGACGCGGCCAACCTGCTGAAGCACTGATGAGCGCCTGCGCGAAGAAGAGAGAGCACTGATGAGCGCCTGCGCGAAGAAGAGAGAGCACCAGTGAGCGCCCGCGCGAAGAAGAGAGAGCACCAGTGAGCGCCCGCGCGAAGAAGAGAGAGCACCAGTGAGCGCCCGCGCGAAGAAGAGAGGGCACTGAGGCACGGATGACGACACCAGTGTGGTTGCTGATCGCCTTGCCGCTGGCCGGTGCGGTGATCCTGCTGCTGACTGGCAGACGCTCGGACCGGTGGGGTCACCTGCTGGGCACCGCGGCCTCGGTCGCGTCTTTCGTCTGCGCGGCAGTGCTGTTCGCCGACATGCTCGGCCGTGACGGCGAGCAGCGGATGTCCCGCGAGACCCTGTTCAGCTGGGTGGCGGTCGGTGAGTTGCGGGTGGACTTCGGGCTGCAACTGGACCAGCTGTCCATGTGTTTCGCGCTGTTGATCACCGGTGTCGGATCGTTGATCCACATCTACTCGATCGGCTACATGAAAGGCGATCCCGGCCGGCGACGTTTCTTCGCTTACCTCAATCTGTTCGTCGCCGCGATGCTGTTGCTGGTGCTCGCGGACAACTACCTCGGCCTGTATATGGGTTGGGAGGGAGTGGGGCTCGCGTCGTATTTGTTGATCGGGTTCTGGTCGCACAAGCCGTCGGCGGCGACGGCGGCCAAGAAGGCGTTCGTCGTCAACCGGGTCGGCGACATCGGACTCGCCGTCGCAATGATGATCATGTTCAGCGCGGTCGGCGCCCTGTCGTTCACCGCGGTATTCGACGCCGCACCGCGACTCGGCGAGGGCACGTTGACCGCGATCGGCCTGGCACTGTTGCTGGCGGCGTGCGGAAAGTCGGCGCAGGTGCCGCTGCAGTCCTGGCTCGGTGACGCGATGGAGGGTCCGACGCCGGTGTCGGCGCTGATCCACGCGGCCACGATGGTGACCGCAGGGGTGTATCTGATCGTGCGTTCGGGCCCGGTGTTCGACCTCGCCCCGCACGCGCAGACTGCCGTCGTGGTGGTCGGCGCGGTCACCTTACTGTTCGGCGCGGTGATCGGGTGCGCCAAGGACGACATCAAGAAGGCGCTGGCCGCGTCGACGATGAGCCAGATCGGCTACATGGTGCTGGCGGCCGGGCTGGGCCCGGCCGGCTACGCGTTCGCGATCATGCACCTGCTCACGCACGGCTTCTTCAAGGCGGGGCTGTTCCTCGGCGCGGGTTCGGTGATGCACGCGATGGACGACGAGGTGAACATGCGCCGCTATGGCGGACTCCGCAAGGCGCTGCCGATCACGTTCGTCACGTTCGGTCTGGGCTATCTGGCGATCATCGGCGTTCCACCGCTGGCCGGGTTCTTCTCCAAGGACGGCATCATCGAGGTCGCGCTCGGCGCCGGCGGCATCAAGGGCGTACTTCTCGGTGGCGCAACGATTCTCGGTGCCGGGATCACCGCGTTCTACATGACCCGGCTGATGCTGATGACGTTCTTCGGCGAGAGGCGCTGGGCGAACGAGGCGACCGGGGAAAGACCGGGATTGCATCCCCATGAGGCGCCCGCGGTGATGACCTTGCCGATGATCGTGCTGGCGATCGGCTCGGTGACCGCCGGCGGCGCGCTGGCGGTCGGCGGCACCCTGGAGCACTGGCTCGAACCGGTGGTCGGCTCCGGCGAGATCCACCATGTCATGCCGGTGTGGGTGGTGACCGTGATCGTGCTGTCGGTGGTGGCCGTGGGCGTCGCAGTCGCGTACCGGATGTACGGCGCCAAGGCCGTTCCCGGGCAGGTGCCTGCGGGCACGGCGCTCACGGTGGCGGCCCGTCAGGACCTCTATGGCGACGCGTTCAACGAAAAGGTGTTGATGCGGCCCGGCTGGACCTTCACCCGCGGCGTGGTTGAGCTCGACGACGACGCGGTCGATGGTGCGGCGAGTGGGCTGGCGGCCGGGGTTTCACGGTTCTCCTCGGGGCTTCGCCTGCTGCAGACCGGGTTCGCGCGGTCCTATGCGTTGTCCATGTTGGCCGGCGCGGTCCTGGTCGCCGCGATGATCCTGGCGGTGAATCTGTGGTGACGTCGCTTCCGTTGCTGACCGTGCTGTGGGCCGTGCCGATGGTGGGTGCGGTGCTGGTACTGGTGTTGCCGGCCGCGGCGCGCTCATTGGCGAAGTGGGTTGCGCTTGCGGTTTCGCTGATCGTGCTGGCCGTCGCCGCGGTGATCGCGGTCGGCTTCGACCCGGCCGGCGAGCAGTTCCAATTCGTCGAGAACTACCGGTGGATACCGTCGTTCGGCACCGGCTACATCCTCGGCGTCGACGGCATCGCACTGGCCCTGGTGGTGCTGACCGCGGTGTTGCTCCCGCTGCTGATCGTCGCCGGCTGGAACGACGCCCGCGACGAGCTGAGCTGGGGCGGCCGGTCGGTCCACATCTACTTCGCACTGACGCTGGCTGTCGAGGGCATGGTGCTGATCTCGTTGGTATCGCTGGACATCCTGCTGTTCTACGTGTTCTTCGAGGCGATGCTGATCCCGATGTACTTCCTCATCGGCGGCTTCGGCGGCCGGCAGCGGAGCAGAGCCGCGGTGAAGTTCCTGCTGTACAACCTGTTCGGCGGCCTGATCATGCTCGCCGCGGTGGTCGGCCTCTATGTCGCGACGGCGGGCAGCGACGCGTTCGAGGCGGGCACCTTCGACTTCCGCGCGATCGTCGCGGCGGTCGCGAGCGGTGAGTTCGTCGTCAACCCGGCGGTGATGCACCTGCTGTTCGGCGGGTTCATGTTCGCGTTCGCGGTCAAGGCGCCGCTGTGGCCCTTTCACCGCTGGCTGCCCGACGCGGCGGTGGAGGCGACCCCGGCCAGTGCGGTCCTGATGATGGCGATCATGGACAAGGTCGGCACGTTCGGGATGATCCGCTACTGCCTGCCGCTTTTCCCGGACTCGGCAACGTATTTCAGCCCAGTGATCATCACGCTGGCGGTGATCGGCATCGTCTACGGTGCGGTTGTGGCGATCGGTCAGACCGACGTCATGCGGCTGATCGCCTACTCCTCGATCTCCCACTTCGGATTCATCATCCTGGGCATCTTCGTGATGACCACCCAGGGGCAGTCCGGGTCCACGCTGTACATGGTCAACCACGGCATCTCCACCGCGGCGCTGTTCCTAATCGCCGGTTTCCTGGTGTCGCGCCGGGGATCCCGGCTCATCGACGCCTACGGCGGCGTGCAGAAGCTGGCGCCGGTGCTGGCGGGCACGTTCCTGATCGCCGGGCTCGCGACGTTGTCGCTGCCCGGGTTGGCGCCGTTCATCAGCGAGTTCCTGGTGCTGATCGGCACTTTCACGCGGTACCCGGTATTTGCTGTCCTGGCCGCGAGCGCACTTGTGCTTTCGGCGATCTACGTCTTGTGGATGTACCAGCGCATGATGACCGGCCCACCCCCGGCGGTGCTCGCCGAGGGTGAGCACAGGATCCGCGATCTGGTGCCGCGTGAGATCGCCGTGGTGGCACCGCTGATCGCGCTGCTGCTGGTGCTCGGGGTGTATCCGAAACCGGCACTCGACGTGATCAACCCTGCGGTAACCCACACGCTGACCACGATCGATCGACCCGACCCGGCACCCCGGATGGCGGAAGGCCCGGTGCGATGAACATCCCGACCCCGACGGTCGAATACGGCCTGGTCTCCCCGATGCTGATCGTGCTCGCCGCAGCGGTGCTTGGCGTGCTGGCCGAAGCGCTGCTTCCGCGCCGACTGCGCTATCCCGCGCAGGTGGCGCTGAGCCTGGCCGGGCTGGTCGCGGCGTTCGCCGCGGTCCTGCTCATCGCGCGGGACCTACCCGGCGGAAACGGTTCTGATGCGGTGATGGGTGCGATCGCCGTCGACGGGCCCGCACTGTTCCTGCAGGGCACCATCCTGCTCATCGCAGTGTTGGGCATCCTGCTGATCGGTGAACGCCAGAAGGCGTCGGCCGGCAGTGAGTCCCGGGGGCTGGAAGCATTCACACCACAGGCCTCCGCGGTCGCGGGCAGTGTCGCCGAGAAACTGGCCACCAGAGCGGGTGTCGTCCAGACCGAGGTTTTCCCGCTGACGATGTTCGCGGTGGGCGGCATGCTGTTGTTCCCGGCCGCCAACGACCTGCTGACCATGTTCATCGCGCTGGAGGTGTTGTCTCTTCCGCTGTACCTGCTGTGCGGGCTGGCTCGCCGGCGACGCCTGCTCT
This sequence comes from Mycobacterium sp. 4D054, assembly GCF_052245755.1. Taxonomy (NCBI): domain Bacteria; kingdom Bacillati; phylum Actinomycetota; class Actinomycetes; order Mycobacteriales; family Mycobacteriaceae; genus Mycobacterium; species Mycobacterium sp. 4D054. Next base: position 25,153 of record NZ_JBQQCF010000012.1, read on the forward strand.
CGCAGGAGTCGTCGCTGAAGTACTTTCTGCTGGGCGCCTTCTCGTCGGCGTTCTTCCTGTACGGCGCGGCCATGCTGTACGGGTACGCCGGCACTCTGAACCTGCAGGGCATCGCCGACGCGGTGGCGTCTGGGTCCGGAAAAACGTCGCTGGCACTGCTCGGTGTCGCGTTGCTGCTGGTCGGCGTGTTGTTCAAGGTCGGTGCGGTGCCCTTCCATTCGTGGATCCCCGACGTGTATCAGGGGGCGCCGACCCCGATCACCGCGTTCATGGCGGCCGCGACCAAGATCGCGGCGTTCGGTGCAATGCTGCGACTGTTCTACGTCGCGGTGCCTGAGCTGCGCGACGACTGGCGCCCGGTGCTGTGGGCGATCGCCATCCTGACGATGGTGGTGGGCACTGTCACCGCGGTCACCCAGAACGATGTCAAACGGATGCTCGCCTACTCGGCGGTCGCGCACAGCGGCTTCATCCTGACCGGTGTGATCGCCGGCAACGAGGCCGGGCTGTCGTCGACGTTGTTCTATCTGTTCGCCTACGGCTTTTCCACCGTGGGCGCGTTCGCGGTGGTCGGTCTGGTCCGCGACGCCGACGGCGAAGAGGACAGCGCGTTGGAGCGCTGGGCCGGGCTGGGTAAGCGCTACCCGGTGGTCGGCATCGTTTTCGCGTTGTTCCTCTTGGCGTTCGCCGGGATCCCGTTGACGAGCGGGTTCGTCAGCAAGTTCGCGGTGTTCAAGGCCGCCGGCGAAGGCGGGGCGATACCTCTGGTGATCGTCGGGGTGATCGCCAGCGCGATCGCCGCATACTTCTACGTGCGGGTGATCGTGCTGATGTTCTTCACCGACCGCCCCGACGACGCGCCGGTCGTGGTGGTGCCCAGTGCGCTCACCACAGCGGTCGTGACCGTTACCGCGGCCGTCACGTTCGCGCTGGGCGCGTTGCCTCAGCCGTTGCTGGATCTGGCGAACTCGGCGGACCGGTTCTTCTGATACGAACGTAGCCATGACTTCTGAGCTGGTGTTGACCGCCGACCGCGACGGCGTGCGGGTGCTCACCCTGAACCGCCCGGCTGCCCGGAACGCACTGAGCCGCGATCTGATCCGCGCCTCCTACGCGGCCCTGACGTCAGCCGACGCCGACGAGACCGTGCGCGCGGTCGTGCTGACGGGTGCCGACCCGGCGTTCTGCGCCGGGGTGGACCTCAAAGAGGCTGCGCGCGAAGGACTTTCATACTTCTCCGAATTCCGTTCGCAGAGCTGCATCGCAGCGGTGGCGCAGATGCGCACCCCGGTGGTGGGCGCGATCAACGGCGCGACGTTCACCGGTGGGCTGGAGATGGCGCTCGGGTGCGACTTCCTGATCGCCTCTGAGCGTGCGGTGTTCGCCGACACCCACGCGCGGGTCGGGATCCTGCCCGGCGGCGGGATGACGGCGCGGCTGCCGCAGCTTGTCGGGGCGGCGATGGCGCGGCGGCTGTCGATGACCGGGGAGGTGGTCGACGCGGCACGCGCCGAACGCATCGGGCTGGTCACCGAGGTGGTGCCGCACGAGCGTCTGCTTGGCCGGGCGATTGAGCTGGCCGCGCAGATCGCGGAGGTGCCGGGGCCGACGATGCGCAGCCTCAAGGAGATCTACACGACCGGGGCTGCCGCGGTGACCGACCCGGCGCTGGCGGCCGAGGAGGAGATCGCGTTCGCCCAGCACCGCGATTCGCAAGATCTCGAAGGCCTGGGCGACCGGTTCAGCGCGGTCACCCGGCGCAATAAGAACCAGATCGGCTCTGCCTGACCCGATCTGCTCGCGGACCGGCTAAGTGACGATGCCGTGAAGCAGGATGTCGGTGGTTCTGTCCACCCACGACGGGTGGTCCAGGTCGTCCGGCGTCTGCAGCAGCGCCAGCAGCGTCGCGCCGCCGATGAGGTGGACAAGCCGATCCGGGTCGACGCCGGGCCGGACCTCGCCGCGTTCGACGGCGCCGTGCAGCCGGCTGCGCACCGCACCGAACAGGTCGGTGAAGCGCTCCGCGACCCGACCGGTGAGCTCGGCGTCGGCCGACATGTCGGCGATCAGTCCGGGCAGCGCGGCCCGCACCACGGGGCTGGTGAAGACGTCGCGCGCAGCCTGGATCATCGCGCGCAGGTCCGCGGCGATGTCTCCGGGCGGGGTGTCCATCGCCGAGGGGGTCACCGGGAACGCGGCCTCGTGGACGAGCTCGGCCTTACTCGACCACCTCCGGTACAGGGCTGTTTTCGTCGTGCCGGCCCGCTCGGCGACGGCGGCCATCGTGACGTTCGAATAGCCTATTTCGACAAGTAGATCCGCGGTCGCGCGCAGTATGGCAGCGTCGATACGCGGATCTCGCGGGCGACCGGCGCCCGCGGTCTTGTCACCCGGCGACGGGTCTGTTTTCATATCGCTACCCACGGTATCGTATTAGAGCCGTGCAGTGACCGCGCCGTGGCGGGAAGGACCATCTCTGTGACCAGCGAACCAGCCGTCGACAACGTCGACCGACTCCAGCGTTCCAGCCGGGACATGTCGGATGTGCCTGCGGCACTGTCGCAGTGGCTGTCCACGCTGCTGCCCGGCACCACGCCGGAGATCACCGTGGAAAGCGGTGTCGATGCCAACGGGATGTCCTCCGAAACGATCTTGTTGCAGGGGCGGTGGCTGCAGGACGGAAAACCGGTCGAGCAGAACTGGGTCGCCAGGGTCGCACCCGCCGAAGCGGACATCCCCGTGTTCGAACACTACCGTCTCGACCATCAGCACGAGGTGATGAGACTGGTCGCCGAGTTGACCGACGTCGCGGTGCCGCCGGTGCGCTGGCTCGAACCCACCGGCGCCGTGCTGGGCCGGCCGTTCTTTTTGATGGACCGTATCGAAGGCATCGTGCCTCCGGACGTGATGCCCTACACCTTCGGGGACAACTGGCTCTACGACGCCACCCCCGAAAAACAGCGCCTTCTTCAGGACCGCACCGTCGAGGTGCTGGCCAAGCTGCACTCGATCCCCGACGCCCAGCAGAGGTTCGGTTTCCTGCAGGACGTCGACCCGCCCGGCGAGACCGCGCTGCACCGTCACTTCGGCTGGCTGAAACACTGGTATGAGTTCAGCGTCCCCGACATCGGCCGCTCACCGCTGGTCGACCACGCGCTGACGTGGCTGGAGAACCACTTCCCCGACGACGTCGCTGCTACCGAACCTGTTCTGTGCTGGGGTGATTCACGCATCGGCAACGTCATGTACCGCGACTTCTCACCCGTCGCCGTCCTCGACTGGGAGATGGCCACCGTCGGCCCGCGCGAGCTCGACCTGGCCTGGATCAGCTTCGCGCACATGGTATTCCAGGAGCTGACCAAGCTCGCCGGGCTGCCCGGCATGCCCGACTTCCTGCGGGAGGACGACGTGCGGTCCACCTACCGGGAGCTCACCGGTGTGGAGGTCGGGGACCTGCGCTGGTTCCACGTCTACTCCGCGGTGGTGTGGTGCTGTGTGTTCATGCGCACCGGGGCCCGTCGTGTGCACTTCGGCGAAATCGAGAAACCCGCCGACATCGAAACGCTGTTCTACCACGGATCCCTGCTCAAACGACTGATCGGAGAGGCCGGCTGATGCTCGGACCCATGGACGAATACCCGGTGCACCAGGTTCCTGCGCCGATCGCCTGGCCCGGGTCCTCGGACCGCAACTTCTATGACCGGTCGTACTTCAACGCCCACGACCGCACCGGCGACATCTTCCTGATCACCGGCATCGGCTACTACCCGAACCTCGGCGTGAAGGACGCGTTCTTCCTGGTCTCCCGCCGCGACAGCGGCACCTACGGCGGAGGAGGCGACACCCAGACCGCGGTGCATCTGTCCGACGCCATCGACGCCGACCGGCTCAACCAGCGTGTCGGCAACTACCGCGTCGAGGTCATCGAGCCGCTGCGCAGACTGCGGATCATCCTCGACGAAACCGAGGGAATCGCCGCCGATCTCACCTGGGAGGGGCTGTTCGACGTCGTGCAGGAGCAGCCGCACATCATGCGGCGCGGCAACCGGGTGACGTTGGATGCGCAGCGCTTCGCCCAGGTCGGCGCATGGAGCGGTCAGCTCGCGATCGACGGTCAAGACATCACGGTCGACCCGTCCCGATGGATCGGCACCCGCGACCGGTCGTGGGGCATCCGGCCGGTCGGCGAAGCCGAACCGCCGGGCCGGCCCGATGACCCGCCGTTCGAGGGCATGTGGTGGCTGTACGTGCCGATGGCGTTCGACGACTTCGGCATCGTGATCATCATGCAGGAGGACCCGCACGGGTTCCGCTCGCTCAACGACTGCACCCGCATCTGGAAGGACGGCCGGGTCGAGCAGCTGGGCTGGCCGCGGGTCAAGATCCACTACCGCTCCGGCACCCGGATCCCGACCGGCGCCACGATCGAGGCGACCGCCCTGGACGGCAGCCCGGTGCATTTCGACGTCGAATCGAGGCTGGCCGTGCCCATCCATGTCGGCGGCGGCTACGGCGGCGACTCCGACTGGCTGCACGGGATGTGGAAGGGCGAGAGTTTCACCGAGCGTCTGACGTACGACATGAACGACCCGGCGATCATCGGCCGGGCCGGCTTCGGTGTGATCGACCACGTCGGCCGGGCGGTGTGCCGGGACGCCGACGGCACCGAGCGGGAGGGCTGGGGTCTGTTCGAGCACGGCGCGCTGGGCCGTCACGACCCCTCAGGATTCGCCGACTGGCTCACCGTCGCGCCGTAACGCCGGCCTCAGCCGACGTTGCCCTCCAGCAGCTCGTCGCGCGCAAGCGCGTCGGCCACGGGCGGTTCCGGCGTGGTACGCCCGAACACCATGGACTCTTCGATGCGGTCGAGCCTGTGGTCGATTGCGTCGAGGACGTAGTTGTGCCGCACGTTCCACGGCCGGTGCGTCCCGGACTTCGGCAGCACGTGCCCGGAGCGGTGCACGTAGCCCGCGTTGATGTTCCACGCCGGCTTCTCGGTCATCGGGGTCGCGCCCAGGTGCGGGTAGGCGTGCGTGTACCCGTGAGAATCCATGTAGGCCAACAGCTTCGCCACGGCACGGGCGGTCAGGTCGGCGCGTAACGTCCAGGACGCGTTGATGTAGCCCACGCACCAGGCCATATTGGGCACGTCTTCGAGCAGGTGCTCCTTGTAGACGAACCGGTCCGCCGGCTTGACCTCCACGCCGTCGACGCTGACCGTGATCCCGCCGAGGGCCTGCAACTGAATACCGGTGGCTGTGACGATCACGTCGGCGTCGATGCGGCCGCCCGACTGCAGCACGATGCCGGTGGCGTCGATGTGGTCGACCCGGTCGGTCACCACATCGGCGCGGCCGGCGGCGATGGCGTCGTAGAAATCACCGGACAGGATCAGGCACAGCCGCTGATCCCACGGGTCGTAGCTGGGGTTGAAGTGGGTGTCGACCGGATAGCCCTCGGGCAGGTAGTGCTTGGCGACGGCCCGGATCGCGCGGCGACTGAAGCGCGGCGCTTTCCGCGACACCGCGTACACGGCGACGATGAACAGCACGTTGTACAGCCAGGCCAGGCGGTAACCGAGCTTGCGGGGCGGTACCTTGCGCAGCAGGTTCACCACGGGATTGATCCGCTGCCCGGACAACAAATAGGTCGGTGACCGCTGCAGCATGGTCACGTGCCCGGCCTTTTTGGTCAGCGACGGGATCAGGCTGATCGCGGTGGCACCGCTGCCGATCACCGCGACCTTCTTGCCGGTGTAGTCCAGGTCCTCGGGCCAGTGCTGCGGATGTACCACCGTGCCGGAGAAGTTCTCCAACCCGGGGAAGTCGGGGCGGTAGGGATGGTCGTAGTCGTAATAGCCGGTGGCGAAGAACAGGAATCGGGCCCGGTAGGTGCGTGCCGCCCCGTCCTGCTCGGTCTGCACCGTCCAGGTGTCGGTCTCGGGATCCCAGTTCGCCGAGATCACCCGGGTGTCGAACCGGATGTGCCGGTCGATGCCGTGCTTGTGGGCGGTCTCGATGAGGTAGCTGCGGATGTCCTCACCGCCGGCGACGTTCTCCGGGCGGCTCCACGGCTCCCACGGGAACGACAGCGTGAAGATGTCGCTGTCCGAGCGGATCCCGGGGTAACGGTGCAGATCCCACGTCCCGCCGATGCGGGACCGTCGCTCCAGGATGGTGTACGTGCGCTGCGGGTTGCGCTCCTGGATCCGGTAGGCGGCGCCGATCCCCGAGATGCCTGCGCCGATGATCAGAACGTCAGAGAACTCCGTCTCCGGATCGAGCTTCTCCACCCGCAACCTCCTTTGGTCCGCGTCCGTACCACCCTAGGTGTCAGCGAGCGAGCGCGTCGACGATCTGGGCCAACGAATCCACCGCGATCGGCCCGGGCTGGTAGAGGCAGATGCGCTCGGACACCCCGGCGACCCGGTCGGCGATGTGCGCGGCGATCTCGGCCGGCGTGCCACACGCGGCGACGGTGTGCAGTACGTCGTCGTCGATCAGCCGGCCCATGTCGTCCCAGCGGCCCTGCTTGGACAGCGCGTGCAGTTCGGGCTGCAGATCGCCCCAGCCGTGCACGTCGAGCACCGGCCGGTACGCGGGCGTCGACCCGTAGAACGCCAGCAGGCGGCGGGCGGCGGCGTGGTCGGGATCCTGGTCGGCGACGGACACGATGATCTCGGGAACGATCTGCAGGTCGGCGCGGGCGCGGCCCGCCGCGGCCAGTCCGGCGTCGACGTGCGGCATCGTCACCTCGTGCAGGAAGCGCTTCGAGCCGAACGGCATCACGAGCAGTCCGTCGGCGACCTCGGCCGTCATCCTCGTCATCTTCGGGCCCAGCGCGCCGACGAAGATCGGGATCGGCGCGAAGCTCGCCCGCGGGGTGAACGTCGGCGTCATCAGCGTGTGCCGGTAGAACTCGCCCTGGAAGTTCAGCCGCTCCCCCGTGCTCCACGCCGCGAAGATCGCCCGCAGCGCATCGACCAGTTCGCGCATCCGGGCCACCGGACGGTCGAACTGGGCGCCGAACCGCTTCTCGATCTGAGTCCGGATCTGGGTCCCCAGGCCCAGGGTGAACCGCCCGCCGGACAGCAGCTGGTGGTCGACGGCCTGATGCGCGAGGTGAATCGGGTTGCGGGGGAAGGCGATCGCGACGTTGGTCATCACATCGAGTCCGCCGACGGTGGCGGCCAGGGTCAGCGGGGTGAACACGTCGTGCGGTCCCTCGAAGGTGAAGACCCCGCTTGCCCCGGCGTCGCGCAGCGCGCGGGTCCGGTCCAGTGCGTCCAAGGGGCCGAACAACGCGGTCATCACCTGCACAACGGGCGAGCCTAGTGCGGTTCCGACGTGAAAATTGTCGTCACACGCGCGTTTTTACGCCGAAATCCCCAGATGCGGAGAGGATGGGGGCATGGCTGATGTGGTCGTGGTGGGGGCGGGGTTCGCCGGGCTGGCCGCCGCCCGGGAACTGGCGCATCTCGGCCACGAGGTCGTCATCGTCGAAGGACGCGACCGGGTGGGCGGACGGGCGTACACCGGCAGCATCGCCGGCGTGCCGGTGGACCTCGGCGCCACGTTCGTGGGGCCCACCCAGGACGCGGTGCTGGCGCTGGCGACCGAGCTGGGATGCGACCGGGTGCCCACGTACGGGCGGGGCAAGAACCTGATCCGCTGGCGCGGCTCGGTGCGCTCCTACCGCAGCACGATCCCGCGGTTGTCGATCATCGAGCTGCTGGACGTGTCCCGTATCCAGTGGCGTTTCGAACGGGTCTGCCGGAAGGTCTCCGTCGAGGCACCCTGGACCTCCACGGTCGCCGATGCACTCGACGCCGTGTCGCTGGACGAGTGGCTGCGTTCGCAGCGCGCCGGCGCCTCGACCCGCGATCTGATGGCGATCATGGCGCGGGTGACGTGGGGCGCCGAACCCGATGCGGTGTCCATGCTGCACGCGGTCCGCTACGTCAAGGCCGCGGGCGGACTGAACAGAATGCTCGACGTCGAAGGCGGCGCCCAGCAGGAGCGGTTCCCGGCCGGCGCCCAGCAGATCGCCGAGCAGATGGCCGACGAGCTCGGCGAGCGTGTGGCGCTCGGCTCCCCGGCCCGCCGCATCGTCCGGCATGCCGACCTCACACTGACCGTCAGCACCGAACGTGCCGATCACACGTGCGCCGCGGTCGTCGTCGCGATCCCTCCCGAGCACCGCGGCGGGATCGAATTCGTCCCGCCGTTACCCCCGGGCTACGACGACCTGGCCCGGCACTGGCCGCAGGGCCACCTCAGCAAGGCCTACGCGGCCTTCCCGACCCCGTTCTGGCGCAGGGACGGTTTCTCCGGTGAGGCCCTGTCCGACGAGGGGCCGGTGTTCATCACGTTCGACTGCAGCCCTGGTGACGACGGCCCCGGCATCCTGCTCGGGTTCACCGACGCGCGCACGTTCGATCCGCTGCCGCCCGAGCAGCGGCGCGACGTCGCGCTGGCCGGCTTCACCGCACTGTTCGGCGACTCCGCCGCACATCCCATCGACTATCTCGACCATCGTTGGGGCGCAGAGCCTTTCGCACCAGGCGGACCGACCGCAGCGGTGCCGCCGGGGGTGTGGACGACCCACGGCCGGTGGTTGCGCGCCCCGGTCGACGGGATCTTCTGGGCGGGCACCGAGACCGCCGACCGGTGGACGGGTTTCCTCGACGGCGCGGTGCGGTCGGGGCTGCGTGCCGCCGGCGAGGCGCATCAGCTGCTGGCGCGCCGCTCCTGAACAGCTCCGGTCACCAATCCGATCAGCCAGCGCAGATGGTCGTTGACCTCGTCGGGCCGTTCCAGGATCGCGCAGTGCCCGCCGGGCAGCTCGACGAACCTCGCCAGGTTGGGCGCGGTGGCCGCGATCCGGCGGGCCGACACCATCGGCAGCAGCCGATCCTTGGTGCTGCCGATCACCAGGGTCGGCACCGTGAGGTTATTGAGCGCAATGTGTCGCGGCCCCAGGTGGTCGACGAGCACCCGCGCCCAGCCGCCACGCCCGGCCGGCGAGGTCGCGTTGAACAGCTCGTAGATGAAGTCGGCGACGGCGGGGTCGGCGTCGCGGCCCACCGCCAGCGACGCAACGAACCGCCGGTTGGGACGGTGGACGGCCCGGCTCAGCGGAACTCCGCCGAACCTGCGCAGCACCTCCCCCGCAGCGCGCACCCTGACATCGGCGAGCGCGGGCGGCACCGGCAGCAGGTTGACGTTGCGCAGCAGGTCCCCGGTCGTGGTGTTGATCAGCGCGACGGCGGCGGCGCGTTCCTCGACGCGGTGCGGCAGCCGCTCGGACCATGACGAGATCGCGATACCGCCCATCGAATGCCCGGCGATCACCGCGCGCTCGCCCGGCGCCAGCGTGGCCTCCAGCACGGCATCGAGATCGCCGGCCAGGTAATCCAGGCTGTAGCCGCCGCGCCGCGGCGGGATCGCGCTGCGGCCGTGACCGCGGTGGTCGAACGCGATCACCCGGTGATCACGGGCCAGGTCGGCGATCTGACAGGCCCACACGCGCAGCGCGCACGTGATGCCGTGCGCGAGCACGATGGGGTAGCCGTCTTCGGGCCCGAAGACCTCGGCGTGCAGCCGCACACCGTCCCGGGACCGCACGTCGACGATGCGTCCCGGCGGCAGGGCCTGGGCCGGGGCGAACCCCCGCCCCCGCGATCGGGTGCTGCTCCGTCGTGCCATGCGCTGCTCCTGTGGGTTTCGGCGACTTTGCCGGGTACGTGACTGTACCCCGCGCCAGACCGCCGGTGAGGCGCCGAACCGCGGGTGGGTTAAATGGTCTGCGACGACCATCAGGAAGGCCGGTAATGCGTGCGATACAGATAGCCGAACTCTCGGGCCCGCAAGCCGCCCGGCTCGTCGAGATCGACGAGCCCGCGGCCGACGACGCCACCGTGCTGGTGGATGTGCACGCCGCCGGCGTGGCTTTCCCCGACGCGCTGCAGTCCCGCGGGCTCTACCAGTACAAGCCGGCGATGCCCTACATCCCGGGCGCCGAGGTCGCCGGTGTGGTGCGCAGCGCGCCCGCCGACGCGCACGTGCGGCCCGGGGACCGCGTGGCCGGCCTGACGATGCTCTGCGGGGCGATGGCCGAAGTCGTTGCGCTGCAGCCGGAGCGGGTGTTCAAGCTGCCCGAATCACTGTCTTTCACGGACGGCGCGGGCATCTTGTTCAACGATCTGACGGTGCATTTCGCGTTGCGCACCCGCGGCCGTCTGCAGCCCGGCGACACCGTGCTGGTGCACGGCGCCGCCGGGGGCATCGGCACCTCGACGCTGCGTCTTGCGCCCGCGTTCGGCGCTTCGCGCACCATCGCGGTGGTCAGCACCGAGGACAAGGCGGAGGTGGCCCGCGCCGCCGGCGCGTCCGACGTCGTGCTCGCCGACGGGTTCAAGGACGCGGTCAAGGAGTTGACGGGTGGGCGCGGGGTGGACATGGTGGTCGACCCGGTCGGCGGCGACCGGTTCACCGACTCCCTGCGCTCGCTGGCCCCGGGCGGTCGACTGCTGGTGGTGGGGTTCACCGGCGGGGAGATTCCGACGGTGAAGGTGAACCGGCTGCTGCTCAACAACGTCGACGCGGTCGGGGTGGGCTGGGGCGCATGGACCATGACGCATCCCGGTTACCTGCAGGAGCAGTGGGCCGACCTGGAGCCGTTGCTGGCCTCGGGGGCGGTGCCGGCTCCCGACCCGGTGGTCTACCCGCTCGACCGCGCCGCCGAGGCGATCGCGTCGCTGGAGGAGCGCACCGCCAAGGGCAAGGTTGTGGTCGCGGTTCGATAGCGGAATGCCGCCGATATGGTGCGCGAGACTTTGCCCGCTGGGATGATGGGCCACGTGTCCGGCGCTGGGGAGCGATCAGTCGATGATCCGCGCGTTGCTGGTTTCCTGGCCGCGGCGTCGACTCAGCCGACCGGGCTCGTCATCGAGGGCGAGGCCGGGATCGGCAAGACCACCCTGTGGCTGCGCCAGCTTCGGCAGGCCGGCGAACATGGCTTCCGCGTGCTGACCGCCAGGGTCGGACAGGCGGAATCGGTGATGGCGTTCGCCGCGCTGGCCGACCTGCTCGGGGACGTCGAGGAGAACTACTTCACCCCGCTGCCCGCGCTGCAGCGGCTGGCGCTGGACCGGGTGCTACTGCGTGCCGGCGCCGACGGCCCGCCGACCGATCAGCGCACGGTGGCCGCCGGATTCGTGTCGGTGTTGCACGCGCTGGCCGAGGACTCGCCGGTGTTGCTCGCGATCGACGACGCGCAATGGCTGGACACCTCGAGTCGCGCGGCCGTGGAGTTCGCGGTCCGCCGCCTGCGCGGACCGTTCGGGGTGCTGGTGACCGAGCGGTGCGCACCCGGCGAGGGCGCGACCGCGGGCTGGTTGCGGCTGGACCGGCCCGACGGGTTGGACCGGATATTCGTGCGCCCGATGACCACCGGTGCGCTGCACGCGCTGATCTCCGAACGGCTGGGCCGCCCGCTGTCCCGGCCGTCGATGCTCCGCATCGCCGAGATCTCCGGCGGCAATCCGTTTTTCGCGCTCGAGCTGGCACATGCGATGGGTGACGGGCCGGCCACGGGCGAGCCGCCGCTTCCGGCGACGCTGGCGGAGGTGGTGCGGCGCCGCATCGGTCTGCTCGACGAACCGACCCGGTCGATGCTGCTCAGCGTCGCCTGTGTGGCCGACGCGACCGTGGAACTGCTGGGGCGGGCCCACGGCATCTCGGCAGCAGAGGTGACCGAACGGCTCGGACCGGCGGAGGCCTCGGGCATCGTCACCCTCGAGGGCAACCGGGTCCGGTTCACCCATCCGCTGCTGGCCAACGGGGTGTACACCGACGCCGGGCCGACGGCACGGCGCGCGATGCACCGCACGATGGGCGCGCTGGAATCCCAGCCCGAGTTGAAAGCCCGGCACCTGGCGCTCGCCTCGGCCAGCGGAGACGACGAGATCTTCGCCGCGCTCGACCAGGCCGCAGACTCCGCTCGGGCGCGCGGCGCACCGGCGGCGGCGGCCGAATTGGTCGATCTGGCTATCGGGCTCGGCGGCGACAACCCACTGCGCCGCATCAAGTCCGCCGAGAATCACTTTTTGGCCGGGGATACGGCCAAGGCCGCCGCCGCATTGGGAAGCGTCGACGCGATCGAGCCGCCGATCCTGCGGGCGTTGGCATCGAGCCTGCTGGCGACGGTGCGCATGTACGAGAACCAACATGCGGAAGCGGTCGCGCTGCTGCGCGGCGCGCTCGACGACGGGGCGGGCAACGTCGCGATCCTGGTGCAGGTGCTGTTGCGACTGTCGTTCGCGCTCAACAGCATCGGTGAGCTCGACGACGCCCGCCGGTATGTTCGCGACGCGGTCAAACTCGCCGAGGAACTCGGTATACCGGGCATCACCAGTGCCGCCCTGGCGTGGTCGGTGCATGTGAACTTCCAGTGCGGCCACGGGCTCGACGAGGACGCGTTGCAGCGTGCGATGGACCTCTACGACAGCAGCCTGGACGTGCCGATCATCTTCCGGGCACCGTTCGTGCATGCGCTGGGGATGTCGTGGACCGGGCGCCTCGACCAGGCCCACGACGAACTGACGGCGGTGCGCACGGTGTGCGTCGAGCGCGGGGCCGAGAGCGACATGATGGCCATCGCAGGGTTCTTGGCGATCAACCATCTGTGGCGAGGCCGGCTCGCCGACGCCCAGACCGAGGCCGCCGAGGCGGTGGAGCGCGCCCAGCAGCTCGGCGGGGACGACGTGCTGATCATCCCGATGACCGTGCGGGGTGCGTTGGCGGCCTACGCCGGGCAGGTGGACGACGCCCGCGCCGACGCCCGGTGGGTGCTCGAGGCCATCGAGAATCGGCAGGCCTCCCACATCGCCGACTGGCCGGGGATGACGTTGTGCTTCCTGGAGGAGTCTCTCGGCAATCACCGGGAAGCCTTGCAGGTGCTGGACGTGAAGTTCCTCGACGCCGGCCGGACGCCGGCCACCGAGTTGATGTATGCGTGGCACCTGCCCGACGTCATCGAAGCGATGGTGGGGACGGGACGCCTCGACGACGCCGAGTTCCTCACCGCCGCACTGGAACAGAACGGCATCGAGCACGACCGGCACTGGATGAAGGCGGTCGGCGCAAGGTGCCGCGCGATGCTGCTCGCAGCCCTCGGCGACGTGGTGGGCGCCGAGCAGGTCGCACACCGGGCGATGGTCGAGCACGACCTTCTCCCGATGCCGTTCGAGCGGGCCCGGACCCAGCTTCTGCTCGGCCAGCTGCAGCGCCGGCTACGCCAGAAGCAGTCGGCGGCAACGAATCTGAACGCGGCGATGCAGACATTCGAGGAGCTGGGCACGCCGTTGTGGGCACGGCGGACACAGGCCGAGCTCGCTCGCGCGGTCGTCGCCCCGTCCGAGGATCTGAGTCAGTTGACGCCGTCCGAGCAGCGGGTCGCCGAGATGGCCGCGACCGGTGCGACCAACAAGGACATCGCGGCGGCGATGTTCATCAGCGCGAAGACCGTGGAGCACAACCTCACGAAGATCTACCGCAAACTGGGCATCAGCTCGCGCGCCGAACTGGGCAGGCGGATCGATCAGACCGGAACCGGCCCTACCGGCGGGCCTAGGTGACCCATTCCGGCTGCTGGTCGACATTCACCGCGGAGAAATCCTTGTGCGCGAGACCGGCGATGGTGCCGCCGTCGACGACGAATTCGGCTCCGGTCGAATAGCTGGACTCATCGCCGGCCAGATACACCACGAGATTGCTGACCTCGTGCGGCTGGGCGATCCGGCCCAGCGCGGACTGGAAGATGTCCTCGGGCACCCAGTCGGCCATCGGGGTTTTGACCAACCCGGGATGCACCGAGTTCACCCGAATTCCATACGGCCCCAACTCGAGTGCGACAGACTTGGTCAGGCCGCGGACAGCGAATTTGGTGGCGGTGTACCCGTGGCAGCCGATGGTGCCGGCCATTCCCTCGATCGAGGAGATGTTGATGATCGAGCCGCGCCCGGCGCTCTTCATGATCGGTGTGACCGCCCGGATACCGAGGAAGACGCCGGTGAGGTTGATGTCGAGGATGCGGTGCCATTCGGCGAGTTCGTAATCCTCGACGGTGCCGATGTTCAAGATGCCGGCGTTGTTGACCAGGATGTCCAGGCTCCCGAACTCGGCGACCGCGACGGCGACGGCCGCATCCCAGTCCTGCGGGCGGGTGACGTCGAGGTGCACGTAGCGGGCGACGTCGCCCAGCTCCTCGGCCACCTGCCCACCCTCGGCATCGAGGATGTCACCACAGACGACCTTCGCACCGTGTGCGGCCATCACCCGGGCGTGCGAGGCGCCCATGCCTCTGGCCCCGCCGCTGATGAGCGCGACCTTGCCGGCAAGCCGTCCTGTCATGACTTCTCCTGTGCTCGAACTCATTTCAGTTCATAGTCGGCCACGTCGGGCCGACTCGTCCATTTCCAGTAGTCGGCGATGCGCCACGCGAACAGCGTCGGCAGCTCCCCGGCGCTGTTCTTGTAGTAGCTGCTGACCGAGGGATGGGCGTAGACCATCGATTTCAACCGGTTCTGGCTGCGGCGGTCGTAATCGGTGCACACCTGCGCTTTGGGGGCGGCGCAGGCCGCGCCGGCGGCCAAGGTCATGTCGATGCAGCCGAGGATGTAGCGCATCTGACACTCGGAGTTGTAGATGATGCTGGCGCCGTTGACGGCGTTGGTGCCGGGGCCGAACATGCAGTAGAAGTTCGGGAAGCCCGCCACCGTGACGCCGAGGTAGGCGAAGGCGGCGTCACCCCACACCTCGTTGAGCCCGACCCCGCCGGTGCCGCGGATGTCGATCGGACCGAGTTGATGGTTGACGTCGAATCCGGTGGCCCACACCAGCACATCGGCGCGACGGTGCATTCCGGTGACGTCGGTGACCCCGTCTGCGGTGATCTCGGCGATCCCGGCGGTGACCAGTTCGACGTCGTTGCGCTGCAGGGTGGTCAGCCAGGTGCCGTCATCCTGCAGGGTGCGCTTGCCCATCGGCGGATACATCGGGGTCACCTGGGCGAGAAGTTCCTCGTCGTCGGTGAAGGCCCGCATCCATGCGATGAACATGTCCCGGATCCCCTGATTGCCTGCGCTGACCGATAATCCACCGGTGTCCCAGTCCGGGTCGATCGTGATCTGCTCGTCGAGCGCGTCGGCGATCGGCCACCATGACACGAAGCGCAACCACCGGCCGTAGTACGGCAGGTGCCGGATCGCCCATCGGGCGGCGGCGCTGACGGCCTCGTGGTAGTGCACATTGGGCGCCATCCACTGCGGTGTGCGCTGGTAGACGTCGACGTGCGCGGCGGTGCCGGCGATCGCCGGAACGAGCTGGAATCCGCTGGCGCCGGCGCCGATCACCGCGACGCGTTTGCCGGCCACCTCGATGGTGTCGTCCCAGTCCGCGGTGTGGCAGGACGGCCCGGTGAAGTCGTCGGCGCCCTTGATGTCCGGGATGACCGCGGTACTGAACTGGCCGACGGCGCAGATCAGCCCACAGGCGGTCAGTTCCTCGACGGCGCCGTCGACGTCGTCTCGGCCGCGTACCTGGACCTGCCAGCGGGCGGCCTGTTCGTCCCACACCGCGCCGGTGACCTCGGTGTCGAAGCGGATGTGTTCGGCGATGCCGTAGCGGTCGGTGACGTCGCGCAGGTACTGCAGGATCTCGGGTTGCGTGGCGTAGTGGTGCTCCCAGTGGTCGGTCGGCTCGAACGAGTACGTGTAGTACTGGCTGGCGATGTCGACCCGGCAGCCCGGATAACGATTCGCCAGCCAGGTTCCACCGACGCCGGATTGCCGCTCGACGATGGTGAACGGCACGCCGGCCTGTTTGAGCTTGATGCCGGCCAGCAGTCCCGCCTCTCCCGCACCGATCACGACGACCGGGAACCCCGCACGCTGCTCGGGGGTCGACACCGGCACGGGGCCGTTCTGGTCGGTATCGGTGACGCGCAGGTCGGCGGCGATGTAGTCGACGAGTTCGTCGGTGACCTGGCCGGCGGAGATGACGTCGAGCATCACCCGTAGCTGATGCCTGTCGGGCACGAACGGTGCCGGGCACCCCCGGTCGCGGTAGTCGCGGGCGACCTGAAATGCCTTGTCGCGCACCGTCTGTTTGTCCGGTTCGGTCATCCCGCCCTGTAGGTCCATCGCGATGAGCATGAACGGGCGCGGCAGTTCGTCGAGGATCCGCAGATCGCCGGTCATGTGCACCATCGACATCAGCAGTGCCGGCACGCTGGCGTCGTCGATCGCGGCGCGCAGCACCCCGTCGTCGTCATCGAAAGGAAGTCCGGTCAAGCGGGTCAGCTCGGGGCTGCGCACGTCCTCGGCAGTGAGATGCGGCACGGACCGACCATACGCGCGGCGGTCAGTGGATGGTCACGGTTTGGCGACTTCGACACGGGCCAGGAATTCGAGCACCGCGTCAGCGAACAGATCGTTGCGGTCCCCGGCCACCATGTGTCCGGCGCCGTCGACGTCGACGAAGGCGATCTGCGGGAAGCGCTCAAGAAATGCCTCGGCGCGCTCACGGCTGACCAGGTCGCTGACCTGACCGCGCACCAGCAGCATCGGCACCCCGTCGGACAGGATCGCGTCGACGGCCGTGTGCAGGCGGTCGGTGTCGGTGACCTCGAGCGGCGGTTTGGCCGCCGATCCGTCGATGAACTGCGGGTCCCAATGCCAATACCAGCGGTCTCCCCTGCGGCGCAGATTGTTTCGCAAGCCGTCGAGGTCCGACGGACGGGGCCGGTGCGGGTTGAACTCGGCGATCATGTCGGCGACCTCGTCGAGCGAGCCGAAGCCGTCGACCATCTTCTCGGCCATGAACGCGTGGATTCTCTGCGCGCCCGAGGGGTCCATGTCGGGCACGATGTCGACGAGGACGACCGCCGCGGCGATGCCACGCTCGAGCTCACCGGCGAGCAGCATCGAGGTCAGACCCCCGAGTGAGGCGCCCACCAGCACCGGGTGCGGCGGCAACCGGTGCAGGATCGCGGCCACGTCGGCGGCGAAGCTGGCCACCCGGTAGTCACCGTCGGGCGACCAGTCGGACTCGCCGTGGCCGCGCAGGTCGACGGTGACGGCCTGCCAGCCGCGGCGGGCCACCGCGGCAGCGGCCTTGCCCCACGACCGCCGGGTCTGACCGCCACCGTGCAGGAACACCACGGCACGCGCGCCGGGTTCCCCCAGCCGGTCGGCGACGATCCGGACGCCGCCGTGCCCGTCGGTGAGGAAGTGCTCCGGCGCAGAGGTCATCCCCGGATGGTAGGCGGCCGGCGAGCAGCAGCGACAGACGTCACCACACCACGGCGAGCGCCGCCGCAGCGAACGACAGGACCCCGACCCCGTAGAACAGCGGGCGTGGCACCGCCTCGCCGGTGCGCTTCTGCCGGGCGCTGCCCATGCCGAGCAGTGCGCCGAGGACGACCAGGATCACCAGCTTGATCCCGATCTTCGGATAGTTCAGGTCGATCCCGGCGGGCCAGGGCGCTGCCAGTGCGAGACCGGTCACCAACGAGACCAGCACGCCGTAGTCCATCACCCGGGCGATGCGGAAGCGGCCGGCGGCGGCCTCGGTCACCCAGGCACCGAACGTGATGGCGAAGCCGACGATGTGCAGCAAAACAACTACAGAACGTAGTACTTCCATGCCGTGAGGCTACCCCAGCGGGGGTGACCTCCGCGGCAACTCACACCGGCGGCGTGCCCGGCGGCACCCGGTAGCAGTTCGTCCCGCCGATGCCGAGCACGTAGACCGTGTCGCACCGGATGAAACTACCGTCGGGATCCGGTGGATAGTCGCAGCGGCCGCCGCCGTTGCCGCCGTACATGCCGCTGGGCCCGGTGCACGGTTGCCCGGACACCGGCGCAGCGGCGACGAGCCCGGACGTGACCAACACCGCTGCCGCGCCGGCGGCCTTCACCACTCTCCTCGTCCTCATGACATCACTCCTTCCCCACCGCCCCGGTGGGGCGGCAGACCCGGAAGCCATGCGATGCCCGAGGAGACACGCACCGACCTCCGGTACATGCATCCGTCTCGATTGTCCTCCCGCCGCCCGGCCGCGCACAGGCGTTTTACGCGGTCAAGGCAGGCATTCGGTCGACTTGGACAGCTCCGCCTTCATGTTGCGGCCCATCATCTCCAGGGCCGCCTCGCCGAGCTTCCCGTCGATGTGCGCCACCGCATCGGGTGGCACCACGACGTCGTAGTGACGGACGTATCCGTCCAGGGCGGTGTAAAGGATGCACTGCTCGGTGACCTGTCCGGTGAGGATGATCCGGCGGGCACCGAGGCGGCTGAGCAGATAGTCCAGCGGGGTGGCATAGAACGCGCTGTGACGCACTTTGGTCAAAAAGCGTGTGTCGGGCGTGGGCACCAGCGGCCGGACCAGCTCCGGGCGAGCGCCTTCGAGCGCCCCCTTGATGATGTCGATGTGGTTGGCCGTGAAGTCGCCGTAGTTGTCGTTGACGTAGATGAGGTCGACGCCGTCGTGTTCGGCGGCCCGGGCGACGAGTTCGGCGATCGGTTCGACCACGTCGGCGGCGCTGTCGGCCAACTGCTCGGCGTCGGGATGGTCGTAGGTGTTGAACATGTCGATCACCAGCAGCGCGGTATCACTCATGCCGTACTGATAACCGCACCGGCGCGGGTTGAATCCGGTCGACCAGCGCCGACATGGACATGTCCGGCGGCGCCGCTGTCCATCACGGCGATACGCGACCGCGCCCGCCGGTTCCTACGCTGACCCCATGACAGCGTCTCTGATCGGCGGCCCCGCACTCGCGCAGGTCCGCCGGGTGCACACCGAGATCCCCGGCCCCCGCTCCGTCGAACTCGCGCAGCGCCGCAGCGCCGCCCTTCCGGCCGGACTGACCAGCGGCGCCGGTGTCTACGTGGCTGCGGCCGGCGGCGGGGTGATCGTCGACGTGGACGGCAATTCGTTCATCGACCTCGGCAGCGGGATCGCGGTCACCACCGTCGGCAACTCGGCGCCGGCCGTCGTCGAGCGCGCCACGGCACAGCTGGCCGAGTACACCCACACCTGCTTTCTGGCCACCCCGTACGAGCCGTACATCGAGGTCGCCGAACGACTGAACCGGCTCACGCCGGGCCACCACCCCAAACGCACCGCGCTGTTCAACACCGGCAGCGAGGCCGTCGAGAACGCGGTCAAATACGCGCGCGCGGCGACCGGCCGGCAGGCGGTGGTGGTGTTCGACCACGCCTTCCACGGCCGCTCGCTGCTCACCATGACGATGACGGCGAAGAACCAGCCGTACAAGCACGGCTTCGGACCGTTCGCACCCGAGGTCTACCGGGCGCCGATGGCCTACCCGTTCCGCTGGCCGTCGGGTCCACAGAACTGCGCCGAGGAGGCCTTCGCACAGTTCGCCCAACTCGTCGACGCGCAGATCGGCGCGGACGCGGTGGCCTGCGTGGTGGTCGAACCGATTCAGGGCGAGGGAGGTTTCATCGTGCCCGCCGAGGGCTTCCTGCAGTCGGTGGCCGAGTTCTGCCGCGAGCGCGGCATCCTGTTGGTCGCCGACGAGGTACAGACCGGGATCGCGCGCACCGGCGCCTGGTTCGCCAGCGAACACGACGGACTGGTGCCGGATCTGATCACCACCGCCAAAGGGTTGGCCGGCGGGCTGCCGCTGG
This sequence comes from Mycobacterium sp. 4D054, assembly GCF_052245755.1. Lineage (NCBI taxonomy): Bacteria > Bacillati > Actinomycetota > Actinomycetes > Mycobacteriales > Mycobacteriaceae > Mycobacterium > Mycobacterium sp. 4D054. The sequence continues at coordinate 44,874 of NZ_JBQQCF010000012.1, forward strand.
CCGCGGTCACCGGACGTGCCGACGTCATGGACGTCGCCCACGCCGGCGGGATCGGCGGGACCTACAGCGGCAATCCCGTCGCATGCGCGGCCGCACTGGGTGTGTTCGAGGAGATCGAGACCCGCGGACTGGTCGAGCGCGCCCGCGCCGTCGGCGACGCGATGACCGCGGCGCTGCGAAACATCGCCGCCACCACCGACGTCATCAGCGAGATCCGCGGTCGCGGCGCCATGATCGCCGCCGAGCTCGTGGTGCCCGGCAGCGGCGAGCCCAACCGCGACGCGGTGGCCGCGATCACCACGCACTGTCAGCGCAACGGCGTACTGACGTTGACCGCAGGCACTTTCGGCAACGTGCTGCGGTTCCTGCCGCCTCTGTCCATTCCCGACGAGCTGCTCACCGAGGCGTTCGACGTCCTCGCTGACGGATTCGCCGCCCTGTAGTCCCGACCAGGAGTTGACCCGATGACCACCATGACCGCACCGCGCACGAAGTCCGTCTACTCGCCGCTGGAATTGTTCGACACCGCCCGCTTGCTCGAACACGACGAACGTGAGATCGCGGCCACTGTAAGGAAATTCGTCGACACCGAACTGCGACCCAACATCGAGGGCTGGTTCGAGTCGGCCACGCTGCCCCGTGAGCTCGGCCGCCGCTTCGGCCAGCTCGGCGTGCTGGGCATGCATCTGCAGGGTTACGGCTGCGCCGGCACCAACGCCGTCGGCTACGGACTGGCCTGCCTGGAGCTGGAGGCCGGCGACAGCGGCTTCCGCAGCTTCGTCTCGGTGCAGGGCTCGCTGTCGATGTTCTCGATCTACCGCTACGGTTCCGAGGAGCAGAAGAACGAGTGGCTGCCGCGGCTGGCCTCGGGTGAGGCCATCGGGTGCTTCGGCCTGACCGAACCTGACTTCGGCTCCAATCCCGCCGGCATGCGCACCCGCGCCCGGCGTGACGGCGCCGGAGACAACGCAGACTGGGTGCTCAACGGCACCAAGATGTGGATCACCAACGGCAACCTGGCCGACGTCGCGACCGTGTGGGCGCAGACCGACGAAGGTGTCCGGGGTTTCCTGGTGCCCACCGACACACCAGGATTCACAGCGAACGCGATCCACCGCAAGCTCTCGCTGCGGGCGTCGGTGACCTCGGAGCTGGTGCTCGACAACGTCCGGCTACCCGCGTCGGCGCAGCTGCCGGAGGCTGTCGGGTTGAGCGCTCCGTTGTCCTGCCTGAACGAGGCCCGCTTCGGCATCGTGTTCGGTGCGCTCGGCGCCGCCCGCGACAGCCTGGAGACGACGATCGCCTACGCCCAGACCCGTGACGTCTTCGACAAACCCCTCGCCGGTTACCAGCTGACTCAGGAGAAACTGGCCAACATGAGCGTCGAACTGGGCAAGGGCATGCTGCTGGCCATCCACCTGGGCCGGATCAAGGACGCCGAGGGCGTGCGTCCGGAACAGATCAGCCTCGGCAAGCTCAACAACGTACGCGAGGCGCTGGCCATCGCACGTGAGTGCCGCACAGTGCTGGGCGGCAGCGGCATCACGCTGGAGTACTCGCCACTGCGCCACGCCAACAACCTGGAGTCCGTGCTGACCTACGAGGGCACCTCGGAAATGCACTTGTTGTCCATCGGCAAGGCGCTGACCGGCCACGCGGCATTCCGCTCATGACGGCATCGGTACGGCATCTGATCGGCGGCCACTGGATCGACGGAAGGGGTCAGTCGCTGCTGAGTGTGAACCCCGCCCGCCCGGATGTCGTCGTGGCCGAGGGCAGTTGCGCCGTGGCAGGCGATGTCGACACTGCGGTCGCCGCGGCGGCCGCGGCAAACACATCCTGGGCAGCGACGCCGCTGCACCAGCGGGGCGCGGTGCTGCTGGCCGCGGCGGACCTGGTCGAGCGCAACGCCGAACCGTGGGGGCTCGAGCTCGCCGTCGAGGAGGGCAAGACGCGGGTCGAAGGCGTCGGCGAAGTGCGCCGGGCCGCCCAGATCCTGCGCTATTACGGCAACGAGGGCGACCGGCAGGCCGGCGAGATCTTCGCCTCACCCCGCGCCGGTGAACAGATTCTCATCACCCGCAAGCCACTGGGCGTCGTCGGCGTCATCACCCCGTTCAACTTCCCGATCGCGATCCCGGCATGGAAGATCGCACCGGCGCTGGTCTACGGCAACACCGTGCTGTGGAAGCCGGCGAGTACCGTTCCGCTGCTGGCGATCCGACTCGCGGAGGCGCTCACCGACGCCGGCCTGCCGCCGGGTGTGCTCAACCTCCTGATCGGCGACTCGGACATCGGCGAAGCGTTGGTCGACCATCCCGGCCTGGACGGGATCACCTTCACCGGGTCCACCGTTGTGGGACGTCGGATCGCGGCCGCGGCCGCGGCCCGAGGTGTGCCGGCACAGGCGGAGATGGGCGGCAAGAACGCCGCCGTGGTGCTCGACGACGCCGACATCGACCTCGCGGTGGAGCAGGTGATGCTGGGCGCGTTCCGGTCCACCGGCCAGAAGTGCACGGCCACTTCGCGTCTGATCGTGACGGCCGGAATCGCCGACCGCTTCCGGGACGCGTTGCTCGCGCGCGCCCGGGAGCTGCGTGTGGGCGACCCTGTCGACGACGCGACACAGATGGGACCGGTGGTGAGCGCCGCGGCCCAGCAGTCCATCTCGGCCGGCGTCGACGCGGCTGTCGACCAGGGCGCCACGGTGCTCACCGGCGGCCGGCCCTATACCGAGGGCATGCTGGCCCATGGCTACTTCGTCGCGCCGACGATCCTCGAACTCGACGGCGCCCACGCCGACGTCTGGACCGACGAGCTGTTCGGGCCGGTGCTGGCCATCCGGCGCGCCGCCGACGCCGACGAGGCGTTCGCGCTGGCCGATGACAGCGAGTTCGGGCTCTCTGCAGCGGTTTTCACCCAGGACCTGACCCGCGCCCTGCAGGCCGTCGATCAGATCGATGTCGGGGTGCTGCACGTCAACTCGGAGTCGGCGGGCGCCGACCCCCATGTCCCGTTCGGCGGGGCGAAGAAGAGTGGGCTCGGCCCCAAGGAGCAGGGCCCGGCCGCGCGCGATTTCTTCACCCACACCACCACCGTGTATCTGCGTGGCGGCAGGGCAGGTTCGTGACCGGCGCCCTCGACGGCGTCGTCGTCGTCGACTTCAGCCGCGTGCTGGCCGGCCCGTACGCGACGATGATGCTGGGTGACTTCGGCGCCGAGGTCATCAAGGTGGAGCGGCCGGGCACCGGCGACGACACCAGGCAGTGGGGACCGCCCTACGATGCCTCCGGCGTGGCCACGTATTTCAACGCCGTCAACCGCAACAAGCGCTCCGTGGTGCTCGATCTGTCCTCCCCCGACGGGCAGCAGGCGGCCCGCGACCTGGTCGCCGGGGCGGACGTCGTCGTGGAGAATTTCCGGCCCGGCACCATGGAGAGACTCGGGCTGGGCTACCAGGATCTGCGTGCGATCCGCCCCGATGTGATTTATTGCGCCATCACCGGTTTCGGCCGCGGCGGCGGGGCGTCCCTGCCCGGGTATGACCTGCTGGTGCAGGCCGTCGGCGGCTTGATGAGCGTGACAGGCACCGGTGAGGACCCCACCAAGGCGGGCGTGGCGCTGGTCGACGTGTTGGCCGGGCTGCACGCGCTGAGCGGGATTCTGGCCGCGCTGGCCCACCGCGGCCGCACCGGTGAGGGGCAACGCGTGGACACCGATCTGTTCTCCGTTCTGTTGTCGTCGATGGTCAACCAGGCATCCGGCTTCCTGGGTGCCGGCGTGGTTCCGACCATGATGGGTAACCGGCATCCCAGCATCGCGCCGTATCAGACGTTCGACACCGCGGACCGTCCGATCGCGGTGGCCGTCGGCAACGACAAGCAGTTCACCGCGTTCAGCGCTGCGATCGGCATGCCCGAACTAGCCCGGGATGCGCGCTTCGTCACCAACCCGGACCGAGTGGCCCACCGGGATGTGTTGTGCACGTTGATCGAACCGGCCTTGAAGGCGCACGGCGCCGACCACTGGTACCACACGCTGACCAAGCTGGGCGTGCCGGCCGGCCCGATCAACGATCTGGCCGAGGCGTTCGCGTTCGCCGAGAGCCTGGGCATCGACGCGACGGTGCAGGTGCCGGGCAGCCCGGCGCCTCAGGTCGCCAACCCGATCACGATGTCTGCCACCCCGGTCACCTACCGCAGTGGACCGCCGGCGCTGGGGGCGGACGGCTCTGCAACAACTGCCGGGCCTTGACCGCCAGCCACAGCCGGGTGCGCGAATCCGCCGAGCTCAGATCGTCGCCGAGCAGCACGCGGATGCGCCGCATCCGATTGCGCATCGTGTGCCGGTGAATGCGCAGTTCGGCGGCTGCGGCCTCGGTCTGACCGTTGTGCCTCAGGTAGACCGCCAAGGTCCGGATCAGGTCGCCGTCCTGGCCCTCGAGGGAATCGAGATCACCTGAGAGCATCCGTAATTCGGATGGGCTGCGTCCGTCGAGAAGGAATCCGAGTGGCCCGAGGTCGCCGAATGAGGTGAAACTGCCCGTGCCGGACTGTGCGGCCATGCGGGCCTGCTGCAGGCCGGCGCCGATGTCGGTGAGCAGCACCGGCCGGCTGGCTCCCCCGCCGGGTGACGGCACGAGTCCGGCGAGCACTGTGTCGATACGGTCCCGGCTTCCGTTGACGGGTAGGACGATCGCGATGTCGGCTCCGCTCGCGGTCATCAGGTAGGGGCCGGTCCCGGCGAGCGAGCGGCCCAGGCTGTCCTCGGCGGCCAGCACAGGTCCCACACCGTCGAGCACCACCACGGTCACCTCGTCGGCGGGGTCGAAGCCGAAGTACCGCAGCACGCCGTCGTCGACGGTGCCGTGCCCGGCCAGCAGCTCCCGCGTCACCGCCGAGCGCAGACGTTGTTCGGCATCGACCACACGGGCCGGCTTCTCCAACGCGAGGGAGATCAGCGAAACCGCGTGGGCGACGAGCAGGCGTTCGGTATCCGACAGCGGGGCGACGGTGCGCACCACGAGATGCCCGCGGACGGCCTGACCGGCGCGCAGCCTCTGGATGGTCAGCAGCGCGTCACCGTCGGACACCACGGCCGCGGCCCGGCAGCCGCCGCGTGTGGCCGACTCCGCCAGCGCCGAGATGAGCCGTTGGTCGCCGGTCCCGCCGGTGGCGAGCACACGTCCGTCCGCGCCGACCGCGACGACGACAGAGGACAGGCATTCGGCCAGCGTGCCGACCACGCCGGGGATACCTCCGCGCAGCGTCGCCCGCGCCAGCACCTCCTGCCGGTCGACGACGTGCTGTACGGCGCGGAGCTGGTCGGCCTTCACGGCGTCGATGACGACGCGGGCGATCGCGATGAACGGCGTCGACGCCGGCACCCGCAAGACCGGAACACCGTGTGCGTCTCCGGCAGCGAGCACACCGGAGGGAACCTCCGAGAGCGTGGTGCCGGTGTCCACCGCCAACGCCGAGACACCGGCCGCGGCCAGCCGCGCAACGTAGGCTGCCTGCGCCCCGGTGTCGACGCCGATGTTGATGCCGGTGGTCATCACGAGTTCACCGCCGCTCAGATACGGTGTCGGATCGGCCAACTCGATTGCATGGGCCCAGGCGATGTCGCGCGTGGCGCCTTGCCGGCCCGCGACCAGCATCAGGCCGAGATGGTCGACCTGACACAGGTTCCGTGCGGTGATCACCCCTGCGACGCCGCCGCGGCGGCACCGGTCAGTCGGGAGCGCTCCGCGGCCGTGGTGTCTCGGGAGCGCTCCGCGGCCGTGGTGTCTCGGGAGCGCTCCGCGGCCGTGGTGTCTCGGGAGCGCTCCGCGGCCGTGACGAACGCGGCGAACAGCCGCATCCGGTCTTCTTCCGGCCCGTCGTCGTCCTCGGGGTGCCACTGCACGCCCAGGTAGAACTTGTCGGGATCCTCGACCCCCTCGGTGATGCCGTCGAGCGCACGGGCTGCGACCACGAGACCGCGGCCGAGCGTGTCCACCGCCTGATGGTGTCCGGATCGTCCGGTCACCCGCTCGGTGCCCAGGATCGACGCCAGCCGGGTGCCCGGCATGATGTCGATCGGTTCGTCGACGAACTCCGGTTCGCCCGGCGCGCCGTGATGCAGCGCGTAATCGACGATGTCACCGATGACGGTGCCACCGCGGGCGACGTTGAGCAATTGGGAGCCGCGGCAGATACCGAAGATCGGTCGACCAGCCGCCTCGGCCGCGGCGATCGCGGCGAACGCATCGCGGTCGGCACGTGCGTCCACCCCGTAGGACTTCGGGTGCTGCGCCGCCCCGCCGTAGCAGGACGCGTCGATGTCGCCACCGCCGAGCAGCAGCAGACCGTCGAAATTCGCAGCGGCAGCCGGGTTTTCCAGCGGGACAGTGGTGTCCCAGAGCTCGAAACCGGCACCGAGGTCGACGAGAGTGTTCAGCGCCACGCGGGTGAAGCGCCGGATCAGCGCGACGTCCTCGGCGCTGATTTCGGGGTAGTTCAGCGACGCGAGGACGCAGACGTGGGCGCGCGGCTTCTCCGGGGCGGGACGCTCCGGGGCGACATCCTGCGGGCGCACCCGGTCGACGGCGGTCATGTGCTGGAGTCCTTTCGTTTGCGGGCGCGGTCCACCAGATCGGCGAACAGGGCCGCGTCGGTGACGGAGTCGGCGTGGCGGTCCTCAGGGTGCCACTGGACCGCCACGATATCCGCGCGGCGGTGCTCGACGGCCTCGATGACACCATCGGCGGCCAGAGCGGAGACGGTCAAACCGGGGGCAAGCCGGTCGATGGCCTGGTGATGATAGGACGAGACGTCGATGGTCTGTACGCCCACGATCGCGTGCAGCCGCGATCCCCGTTTGACATGCACATGGTGAATCGCGTTGTGATGCAAGGTTTCTGTCTCGACAACGTGCTGGGTCAGGGTGCCGCCGAGGGCGACGTTGAGGACCTGCATGCCCCGGCAGATCGCCAGGGCGGGCATGTCGAGATCGATCACCGCCCGGGTGACGCCGAGGTCGAAGTCGTCCTGGAACGCCACCGCGCCCGTGGTCTCGGGTGCCGGTTCGGCCCCGTACCGGCTCGGTTCGACGTCGGCGCCGCCGGGCAGCAGCACCCCGTCGAAGCGCCTCAGCCGCCGCGGCAGCTCGGTCAGCGGGTCGGCGGCAGGCCCGTGCAGGATCACCGGTTCGCCACCGGCGGCCCACACCGCCTCGCAGATGGCCTCCGCGGCGAGAGTCGCCGAGAAGCGCAGAATCGGCACCTGCGCAGCCCGGCGTCCCACCACCGCCACCAACGGTCGGGTCACTCAGTCCCCTGCGAACGGGTAGTCGAGCGTCGGCAACCATTCCTCCCAGACTTTGCGCAGCCGCCCGGACTCGATGAGCCGGTCCAGCGCCCCGTCGAGCTCGGCAAGGGTGTCGGGACGGTCCTTGGCCACCGCGATGCCCCACCGGTTGCCGGTCGGCACCGTGAACGCCAGCTCGTAGTCGGGGTGGGTGGCACCCAGCGGGACGAAGACGACATCGTCGTCGACCACGGCGTCCACCTCGCCGGCCGACAGCGCGGCCAGCATGTCGGCATACACATCGTCTGACCCCGCACCGAACGCGACCGGCTCAGCCCCGGAGAACGTCTGGGCCAGCGCCATGTTGGTGCTGTTCTCGATCGCAGCGACCCTGCAGCCCACCAGGTCCTCCGGCGCGTGGATGCCGGAGCCGCGCCGAACCAGCACACCCTCGTGGAAGATCGCATACGGACGGGTGAAGTCGACCTGCTCCTGCCGCGCGGCCGTGATGCCCTGCCCGCACAGCACCGCGTCGGCGTCGCCGCGCTGCACCGCCGGGATCATGTCGACCCACGGCACCCTGACCCATTCGATCGGCCGGCCGAGTTCGGCCCCGAGGATCTCGGCGACGCCCGGTTCGTAACCTTTCCGTCCGGCTTCCGGGGTCCACAGCGAGAACAGCGGCGGCGCCTCGGCGTCGAGGCAGGCCAGCCTCAGCGCGTCCGAAGCCCCGGTCACGGTGCGTCATTCCAATACATCTCGCGCTCCCATTCGGTCACGTGTCCACAGAAACGAGCCCACTCATCGGCGTGGAAGTCGACGAGCAATGCTGACAACTCCGGTCCGAACGCCTGGTTCAGCACCTCGTCGGCGCGGAAGGCCCCGATCGCCTCACCGAGCGTCAGCGGCAGCGCCGGGAACCGGCCGTCGACGGGGGCGTCGTAGGACGAACCCTGGGTGGGCTGTCCGGGGTCGGTGGCATTCTTCATGCCGTCCTCGCACGCGGCGAGGATCACCGCATGCGACAGGTACGGGTTGACGGCGGCGTCGGGCAGCTTGTACTCGAGGCGGCCGACAGCCGAGAGCCGGACCGTGCAGGTCTTGTTGTCCAGACCCCAGTTGATCCGCGAGGGAGCGAATTGTCCGGCATCCCAGTACCGTTTGTACGAGTTCACCGTGGAGCCGTTGATCAGCATGGCACCCGCGGAGTGTGCCAGCAGCCCGCCGAGCGCGTGCCGTCCGAGTTCGGACAGATGCAGTTCGGTGATGCCGGGCTCGGCGAGCACGTTGACGTCGTCGCGCCACAGGCTGAAGTTGTGGTGGCATCCGTTGCCCATCATGCCGGTGGCCGGCTTGGGCATGAAACTGGCGTGGATGCCGAGTTCGCGGGCCACCTGTTTGCAGATCTGCCGGTAGGTGGTGAGCCGGTCCGCGGTGAGATCGGCGCGGTCGTACATGAAGTTGAGTTCGACCTGGAACTCGTCCTCGTAGTCGCCTTCGATCATGTCCAGTCCGAGCGCCTGGGCGTACTCGACGACCTTCTTCACGATCGGCCGATTCCGTTCGAGATGCTCGATGTGGTAGGCCGGGCTGGAGCCGGGGCGGAACTGGGCCTCCAGTCCGTCGCCCTGCCAGGTCATCTCGGGTTCGCAGCCGGTGCGCAGTTCCAGACCGGTCCGGTCGGTGAAGCCGGTGAGCATCCGGCGCAGCAGTCCTCTGGTGTCGCAGGCGAATTCGGCGCCGGCGCGGTCGGAGAGGTGATCCGGTTCGTAGAGGCGGCAGAACACGCGGGCGAAGCTGGTGTCCCACGGAAGCACCGCGAACGTGTCCAGGTCCGGGACGGCGGTGTATTCCGGAGCGTTGACCCCGCCGGCCAGGAGTATGCCCTCGCGGGTCCCTTGCAGGTTCGCGATCGCGGTCTGGTGCTGCTGCACGCCGCGGATCGCGAGACGCTCGAAATGCCGCGCAGGAGCGACCTTGCCGACCACCCGACCGGTGATGGTGATCGCCTGGAAGTACACGTACTCGACGCCGCGGTCGGCGATGGTGGACAGCGCGGCGGTGAGTTCCGGGCTGCCGGCGTTCGCCTCGCGGTGCAGGTCAAGGGGTGTGATGGTCATGGCCGCTCATTCCTTGATGGAGATGGCTTGCGCGGGGCAGACATCGGCGGCGTCTTCGACGTAGCTGCGCTGTGAATCGTCGGGATTTCCCTCGTATTCCAGGTTTCCGTCGTCGTTGAGCCAGAAGACCGCAGGTGCGGCGATGGCGCACTGGCCGTGGTCCTGACACTTGGCGAGATCTACGGTGACGTGCATTTCGGCGTTCCTTTCAGTGGGCGGGCGTGAAGCCGATGGGCAGCGTGATCGGACCGGTGTTGCCCGAGTCGGGCAACCAGGTCGCGCCGGGCAGTTCGTGCGGGTCGAGCAACCGGCGGGCCAGCAGCGGCAACGCCTCGCTCATGTCGGACCGGGCGACGAAATGTCCGAGGCAATGGTGGGCCCCACCTCCGAACCCGAAGTGCGGCTTGCGTTCTGCGGTGATATCGAAACCCGGTTCGAACACGCGGGGGTCGGTGCCGGCAGACTCACTGTAGAGGTGCACGGTGGTGCCTGCAGTCAGCGTGACGCCTTCGTATTCGAAGTCTTCCAGCACCTCGCGGGTGACCCATCGCACCGTCGGGTTGACCCGCATGACCTCCTCGACGGCCTTGCCGCCGAGATCGGGCCGTGCGGCCAGCAGTCGCCACTGGTCGGGGTGGGCCATGAAGGTCTGCATCGCCAGGCCGAGCTGATTCCTGGTGGTGTCGAAGCCACCGAAGATCAACAGCACCATGGCATCTCGCAGCTCGGTGTCACTGAGCCGGCCGTCCTCGGGCCGCGATGCATTGACCAGCGTGGTGACGAAGTCGTCGCGCGGGTTGACCCTCCGGTCGGCGATGAGCCCGTCGCAGTACTCGTAGAGCGTGCTCAGCGCGGCCTCGATCCTGGGCAGATCCTCGCGGATCGTGACCCCGAGAGCCAGGCCGATCGTGGCCGATTCGGTGGAGATGACCTTCCACTCACCCTCGGGGATGCCCAGCATGATCGCAATGACCCGGGCCGCATAGGGCTCGGCGAACTCACTGACGAACTCACAGCGATCGGGTTCGGCGAAACCGTCGATGAGTTCGGTGGCCAGCGCCTGGAAGCGCGGCACCAGGTTACCGATCAGCTTGTTGGAGAACGCGGGATTCATCAGGCGGCGCAGCCGGTGGTGCTCGTCGCCCTCCTTGTTGAGGATCCAGCTGGCGAACCAGTCCGCGAACGGCCCTTCGGTCACACCGTTGTGGGCCGGCCACGCAGCGCTGCCCTGCCGCAGCTTGGGATGCTTGAGCAGCCGGTTGACCTGCTCGTAGCGGAGCACCGCGAGACCGTATTCGGTGGTGGCGTACCAGCTGCGCTCCCGGGCGGCATGCACCTCGTCCGAGGTGATCGAAAACGCCGGATCGGACACCTCGAAGCTGGGAACGGAATTCAGAGTGGTCGACGTCATCAGTGCTACCTCCGCGAGTGCGACCGAATGGTCACTAAATACTCTAGAAGTAGATGCTTAATGTCAACGGGTTGACGAAGGTTTCTCGTTAAAAGTCGGTAACGCGGCGTTAAGCCTGCGAATCGGGCCCCGCGGCATCCGTTTCGGGCCACCCGATGGCGACGACCCAACCCGTCCCGAGTGGCATTTCCGCGACCTGGCGGAACCCTGCAGGATCCGCCGTCGTGCCGGCCACGGGCATCGCCGGCAACCGGGATCCGACCAACCAGCGAGACGTGTTGGCGGCGATGACGCGGCGCTCGGCGTTGACGACGACCGCGTCCTCATCGGTCTGGCGCAGCACCTCCACCAGTTTGCGCTCCACCTCGCCGACCACCAGATCGGCGCCCGCGACTCCGAGGAAAGTTCCGTCGGCGACAACAGGAATCGTGGCGGTGATCGTGTACATGTCGGATCCGCTGTAGTCGACGTAAGGCCCGTACGCGACGCGCGCCTGCCCTCGCTTGGCCAGCTGATACCAATCCATCTGCAGATAGTCGTAGACGTCGATGCTCGTCGGGTCGAAGTTGAGCCGCAGCCGTGCCACCCGGTCGTTGTTGCGTTGCCACCACGCCAGATAGCGCTCAAAACCGTCGACGACGAACGGTGCGGCGATGAACCCCATGCCCCACACGGCGAACTCGTCGCGCAATCGTTCGGCGAGGCGGCGCTGCAAGCCGCTGAAATGCGCCTCGGTGAGGGCGGCGCGCGGCGGGCGGCTCCGCACCACCTCGTCGGCGATCTCCCCGAGCATCTCGTACAGCGGCTCCAACGACCGCGATGCGTCCTCGGCCAGGCGGCGGGCCAGCGATGTCGAGGTCATGACCCTTCCCCCGTGGCGGTGAGGTCGAGGTTCACCTGGGTCAGCCGGGCGAGCTGACCCATCACATGGGCCTCGGCCAACCTGCGCGCTTCCTCGGCATTCTCGGCGGCCACCGCCGCGGCGATGGCGTGCTGCTCCTCGACGTGGGCGGCGACGTCGATCTGCTGCCCGACCGGCAGCCACACCAACCCGGCCGCCTCGGCCTGCAGGTTGGCCTCCCGTCGCGCCAACCGTGAGGACTGCGAGGCGATCGCGACCTGAATATGGAAACGACTGTCGGCACGGATGCGGTCGCCCAGGGTGGCCGCGGCGCCGAGCTGGTCGGTCAGCGCGAACAGCCGGCGCACCGCATAGGGCGCCGCGCGTTCTGCCGCGAGCCGGGCCGCCTGCCCGGATATCGCGGTGTGCTCGTCGAACAGATCCCGGATGTCCGAGGCGCTCATGGCCGCCAGCCGCGCCGTCAGCTTGTCCACCGGAGGCCCCGCCGGGCGCCGCACGAAGGATCCGCCGCTGCGCCCACGGCGGGTCTCGACCAGCTCCTGTTCACGCAGTGTCGCCAGGGCCTCTCGCACGGTCATCGGCGCCACCCCGAACTGGGCGGCCAGGTCGACCTCCACCGGAAGTCGTTCACCGTCGTCGAGCAGCCCCAGGTGGATGGCTTCGGTGATCCGCTGGACGATCTCGTCGGCACGGCCCACCGGCGCCTCGGCGGCAACGAGCGGCGACAACGACGACACCGGCGCTCCTTTCCCGCACATCCGGTAGGTCCGACGACGGAAACCTACCCGATTTTCGACAAATTCTTCCGTTCCTGTTGCCGGTTAAACAATAGGACTGTAGTTTTTCGCTCACTTGGATTCCTGCATACCCAACTCCCGGCAGAAAGCAGGCTCATGTCCACCACTCATCCGACTTCCGACGCCCGCGGCAACGATGCCGAGGGCTACTACGAGTTCCACGACGGGAGCGACGCTGCACACCTGCACGCGCTCGGCTACAAATCGGAGTTCAAACGGGACATGAGCCCGTGGGCGAACTTCTCACTCGGCTTCACCTACCTGTCCCCCGTCGTCGGCATCTACACCTTGTTCGCGTTCGCACTGGCCACCGGTGGCCCGCCGATGATCTGGAGTCTGCTGATCGTCGGAGTCGGGCAGCTGCTCGTCGCCCTGGTGTTCTCCGAGATCGTGGCGCAGTACCCGGTGGCCGGCGGGGTCTATCCCTGGGCACGACGCCTGTGGGGACGACGATATGCATGGATGACCGGCTGGGTGTACCTGGCGGCCCTTCTGGTCACCATCGCGTCGGTGACCTACGGCGCCGGGCCGTTCATCGCCGCCGCGTTCGGCATCGAAGCGACGGTGAACAACGTCATCGTGTTCTCGCTGCTGCTGCTCGCGCTGGCCACCGTGATCAACTTCATGGGTACGAAAGTGCTTGCCAAAGCGGCGATCATCGGATTCAGCGCCGAGATCATCGGGGCCCTCGTGGTCGGGGGGTGGCTGCTGATCGCGCACCGTGAACACAACATCGGGATCATTTTCGACAGCTTCGGCGCCGGTGGCGACGGCAACTACATGTGGGCGTTCGCCGCTGCCGCGTTGATCGGCCTGTACCAGTACTACGGCTTCGAGGCGTGCGGTGACGTGGCCGAGGAGGTGCCCGACCCGGGCCGGTTGATCCCGAAGGCGATGCGCCGCACCATCTATATCGGCGGAGCTGCAGCAACTTTCGTGTGCTTGGCGCTGGTCCTGTCGGTGGCCGACATCCCTGCCGTGATCGCCGGCGAGGACACCGATCCTGTCAGCACGGTGCTCACCGAAGCCTTCGGCCCGGTCGGCTCCAAGATCATCCTGGTGATCGTGCTGCTGTCGTTCCTGTCGTGCGCGATGAGCCTGCAGGCCGCCGCGAGCCGGCTCGCGTACTCGTACGGGCGCGACGAGATGATCATGGGAAGTTCTCTTCTGAAGAAGTTCTCGCCCACGCGCCACGTCCCGCCGTACGCGTTGTTGCTGGCTGCTGCGGTGCCTGCGCTGATCATCCTCGGATCCAAGTTCTCCACCGATGCGATCACCAAGATCATCAGCTTTGCCGCTCTGGGCATCTACATCGGCTTCCAGATGGTCGTCCTCGCCGCGCTGCGGGCCCGCCTGAAAGGCTGGGTGCCCAGCGGGAAGTACACCCTGGGCAAGTGGGGTGTGCCGGTCAACATCGCCGCGTTGGTCTACGGAGTGATCGCGATGGTCAACATGGCCTGGCCCCGCACCCCGGACGCCCCCTGGTACGACAACTGGATCGTGCCGCTGTCGGCCGCAGTCGTCATCGGAATCGGATTGATTTACATGACGATTCACCCGTTACACGGCAAGAGCACGGCACCGTACGCCGACGCCATCCCCACCAAGAAATAGGAGAAGGACTCCCCGTGACCGTCACGCAGCCGCCGTACCGGACACTGAACCCCGCCACCGGTGAAGTGCTGGCGACGTTCGACACCACGACCGACGCCGAGGTCGCCGCGGCGCTCACCGCGGCCGACCAGGCCTACCGGATATGGGGCGAGGAGCCGTTGCAGGTCCGGCTGGAGGTGGTGCGCAACGTCGGACGGCTGCTGCGGGAGCGCGCGACAGATCTGGGCGAGCTGGCACGCCTGGAGATGGGCAAGAAACTCGACGAGGGCACCGGTGAGGTGGAGTTCTCCGCGTCCATCTTCGAGTTCTACGCCGATCAGGGTGCGGCACTGCTGGCCGACCAGCCCATCCCGACCTTCTCGGGAGGCACCGCAATGGTCCGGCGCCGTCCGGTCGGTGTGCTGTTGGGGGTGATGCCGTGGAACTTCCCCGTCTACCAGGTGGCCCGCTTCGCCGCACCGAATCTGCTGTTGGGCAACACGCTTCTGCTCAAGCACGCCGAATCGGTTCCTCAGTGCGCGTTGGCGATCGCCGAATTGCTGCGTGACGCCGGCGTACCCGCCGGGGTGTACACCAACCTGTTCGCGACGTTCGATCAGGTCGAGGCGATCATCGGAGACGATCGCGTGCAGGGCGTCTCGGTGACCGGATCCGAGCGTGCCGGCGCCGCCGTCGCCGCCACCGCCGGACGGGCACTGAAGAAATGCCTGCTGGAGCTCGGTGGTTCCGACCCGTTCATCGTCCTCGACGGCGATGCAGGCGAACTGGCGCGCACCGCTTGGGATTTCCGCACCTACAATATGGGACAGGCCTGTAACTCCAACAAGCGCATGATCGTCCTCGACGACGTCTACGACGATTTTGTCGCCGAATTGACCTCGCTGGCAGCCGGCCTCACATCGACCGAGATTGCTCCGCTGTCCTCACGGGCGGCGGCGGAAACCGTCGCCGCTCAGGTCGCCGACGCCGTCGACAAAGGCGCCACGCTGCACGCCGGTGGTGTGCTCGGCCAGGCACCCACGGCGTTCTACACCCCTGCTGTGCTGACGGGCGTCACCCCCGACATGCGGGCCTACACGGAGGAGCTGTTCGGCCCGGTGGCGGTCATCTACCGCGTTCGTGACGACGACGAGGCCGTCGCGCTCGCGAACTCCTCCGCGTTCGGTCTCGGGGCGTCGGTGTTCAGTACCGATGTCGGCCGCGCCGAGAAGGTCGCCCGACGGCTCGAAGCCGGAATGGTCAACGTCAACACCCCGGCCGGGGAAGGGCCCGACATTCCGTTCGGCGGCGTCAAGCGTTCCGGCTTCGGACGTGAGCTGGGCGCACTGGGCATCGACGAGTTCGTCAACAAGCAGGTCTACGTGATCGCCGACTGACGCCTGAGTGCCCCGGGTGTCGGCGCCGCCTTCCGCTCCGGTGCCGGCGCCCCTAGATTCCTGGGCCGCCGAGCTGGTCATGCAGGAGATCGACGGCGCGTGCCGCGCTCTGGGCCGCGCCCTCCATCGTGGTGGGCCAGTCGTTGTGCGTCCAGTCCCCCGCCAGCACGAGATTCGGCAGCGCTGTGCGGTTTGTCGGCCGGATGGTGGACATCCCCACCCGCGACGAGAAAGTGGCCTTCGGCCACGGGACGACGGTCACGTCGAGCACGTCCGCCTCGCGGGCGGCCGGATAACTGCTCCGCAGCGCCCCGACGAGACGCTCGGCGACGTCGGCCTTCTTCAACCCCATCAACTCGTACGCGGCGCACGTGGTCAGCCCGTACAGATGGTTGCCGTCGGCGCGCGGCCCGTGCATCTTGTCCCGGTCGAACACCCATCCGATATCGCTGTCCAGCAGTGACTCCCACGGAGCCACCGTGCCCAGCGGCCGGTCCAGCAGCACATAGGTGCTCATGATCGGGATCGGCTCGAGCTTCTTTGCCGCCAGCCGCGCCTCCTCCGCATCCGGCACCTCGTCGAGCAGGGACCGCAGGTTCCACGACGGGACCGCGAGGATCACCGCGTCGGCGGTCACGGTGCCGCCGCCGGACAACCGCACGCCGGTCGCCACTCCCCCGCCGGTCGTCACCGCCGCGACGCGGGCACGGAGGCGGACATCGACGCCACGCTCGGCCATCACGCGCTGCGCTCCTCGCAGATAGAGCGTGTCCAGGTCGACCGTCGGATAGCCGATCCGCACGGCACCGGTGCCCGACCGACGTACCCGGTCGGACCCGGTACGCAGCAGCGCGGCGAAGGCGTGCGCCGACGCCAGGTGCGGAAGCTCGTTGAGCAGCCCGATCACCATGGAATTCAGCAGGATCCGGCGGACTTCGCCGGGGAAGCCCAACCGGTCGAACCACGCGTCGACGGTGATGTCGTCCAGCGAATCGTCGAACCGCAGGACATCGCGGACCAGGCGGGCCCAGGCCGGGGCCGCCCGCAGCAGCATCGCCATACTCAAGCCCCGCACCCGGCCGAGCATCAGGCGCCGCAGGTGCGCCACCCGCAGTCCGAACACCTCCGCATGACCGTCCGGATACCGCACGCCGAACTCGTCCGGGAACTGCAGAAGACCCTGCGCACCAATGGATTCCAGGTAGCGAAAGATGTTCTCGTAGGAGCCGGTCAGCACGTGCTGACCGTTCTCCACCGCATCCCCGTGGCCGGAGGTCAAGCCGATGGTCCGACCGCCCAGTGAGCCGTTGCCCTCCAACAGCGTGACCCGGTAGCCCCTCTCGGTCAGCCACACCGTGGACGCCAGCCCCGCCAGGCCGCCGCCCACGACCACGACGTGCTTGCGTGCGGAGGTGGTCGTCATGACGGTGATCGCAAAGGTCTTGCCGGCGGCGCCACGGCGGGTTACGTTACCCGACGTTGCGTATTTCGACGACGAGGAGACGGATCGGCATGCGTGCGGTGGTCGTCGACAGCAAGGGCACGGTGCACGTCGCCACCCGACCCGATCCGCCGCTGCCCGGCCCCGACGGCGCACTGGTCGAGGTGACCGCGACGGCCATCTGCGGCTCGGATCTGCATTTCCTGGAAGGGCATTACCCGATCGGCGATCCGGTGTCCATCGGGCACGAGGCGGTCGGGGTGGTCGTCGACACCGGACCCGCCGTCGCGAATTTCCGCCCCGGCGACCGGGTGCTGGTGTCATCGGTCGCTGGATGCGGCCGCTGTGCGGGGTGCCGGACGCTGGACCCGGTGGCGTGCGTGCAGGGTCCGCAGATCTTCGGGTCCGGCCTTCTCGGTGGAGCGCAGGCCGACCTGATGGCGGTACCGGCGGCGGACTTTCAGCTGCTCACGATCCCGGACGGGATCGACACCGAACAGGCGCTGCTGCTGACCGACAATCTGGCCACCGGATGGGCAGCCGCCAAACGCGCCGACATCCCGGTCGGCGGCACAGTGGTGGTGATCGGCGCGGGAGCGGTCGGTCAGTGCGCGCTGCGCAGCGCCTATGCGCTGGGTGCGGCAACGGTTTTCGTCGTGGACCCGGTTGCCGCCCGCCGGGACCGCGCCGCCGCGGCCGGGGCACGTGCGCTCGCTTCGCCTGCCGCTGCGGCGGTCCTGGAAGCCACCGCCGGATTGGGCGCCGATTCGGTGATCGACGCGGTCGGCACGGACACGTCGATCGACGACGCCCTGGCGTGCGTGCGCACCGGCGGCACGGTGTCGATCGTCGGGGTGCACGATCTGCAGCCGTATCCCCTGTCCGCACTGGCATGTCTGCTGCGCAGCCTCACGATCCGGCTGACCACCGCCCCGGTCCAGCAGACCTGGCCGGAACTGATCCCGTTGCTGCAGGCCGGCAGGCTCAGCATCGACGGGATCTTCACCGGCACAATGCCGCTGGCCGACGCCGCCCGGGCATACGAAGCGGCGTTCGCCCGGTCGGCCGAACACCTCAAGATCCAGCTCATCCCATGACGGCGAACAACCCCGCCGCGGCGAGGGTCTCGACGAAGAAGTAGAACCAGTTGGGGTAGAACGGGGTTCGGCCGTCCAGGGCGGACACCAGCCGCCCCGCCGCCATCCCCGCCAGTGCGGCAGCCACGGTGACGAGCACACCCGATCGCAGATCCGGTGTGGTGATCGCGACGATGAGCACCGCCGCGATCGCCAGACCGAATCCGCCGTACACCGCCCGCACCTCAGAGCGCGCCGCGCCCGATCCCAGCGCCACGCCGAACAGCGCGACCACCCAGGCCGGAGCGACGAGAGCGAGGACACCCATCCCTGCGAAGAACACCGCGGCGCCGGCCATGACCGTGATCGTCACGCTAACCTCCCATGCACTGGCTCAGGAGGACACCATGACAGCTGTCACGGCCGCGTCGCTTCCACAAACCTGCTATCCGGCGGTGTGGTTGTGGCCCGGGCAGGTGCTCTACGCCGGCCCCGCGCTGAACCTCGAGCCGCACTCGGGATCGGTGTGGTGCCTGGCGGTCGGTGTGGACGGCGCCGTCACCGTGACCGCCGACGGGCACCGGGTGGCGGCGCGCAGCGTGCTCATCCCACCCCGGCTGGTGCACCATCTCGACACGCACGGCGGGCGACTGGTGTCCTGCTACCTCGATCCGTCCTCAGGCCGCGCATCAGCGTGTGGCGACAGATGTCGCAGCACCACTGCCGCGCTCATGTCCGACCACGCTGACGAGGACGCGTTGAGGCAGATGCCCGAGGACGACGAATCCGCGCGACGCTGGCTTGATCTCGCGGCGCCGGCCTCACCGGCTGCGCCCGATCCGCGCATCGCCGAGACGATCCGGCGCATCGCTGCCGATCCCTGCGGCGGCCTGTCCTCGGGCCGACTCGCCGCAGCCATAGGCCTGTCCGAATCGCGGTTCCTGCATCTGTTCCGCCACCAGGCCGGCACCAGCCTGCGCCGCTACCGCATGTGGATGCGACTGCTGCGGGCAGGCGAGGCGGTGAGCGCCGGCAAGAGCCTGACCGATGCGGCCGCGGACGCGGGCTTCGCAAGCCCGTCCCATCTTTCGGACCGGTTCAAGTCCACCTTCGGCCTCACCGCGACCGACCTGTTGAGCAGCGGTGCCGTGCTGCGCGTCCTCCCCGACATACCACGAAGCCCCGGCGGGTAGCCGGGGCTTCGGGTCTGCGGAGTCCGGGGAGGTTACTCCGAGTCTGAGGAGTCCGACGATCCGGAACCGGATTCATCCGACGAGGAATCCGACGAGGCCTCCGTGGAGTCCCTGTCCTGATCCGCGTCGGCCGACTGCGAGGTGTCGGCGTCTTCCTGTGCTGCCGCGTCGGTCTCGTCCTCGACCGCGGCATCCCCATCGACGGTGCCGGTGACGTCGGCGTCGGTTTCGGCGACATCGGCGTCGTCGCCGTCGCGGACCACAGCCTCGCCGACCGTGTCCTCAACCACCTCGTCACCAACCGGCGCAGCGGCGCCCGACTCGGCCTGCGCGTCGCTGTCCGCGACCGCAGTGGTGACGGCCTCGACGGCCTTCTCCTCCACCTGGGGCTCGGCGACCGGTTCGGCGATCACCGCGGGAGCGGCGACCGGTTCGGCGACCGCTGCGGGAGCGGCGACGAACGTGCGCAACGCGGTGGCGCGGACGTCATTGCGGCTGTACGCCTTGTCGATCTTGGCCTTGAGCTCGGCTTCGCGAGCTGCCAGGCTCGGGAACATCTGCACCAGAGGCAGTTTCGCGGTCGGGACCAGATAGTTGGTGGTGGTGCCGCCCTTGGAGTTGACGTCCACGGTGATGTTCTCCGCAGGAACCTTGGACAGGTCGGCGAACATCATCGGAACATGCACGTAGATTCCACCGGCGATCGCGTTCAGCACCGCGAGCCCGTTCCACCAGCGATCCGGGAAGTCCGCCATACCGTCGTACTCGCCGGTGACCACGACGATGTCGTACTCGGTCTCGGGCGCCGGGCGGTAGGTGTAGTCGAAGCTCTTGTTGTACCGCGTCTGGTTGATCAGCTTCTGGCGGCTGGAATCGGCCACCAGGACGAAGGTGATCTGGTTCTTGTCGGGCGCCTCGGCGTCAGCGGCCAGTTGGCGGAGCACCTCGTTGACCACCAGGGAGCCGGCCGACAGCCCGACGACGGTGACCTTCTCGTCGTTGATGTAGTTGCCCTGGCCGTCCTTGGCGAGACGGTCGAGCGCCGCGTCGATCTGGGCATTGAGGTTGTTGACGCCGATGTTGATCGACGCACCGAGCGTGAGATCGTTCTTACCGGTGTACGGCGCCGCCTCGGCCGGCCAGTTCACACTCACACGCTGCTGATCTTTCAGTGCCCCCCCGAGCAACTGACTCATGACCGCGTCGTGCATCGACGACGTCGCGATACCGCCGATGACAAGAGCCGAGCTGGCGCCCCAGGCAGACGTGGCGGTGATGGCCGCCAACGCCAGCGAAGCAAACGCTGTGCCGCACGCTACAGATGCTTTGCGCACACCGATTTTCATGGAAACTCCCCGTTTGATGCAGTGATTCTGACTCGCCGATCCGGCGACGAGGAAAAGCATAAGGAGAGTTATATGTCCGCAGCCAGCAAAATCTTGACATTTCTAATGGTTGCAGCTGTAGCGAACGGTGTCGGCTTCGCCATGAACCCACTTGTCGGATCAAAGCCTCCGCGAGGGTGCCTACCTCTCGCAGCGCTACAACGATCTGAACAGGATATATGTCGCGCTTTCAACGCAATCTGACCGAACGAACCGCCCACCACCGCACCGTGAAAGTTGTCTCTGACCCTAAGAAGCTAATAAAAGTTAACGTCCCAAAGAATGCTCCTCAGCTCACTCCAAGGCAACATCTTTCACTCCAGTAACACGCCGGGTCGATGGGCCTCGCACGCCCGACGTCGGGACCGGTCGAGTCGGCCGGGCTGTGAAGTCGCGGAGCTCACACAGCAAACCGCTGGCAGTGTCGCCAACGCCGCGCCAGAACCGAGTTGCAGCAGGCCGTCGGCCGGGTCGTCCGCCGGGGAGATGCGCGTCCGGCGAATGGGGTGCCGGGGGAGTTCGACCGGCGTCGGCTATGGTCAGCGTGGCCGGTCGGCCCGACCGGCCCCGACGAGCAGGCAGGAAGCCGGTGTGAATCCGGCACGGTCCCGCCACTGTGACCGGGGAGCGAACCCCAGCTCGACCACGGCCGGCAGGCTGGAAGGTCGGAGTGCGCGCTGATCCGGGAGTCAGGATACTGCTCTCGCCGGCCCTCTCACTGGGACGTGGAGATCCCGGATGGAGCCGATGCAGTGCGTTGCCTTGTTCCTTGCCGCGGGCGCGGGTTGATCGCCTCGTGTGCCGTCCTTCTTCTTGTCGCGGCGTCAGCGGCCGGATGCTCGTCCGCGCCGCAGAACTCACCAGAAATTCTGCAGCACAGTGGTTTTCCGGTGACCCTCGACAACTGCGGTCAGTCGGTCGTCGTCGAGGCGCCGCCGGAGCGCGCGGTGGCGTATTTTCAGCATCCGGCTGAGATGATGCTCGCGCTGGGCCTGCGCGATTCGATCGCAGCGACGGTCTATCCGGACAATCCCCCGCTGCCTCGCTATGAGGTGGCGTACCGGTCTGTTCCCGAACTCTCCGGCAAGGACGCGTCGTTGGAGCGGGTGCTGTCGGTGGCACCGGATTTCGTCTACGGCGGTTATGCGAGCGCCTTCGACGACGCGGCCGGACGCTCCCGGCAGGCGTTCGCCGACGCGGGGGTGACCACCTACCTGAACCCGGAATACTGTGCGACCGAACCGATCACGATGGACGATGTCTACGACGAGGTGCACACCGTCGCGCGGATCTTCGGAGTCGAGGATCGTGCCGGCGGACTGATCGACGACATGCGCTCCAGCGTCGCGGCCACTCAGGAGCGGATCGCCGGCGTCGAACCACTCACGGCGTTCGTGTACGACAGCGGTGAGGACGCGGCGTTCACCGCCGGCCGCAGGGGAATTGGCGATCAGATCATCACCCTCGCGGGTGCGAGCAACATCTTCGCCGACCTGGACGACACCTTCGCCGACGTGTCGTGGGAGCAGGTGCTTCAGCGCGATCCCGACGTGATCGTCATCTACGACTATCACGGCACCCCATCGGTGGAGCAGAAGAAGCGGTTTCTCACCAGCAAGCCCGAATTGGCTGCGGTGACCGCGATCCGGGAGGACCGCTTCGCCGTGCTGACCCTGCAGGACGCTGTGCTCGGAGTGCGAGCGCCGTTCGCGGTCGAGGCGCTGGCCCGCCAGCTGCATCCGGACCGGTTCCGGTGAGCACACCCACAGGGCTCGGGGACGGGACGACCGCGCCGCCGCGCGGGGGTCCGCGCCGTCCGCCGTATCCGCTCGTGCTGGCCGGGCTGTGCCTGGTGCTCGTCGGCGCGGTCACCGCCGGCTTGGCGATCGGCTCGATCGCCATCCCTCCCGCCGATGTCGTCCGCAGTGTCGCGGCGACCGTGTTCCCCTCCGCGGCGGATACCGACGTGCCCGCGCACGTTCACACGGTGGTCACCCAGGTGCGCGCTCCAAGGGTGTTGCTGGGCGCGGTGGTCGGGGCCGGCCTGGCGGTGGTCGGGATGACGCTGCAGGCGCTCGTCCGCAATCCGCTGGCCGAGCCGTTCCTGCTGGGTGTGTCCTCGGGCGCGTCGGTGGGCGCGGTGGCGGTCATCGTCTCCGGCATCGGTGTCCTCGGCTGGCTGTCTCCATCGCTCGCCGCGTTCGCCGGATCGCTGGCCGCACTCGGCCTGGTCTACGGATTGTCCGGGGGCGCAGGGCAGATCACGACCACGCGGCTGATCCTCGCCGGCGTTGCGGTGTCCTACGCGCTGTCGGCGGTCACCAGTTTGATGCTGCTGACCGCCGACAGCGGTGACCGCGCCCGGCAGGTGCTCACCTGGTTGCTCGGCGGGTTGGGCAGCGCACGATGGGACACGCTGTGGCTGCCGCTGGCCCTGGTGGCAGCCGGCGTGATTCTGCTGCTGGCCCAGGCCCGGACCCTCAACGTGCTGCTGGCCGGAGAGGCCGCCGCGGCCACCATGGGCGTCGACACGCAACGCTTCCGGGCCCGGATGTTCGTTCTGACGTCGTTGGTGACCGGGGTGCTGGTCGCCGCCAGCGGTCCGATCGGATTTGTCGGGCTCATCCTCCCGCACGCGGTGCGACTGGTGGTCGGCAGCGACCACCGCCACGCGCTGCCTGCCGCCGCGCTGGCCGGGGCCGGCTTTCTGGTGCTGGCCGACATCGCCGCTCGCACTCTGGCCGCGCCGCAGGAGATCCCGGTCGGCGTCCTGACGGCCCTGTGCGGCGGCCCGTTCTTTCTCTGGCTGCTGTGGCGGGACGCGCGCCGCCGCGTCGCGGCGGTGCCCCGGTGAACGCGGCACGGGTCGAGATCGGCGCGCTCTGCGTCGACCGCGGCGGGCGTCGCGTCCTCGATGGTGTCGATGTGACCGCCCCACCGGGCACCGTCGTCGGTGTGGTGGGCCCCAACGGCTGCGGGAAGTCGACGCTGCTGCGCGCGCTGCTGGGCATCCTGCGACCGTCGTCGGGTACGGTCACCGTGGACGGCGCCGACGTGGCGTCGATGACTCCACGGCAGCGGGCGCGCACGACGGCCGCCGTGCTGCAGGACGAAACCGGTGACTTCGACCTGCTGGTGCGCGATGTGGTCGTTATGGGCCGGGCGCCGCACAAGCGGATGTTCCAGGGCGACAACACTTCCGACGAGGCCATTATCGCCGAGGCACTGGCGCTCGTCGACGCCTCGGCCCTGACCGACCGGGGCTTCGCGCTGCTGTCCGGCGGTGAGCGTCAACGCGTCCTGGTGGCACGTGCGCTGGCTCAGCGACCGCGGCTGCTGGTGATGGACGAACCGACCAATCACCTCGACGTCCGGCACCAATTCGACGTGCTGGCACTACCAGCCCGCCTCGGTGTGACGGCGGTGGTCGCCCTGCACGATCTCAACCTGGCCGCCCATTACTGCGACCATGTCGTGGTGCTGCGGAACGGAGCGCCGGTGTGTGCGGGTCCGCCCGAAACGGTGCTCACCGCAACGCTGATCGCCGACGTGTGGGGCATATCGGCCAGCGTCGGCTCGCACCCGCGGACCGGCCGTCCGCACGTCGCCTTCGATCCTTCACAATCGGCGGAGCAGCTCTTCACGGCGCCGTGACGAGGCGATCCCACGCCATCGGCCGATTGACTTGCGGGGGCCTCGCCTCCCTCGCTGACCGCGATCGCCTTGGGGCCGGCGGGAGCGGACCCGTCTGAAACCGAAAGTGGCCCCCCGGACTCGCGCCGGAGGGCCACCTGTCGTGGAACCTGTCAGTTCATGTTCCAGGGCTCGCCGTAGGTGGTGACGCTGTCACCGGTCGACGAAATCAGGCGGGCGAACGGACGCAGCAGCACACCACCGGCAGCACCGGTCACCGTGCCGTGCGCGCTGGACACCGCCACCGAACCGCCCGGCCCGGCCACGTCCACCGAGAAGGTCGCGACCTCCTGGATACCCGGGCCGTTGCCCAGATCCGCCGAGATCGACACGCCCGGGAACAGCGGCGGGGTCACGATGCTGTCGCCGAAGCCCAAGAACGGGTCGTCTACCTGCGGGCCGAAGCCGAAGCCGTCGTAGGCGATGTTCGGGGTGGTGTAGCTGAAGTTGATGCCCACACCCAGCGACCACGGGAAGCCGACCTGGTAACCCAGCTCCAGCGTGCCCTCGAAGTCATCGGCGCCCTCGCCGGCCACGATGTAGGTCGCCTTGCCCGAGTGGAACCACTCACGGGTCAGGCGGTTGCGGTCCAACGGAAACACGCCGTTGAGGAACGTGTCCCACTGCTGGATCGTCAACGTCCGGCCCTGGCCGTCGACCAGGCTCAGCTCGTTGTCCAGCCCTGCGTGAGAGGTGCCAGTGCTCACGAACAAAGCCGCGATGGACGCGACCATCGCGATCAGCACCCGACTGATTACCTTCATGATCGTCCTAAGGAAGTCGACGGCCGCCCGATGGGCGACCGTTGAGAGTTCATGCCTGGCTGACGGAGCGGCTTCTTGACTCCGGACCCGGTGTACCCAGAGATGTCCCTGGCTACGCCGAGTGTCTTATGCGGCTTTAAGCCGGACCTAACGTAAATCATGGGGAAGCGTCGCGCTGGACAAAGCAACCTTCAAGTACGGAAATCTCAGGTCATTCACAGCGTGTTCAACGAACCACAACGGATTCAGCTAACTCACAGCAGATCTGGAAGAAGGCTCTGACCAGTGCGGTCGCACCGTATCGGCAGACCGGCCCGGGCCTGGACCGCCAATGATGGCGAAATAATGACGGTTATGGATCCGAGAAAGTCTGACGGAGGTGTCAAAACCGCTGCGGCTCAACTGGTTGCCAACGGAAGCAATCGGCGGGAGTGTCGGGCCGCGGTCACTACACCGTCGTCAGATCTGTGCCACGGGTCTCGCTGATCCACCACACCGCCAGAACCGTCACCAGACCGCATGCCGCGGCGAGCGCGACCAGCGGCTGCCGTGAGACCTCCACGGCGTGCAGGCTGCTCGCGATCAGCGGTGTGAAACCCGCGCCGAGCAACGCCGCGAGTTGGTAGCCCATCGATGCGCCGGTATAGCGGACGGTCGTCCCGAACATCTCGGAGAACAGTGCGCCCAACGGCGCGTACATCATCGACTGGATGATTTGGGCCAGCACCATCGCGACGGTGAGCCACAGCTGCGACCGCGAATCCACCAGCGCGTAGAACGGCCACGCGTACCCGATGATGCCTACGGCCCCGCACACCATCACGAGCCGTCGGCCGACCCGGTCGGAGAACGCCGAGAAGACGGGGATGGCCACCAGCCCGGTCAGGGAGGTGAAGATCAACGCCGTCATGACGTCGGTGCGGTGGTACCCGATCGCGGTGGCGTAGCTGATCATGTAGGTGCTGATGAGCGCGGTCAGCGCGAACGGGCCGATGCCGGCCGCGCACGCGAGCACCAGCGTGCGCGGTGTGCGGAGTACTTCGAGGAGCGGCACCGCCGGGCCTTCGGCGGGCGCACGTCGTGCCGCTTCGAACACCGGGCTCTCGGTGATCGACAGGCGCACGTAGAGGCCGATCACCAGCAGCAGCACGCTGACAAGGAACGGGATGCGCCAGCCCCAGGACAGCAGGTCGCCGTCGGGCAGCAGGGTGATCACCGTGACCACTGCCACCGACAGCAGCGACCCGATGGGTGAGCCCATCTGCATCACGCCGTTCCAGAAGCCGCGGCGATGGGCCTCGGCGTGTTCGGTGACCATCAGCGTGGCGCCGCCCCATTCCCCTCCGATGGCGATGCCCTGGATCACCCGCAACGCCACCAACAGGATCGGGGCGGCCACGCCAACGGCGGCGTAGGTGGGCAGCAGGCCGATCAGGAAGCTCGCGGCGCCCATCAGCACCATCGTCAGCACCAGCATCGACTTACGTCCCAGCCGATCACCGAAGTGCCCGAACAGGATTCCGCCCACTGGCCGGGCAACGTAACCGGCGGCCAACGTCCCGAACGCCGCGATGGTGGCCACAGCCGGGTTCGAGTCCGGGAAGAACACCGTTCCGAACACCAGAGCGCTCATGGTGCCGTAGACCAGGAAGTCGTAGTACTCGATGGCGGTCCCCAGCAGGCTGGACAGCGCGACCCGGCGCAACAGCGTCTGGTCGGCTGCCAGTGTCTGCATGGTGAATCTCCCTGGCGGACAACGATTGAGGCGTTTTGCATCATTGTGCGTCCGGGCGCCGGGCCGGCAAGGGGGGCGTCCACTGACTGGAACGCCGGTGGCCGCACACGCGCCGATGGGGTGGAATCAGAGGATGACCGTCGACTACCAGGACAGCCTGCGTGAGATCAGCACCCCGTCGGGCGTGCTTCGTTATCACGAGGCCGGTGACGGACCCCCTCTCTTGCTGCTGCACGGGTCCGGACCGGGAGTGACGGGCTGGCGGAACTTCCGCGGCAACCTGGACGGGTTCGCGCGCCACTTCCGCTGCCTGGTGCTGGAGTTCCCCGGCTTCGGTGTCAGTGACGACTTCGGCGGACACCCGATGGTGGACGCGCAGGGTGCGGTCGTCACGTTCGCCGACGCACTCGGGCTGGACCGCGTCGACGTGATCGGCAACTCCATGGGTGGCGGGGTCGGCATCAATTTCGCCATCCGGCACCCCGACCGGGTGGGAAAGCTGGTGACCATCGGCGGGATCGGCACGAATGTCTTCAGCCCGGGCCCGAGCGAGGGCATCAGGTTGCTACAGGAGTTCACCGAGGACCCCACGCGGCAGCGGCTGATCGACTGGTTGCGGTCGATGGTCTACGACCCCGCCCTGGTGACCGAGGAGTTGATCGAGGAACGCTGGGCGCTGGCCACCGAACCCGAGACCCTCGCCGCCGCACGGCGCATGTACGGCAAGACCGCGTTCGCCGCGATGATGGAGATGATGCGCAAGGCCGACGCACCCATGCCGTGGGCGACGATGCACAAGGTGGCGGCCCCGACACTGCTGACCTGGGGGCGCGACGATCGGGTCAGTCCGCTCGACATGGCGCTGGTGCCGATGCGCACGATCCCGAACGCCGAGTTCCACGTGTTCCCTAACTGCGGGCACTGGGTGATGATCGAAGCCAAGGCCGCGTTCGAGCGGACGGTGCTCGGGTTCCTCAGCGCGACCGCATGATCCGGCGGTAACCCAGGAACCGCGCACCGTAGCGGGCCAGCTCCCGGGCCGGGACACGGGCCGGCCAGGCATCCGCCCGGAAGTAGGCATCGGACCCGCCGTCGACGAACACCACGCTGCCACAGAGGAAGTCCGCCGCGTCCGAGAGCATGAACACCATCCAGTCCGCGAGCCGGCCGGGCTCACCGAAGCCGCCGATCGGGACCGGGAACGCGCGGATGGCCTTGGCCTCGGCCGGGTTGGCGAGTTGCTCGGCCAGCAGCGGGGTCATGATCGCGCCGGGGGCCAGCGCATTGAGGCGGATGCCGGCACCGGCCCACTGCGGGCTGACGGCCTGCCGGCGCACCCACCGCGACACCGCGATCTTGGATGCCGCGTAGATCATCGGGGCTGAACGCTTGCCGAACCACCGCACCGCGCGCAGCGCCTTCGCCGTATCGCCGGCCAGCAGCGCCGATACGGCCCGGCGTGGCGCCAGCGGCGTCGTCGTCGTCGAGTTGCTGCCCACCACCACGACTTTCGCCGCGTCGCCACGGGCCAGCGCCGGCCGCAGAGCGGTCAGCAGGTCGACGACGCCGAAGTAGTTCACCTCGGCGATCAGGCGATCGCGGCCGGGCACCGGCCCCAGGCCGGCGGCCAGCACCGCGCCGTCGAGGACACCGTCACAGGCGGCCATAACGCCCTCGGCCGCGGACCGCCGCCCCTGGGCGGTCGACAGATCGGCCACCACCTCGAGCGGTTGCGGCATGGAGGCGAGCGCTGGGCGTTGATGTTCATGCCGGAATCGCGGGGATGCGATGTCCACCCCGATGACGGCATGCCCGGTGGCACGCAACCTCTCCGCGGTCTCGTTCCCCATGCCGGAGGCCGACCCGGTCACGACGTACGTTCCCATCGGCGCTGCCCTTCACTCGACCGACCAGAGAGTCACTTCGCCTGCTGCCGTGACGCTTTCGCGAATCGAGGCAGCGGAACCGCAATCGCTCTACGGCGGCGCCTCGATGAGGGTGAACCCCTTGTATCCGGCGTCGGCCACCTCGGCGCAGATGTCGAGGTAGACGCCGAAGCCGCCGATGAAGAGCATGAACACCCGCGGCTTGCCCGGTACGTTCGCACCCATGTACCAGGAGTTGGCACGCGGGAACAGCGTGGCGTCGGCGCGTCGGTTGCATTCGGCGATCCAGTTGTCCACCGCCTCGGTGGTCGCCTCGATCCCGGCCAGGTCATGCTCGTCGAGATACGCGATGGCGTCGGCGATCCAGTTGATGTGCGCCTCGGCGTGCAGCACCATGTTCGCCAACACCGCGGGCGCCCCGGGACCCGACACCAGAAACAGGTTCGGGAATCCGTCGACGCCCAGTCCGAGATAGGTGCGTGGACCGTCCGACCAGTCGTCGACCAGCGTCTGTCCCCGGCGCCCGACGATGTCGATCTTGGCCAGGGTTCCGGTCAGGGCGTCGAAACCGGTGGCCAGCACGATCGCATCCAGCTCGAAATGCGCGTCGGTGGTGTTGATGCCGGTGGCGTCGACGGTGGTGATCGGGGTCTCGCGGACACTGACCAGCTGCACGTTCGGCCGGTTGAAGGTCTGGAAGTAGTTGGTGTCGGTACAGATTCGTTTCGTGCCGATCGGGTGATCGTTCGGGATCAGAAGCCGCGCGACCTCCGGGTCGTCGATGACCGCCCGGATCTTCTGCTCGTAGAACTTGCGGGCTTCCTCATTGGCGTCCAGATCAATCATCTGATCAGAGAAGGTCTTGGAGAACAGCACTCCGCCGAGCTGCCAGCGCTTCTCGAACGCTTCGCGACGTTCCTCGGGTGTGGCCTCCATCGTCAGCTTCGGATGTGCCACGTGCGGTGATCCCCCGCCGCTGCGCCACGACATGCGGCGCCGCTCGTCGTACGTGGCTTTCGCATGCGCGACCTCGTCGGCGGTCAACGGCCGGTTACCCGCCGGCACACTGTAGTTCGGGGTGCGCTGGAAGACGACGAGATGCTCGGCCTGTTCGGCGATGATCGGGATGGACTGGATGCCTGACGATCCGGTGCCGATCACACCTACCCGCTTCCCGGTGAAGTCGACACCGTCGTGCGGCCAGTCGGCGGTGTGATAGATCTGCCCGCCGAACGTGCCCAGCCCGGCGATGTCGGGCGTCAACGGTGACGACAGGGGTCCGGTGGCCATCACCACGAACCTGGCCTCGACGACCTCACCACGGTCGGTGGTGACCACCCAATGCAGCGTCTTCTCGTCGAGGACGGCAGATTCCACCCGGGTGTCGAAGGTGATCCCGGAACGGAGGTCGAGCTTGTCGGC
Source organism: Mycobacterium sp. 4D054 (assembly GCF_052245755.1). Lineage (NCBI taxonomy): Bacteria > Bacillati > Actinomycetota > Actinomycetes > Mycobacteriales > Mycobacteriaceae > Mycobacterium > Mycobacterium sp. 4D054. The sequence goes on from NZ_JBQQCF010000012.1 coordinate 74,938, forward strand.
GACCCATTTGATGTAGTCCAGGATCTCGGCCTGGGTGGCGTACTTCTCGGTCCAGGTCCACTCCTGCTGCAGTTCATCGGAGAACGAGTAGCAGTAGTCGAGGCTTTCGACGTCGCAGCGCGCGCCCGGGTACCGGTTGAAATACCAGGTGCCGCCGACCTCCGGGGCGGCCTCGAACACCCGCACCGACCATCCCTGGGCCCGGAACCTGTGCAGGGCGTACAACCCGGCGAAACCCGCGCCGACCACGACGACGTCGACAGGACTCTCAGTACTCACACGGTGCACGCTAGGACCCCATCGGTCACCCACTCCGTACGTCTCCCGGTCAACGGGCACCGGGATTTCTTCCCGCCCACCGGTAGCCCGGCCACACCGCAGCGGCATCCTGGGCCAGGATGGTCGGCCGTGAACGACGTGTCCCGCACCGTGGCCCTGACCGTCACCGACGTCATCGTGGAGAGCCGGGATGCGAAGTCACTGGTTTTCGCGGTGCCCGGTGAGCACCGGGAACGGTTTGCCTACCGGCCGGGCCAGTTCCTGACGCTGCGCATCCCCAGCGAGCTGACCGGTTCGGTGGCGCGCTGCTATTCGCTGGCCAGCTCACCACACACCGACGACGCCCCGAAGGTGACCGTCAAACGCACCGACGGCGGCTATGGATCGAACTGGTTGTGCGACAACGTCTCTGTCGGCGATGTCGTCGAATCTCTGCTGCCCTCCGGTGTTTTCACGCCGCAGCATCTCGACGGCCACTTCCTGCTATGGGCCGCGGGCAGCGGCATCACACCGGTCATGTCGATCCTGAAGTCGGTGCTCACCGCCGGGACCGGCCGGGTGGTGCTGTGCTACGCCAACCGGGACGAGGCCTCGGTGATCTTCGCCACCGAACTGCGCGAGCTCGCCGCTCGCTACGCCGGCCGGCTGACCGTCCTGCACTGGCTGGAATCCGTACAGGGACTGCCCACCCGCGCACAGCTGAGCATCTTCGCCGGGTTGTTCTCCGGCTACCAGTCCTTCATCTGCGGACCGGCCCCGTTCATGGCGGTGGTCAAGGAGACCCTCACCGAGGCCGGTGTCCCGCGCGACCACATCCATCTGGAGGTTTTCCAGTCCCTGGAGGGAGACCCGTTCGCCGACGTACCGGCCGCCGCCGTGACCGACGATGGCCGGGCCGTCGACGCCGAGGTCGCGATCGACGGCGACGTGCACCGGCTGCGCTGGCCTGAAGAACACACTCTGCTCGACACCATGCTGGCCGCCGGCATCGATGTCCCCTACTCGTGCCGCGAGGGGAACTGCGGATCGTGCGCTGCCACCGTCTCCGGCGGTCAGGTCGACCTCGGCAACGCGACGATCCTCGAACCCGAGGACATCGCCGAGGGGCTGTTCCTGGCCTGCCAGGCCCACCCGGTTTCCGACCCGGTGAGAATCGAGTTCTGAGCCGGGGAATCACTTCCGCTCACCGGGAAAAGGGCAACAGGCCACGGTCTGAGGCGGCACCATCAAATCCATGACACAACGGGTGATCGACCGCATCGCCGACCTGGCAGACCAGCTCCGCGAGCAGGCCGTGGAGGCCGAGACGATCGGCAAGCTCACCGATGACACGGTGAAGACGATGAAGCAGGTCGGGTCCATCCGGCTGCTGCAGCCCAAGCAGCACGGCGGCCTGGAGGTCCATCCGCGGGAGTTCGCCGAGACGGTGATGGCCACCGCCGCGCTGGATCCGTCCGCCGGCTGGATCAACGGCGTCGTCGGCGTGCATCCCTACCAGCTGGCCTACGCCGATCCCCGCGTCGGCCAGGAGATCTGGGCCGAGGATGTCGACACCTGGGTGGCTTCGCCCTACGCGCCCCAGGGCGTCGCGGTACCCACCGACGGCGGCTACATCTTCACCGGGCGGTGGCAGTTCAGTTCCGGCACCGATCACTGCGACTGGATCATCCTGGGTGCGATGGTCGGCGACGCGGACGGTAAGCCGCTGATGCCGCCGCAGATGCTGCACATGATCCTGCCGCGCAAGGACTACGAGATCGTCGAGGACTCCTGGGACGTGGTCGGGTTGCGCGGCACCGGGTCCAAGGACGTCATCGTCGACGGCGCGTTCGTGCCCGACTACCGGACCATGGACGGCCTGAAAGTCATGGACGGCACCGCCCAGCGCGAGGCCGGGATGACCGAGCCGCTGTACCTGATGCCGTGGTCGACGATGTTCCCGCTGGGCATCTCCTCGGCCACCATCGGCATCGCCGAGGGCGCCTTGGCCGCCGCGCTGGACTATCAGCGTCAGCGCGTGAACTCCAGCGGCGTCGCGATCAAGGACGACCCCTATGTCATGTACGCGATCGGCGAAGCCGCCGCCGACATCAACGCCGCCCGCCAGGAACTGCTGGCCAACGCCGACCGCATCTACGACATGGTGGCCGCCGGTGAGGAGGTGTCCTTCCAGGACCGCGCCGCCGGACGGCGCACCCAGGTCCGCGCGGTATGGCGCGCCGTGTCCGCCGTCGACGAGATCTTCGCCCGCTGCGGCGGTAACGCCGCCCGCATGGACAAACCGCTGCAACGCTATTGGCGCGACGTCCATGTCGGCCAGGCCCACGCCATCCACGTCCCGGGCACCGTCTACCACGCCTCGGCACTGAGTTCGCTCGGAGTGGATCCGCAGGGACCCCTGCGGGCGATGATCTAGGGGTGGTCATGAGTCTGATCAAGAGCCTCGGCTATGTCACCGTGCAGGCCACCGACATGGCGCGGTGGCGGCACTTCGCCTTCGGCGTACTGGGTTTCGCGCAGGGCAGCGGACCCGATCCGGACGTCCTGTACCTGCGGATGGACGAACGGGCCGCGCGCATCATCGTCACCCCCGGCGACGTCGACAAGATCGCGACGGTCGGCTGGGAGGTCCGCGACCACGCCGCCCTCGAGGACGTCAAACGTGCCCTCGAAGGAGCCGGCACACCGTACAAGGAACTGTCCCTGGCCGAGGCCGACACCCGCAGGGTCGAAGAGGTCATCGCGTTCCAAGACCCGGCGGGCACCTCGCTGGAGGTGTTCCACGGCGCGGTTCTCGACCACAGCCCGGTAGTCACCCCGTTCGGTGCGAAGTTCGTGACCGGCGACCAGGGACTCGGACACGTCGTGCTGCCCGCGATGGACGTCAACGGGATGTTCGAGTTCTACACCGGCGTCCTCGGATTCACATCCCGCGGGGCGTTCCGCGTCCCGGCGCCACCCGAATTCGGCCCGATCCGGGTCCGCTTCCTCGGCGTCAACCAGAGACACCACAGCCTGGCGCTGTGCCCGGCCGCCACGTTGCGCGACCCGGGCCTGATCCATCTCATGGTGGAGGTCGACACCCTCGACGCGGTCGGGCAGGCGCTCGATCGGGTGACCAGGGACGGCTTCCAGTTGTCCTCGACACTGGGCCGCCACACCAACGACAAGATGGTGTCGTTCTACGTGCGTGCGCCCGGCGACTGGGACATCGAGTTCGGCACCGAGGGCATGCGGGTCGACGAAACCTATTACACCGCCGAAGAGATCACCGCCGACAGCTACTGGGGCCACCAGTGGGTCGACGACCTGCCGGCGGCGATGCGTCCGTGAGCTCCGACGTCGTCCCCGTCCCGGAGTCGGAGATCGCCGCCTGGGACCACGAAGCCGACGTCGTCGTCGCCGGATACGGGGTGGCCGGCGCGGCAGCGGCGGTGGAGGCCGCACGCGCCGGTGCCGACGTGCTCGTCCTGGAACGGACGGGTTCCTGGGGCGGGGCCGCGTCGATGGCGGGGGGCTTCATCTACCTCGGCGGCGGCACCGCTCTGCAGAAGGCTTGCGGTTTCGACGATTCGGTCGACGACATGACCGCTTACCTCAACGCGGCCATGGGCCCGGGGGCTGACGAGAACCGCATCGCCGACTACTGCGCGGGTAGCGTCGCACACTTCGACTGGCTCGTCGGATGCGGTGTGCCGTTCAAGGCGGAGTTCTTCGGCGAACCCGGGTGGGAACCGATGGGCGACCAGGGCCTGATGTACTCCGGCGGCGAGAACTCCTTCCCGTTCAACACCATCGCCGCACCCGCCCCGCGCGGCCATGTTCCGCAGATGTCGGGCAAGGTGCAGGGCGAGGCCAGCGCCGGGTACATGCTGATGAAGCCGCTCGTCGAGACGGCCGCCGCTGCCGGCGCGCGCGCCCTGTACGACGTTCGGGCCCAACGGCTTGTCGTCACAGGTGACGGACGGGTGGTCGGGGTGGTGGCGCGTCGCTACGGCACCGAGATCGCCGTGCGGGCGCGCCGCGGAGTCGTGTTGGCGGCCGGCAGTTTCGCCTACAACGACGCGATGGTCGCGCATTACGCCCCACGCATCGCCGGCCGTCCGGCGGCATCGATCGAACAGCACGACGGCCGCGCCATCCAGATGGCCCAGGCGCTGGGCGCCGATCTGGCCCACATGGACGCCACCGAAGTCGCGATCTTCATCGACCCCCAACAGCTCGTGCGCGGCGTTCTGGTCAACGAACGCGGACAACGCTTCGTCGCTGAGGACACCTACCCCGGTCGGGTCGGACAGCTGACGCTGTATCACCAGAACAACACCGCCTACCTGATCCTTGACGGCGACGCCCAGGACGAGGCGATGGCCTCGCTGTCCCCGCAGCTGATGATGCGCCCACCCACCTGGGTCGCCGAGACCGTCGCCGACCTGGAGACCGAGATCGGGCTGCCGCCCGGGTCGCTGCAGGCCACCGTCGCCGCGTACAACGACGGGGCTGCCCGCGGGGTGGATCCGCTGCTGCACAAGAAGGCGCAATGGCTCAGGCCGATCGGCTCGCCGGTCGGCGCCGTCGATCTGCGCGACAGCACCGGCGGGTTCACCCTTGGCGGCCTGGCCACCACCCTCGACGCCGAGGTGCTCCACGTCAGCGGCGAGCCCATACCCGGCTTGTTCGCCGCCGGCCGGTGCACCGCCGGCTTGGCCGCATGGGGCTATGCCAGCGGCATATCGCTCGGCGACGGCAGCTTCTACGGGCGGCGCGCCGGCCGCAGCGCCGCCCGCCTCTGACTTCCCGCCAGCCCGTCGCTCTTTCTGAGCGCCCCTCAGCGGCGAGATTGCGCCCAGCGCGGCCTTCCGTCCACAAAGCCCTCGCGGAATGCGATTTCGGCGGCTCTTTCGCAGTGCGCCCGGCCATTCATGTGACAGCGAGCACATCGATGTGGTAGTCCTATATGACCAATAGGCATATGCCTATTAGGAGTATTACTTTCGGAGGATCCCGATGACCGTGACCGTCGACCGACCCGCACCCGCCGCGAAGGCCGCCCCGGAGACCCCGAGCGCGGTGATCGACCGGGTCTCTCTGGTGCTCGACGCGTTCGACGGCCCGGGCCGGCTGACGCTGGCGCAGATCGTGCGACGGACCGGCCTGCCCCGCTCGTCGGCGCACCGCATGCTGGAACGCCTGGTCCAGTTGCGCTGGCTGCGGCGCAACGGCCGTGATTACGAACTGGGAATGCGGCTGGTCGAACTCGGCTCGCTGGCTGTCCACCAGGACCGGCTGCACAAGGCCGCGATCCCGATGCTGCACGAACTTCACGCTGCCACCGGGCTTGTCGTCCACCTTGCGGTGCTCGACGGATCCGATGTCGTGTACATGGAGAAAGTCGGCAACCGGATGACCGCGGCCCTGCCGACCCGTGTGGGCGGCCGTCGGCCGGCCCACTGCGCCGCGGTCGGCAAGGCGATCCTCGCCTACACCCCCGAGAATGACATCGAGGTGTTCGACACCGATTTCCTGCCGCGGCTCACCAAGTACTCCATCTCGACGCATGCCCAGTTGCGCACCGACCTGGCGAAGGTGCGCTCCCACGGCGTCGCCTTCGACCGCGAGGAGTCGGTTCCGGGCTTCGGCTGCGTGGCCGCTCCGATCGGCGATCCGGGCCACGCGGCGGCCGCGGTGTCGGTGTGCGGTCCGATGAGTCACATGAAGTTCGACCAGCGCCTCGTCGCTCCAGTACGGATGGCGGCGATGCGAATCTGGCGCGCGGTCGACGGCGGTCCTACCCGCGTGGCACCCACGCTGCAGCAGATGCGCCCGCTGCGCGGCGGCCCGGTCCCCCGCCCCGGCCAGACCACCACGCCGCCGGCATGAGGCTCGATCCGCAGATCGCCGACATCATCGAAACCCTGGACTCGGGTTTTCCGCCCGTCCACACGATGACCGGCGAGCAGGCGCGCGCCGCGATCCGGTCCCGGTTCGTCCCCGCCGCACAACCCGAGCCCGTCGCCTCCGTCGAGGACGACACGATGCCGGGGCCGGCGGGGCCGGTCCCGGTGCGCATCTACCGCCCGCACACCGAAGTCGGAACACCTTTGCCTACATTGGTTTTCGCCCACGGCGGCGGTTGGGTGTTCTGCGATCTGGATAGTCACGACGGGTTGTGCCGAGCCTTCGCCAACGGCATGTCGGCTGTGGTGGTGTCAGTGCACTACCGTCGCGCCTCCGAAGAGGGCCAGTGGCCGGCCGCCGCCGAGGACGTCTATGCCGTCACCGCGTGGGTCGCCGAGCATATCGGCGCGTTCGGCGGCGACGGGTCGGCGGTGCTGGTCGGCGGCGACAGCGCCGGAGGCAACCTGGCCGCCGTCACCGCATTGATGGCCCGCGATCGGGGCGGGCCTACCTTGGCCGGGCAGGTTCTGCTCTATCCGGTCATCGCAGCCGATTTCGACAGCGAGTCCCACCGACTGTTCGGGCAGGGTTTCTACAACCCCCGGCCCGCTTTGCAGTGGTACTGGGACCAGTATGTGCCTTCGGCAGCCGACCGGATCGACCCGTACGCCTCACCGCTGCGCGCCGAGGACTTCACCGGCCTGCCGCCGGTCATCGCGGTGGTGGCAGGCCACGACCCGCTGCGTGACGAAGGGCTGGCCTATGTCGAGGCGCTGGAGGCAGCAGGAGTACCGACCGTGTGCCGGTACTTCGAGGGCGGAATCCACGGATTCATGACGATGCCTTCGTTGGACATCTGCCTGCGCGCCCGCACTCAGGTCTGTGCGGACGTCACCGACCTGGTGGGCAGCATCGGCTCTGCCGCGCCGTAGCGCTGGTCGGGATCCAGCACACAGTGCGTGCGGCCGAACACGGTGACCATGCACTTGTTGTTGTGAGTGCACCTGCTCCGCACGGCGGAGTCGGCGATCATCGTGTTCACCAGGTCCGGTTCGCGCAGCAGCGCCCGGCCCATGGCGACGAATCCGAACCCTTCCCGCATGCCGGTCTCGACGTGCTCGCGGTTGGTGATGCCGCCGAGCAGGATCAATTTCGTGTTGCGCATGACCGGCACGAATTGCCGTGCCGCGGGCAGCATGTAGAGATCCCGGTACGGATAGCTGCCCATCACGGCCTTACCCATCAGCCGGACGCCGGGACGCAGCATCGGGGGCATCACCGTGGCGAATTCACGCACTGGCACGTCACCCCGGAACAGGTACATCGGCCGGTACACCGACGACCCCTGCGTCAGCTCCAGCGCGTCCAGCGTCGCATCGGCGTCGAGCAGTTGCGCGGTGCGCAGGGCCTCGTCGATCCAGATGCTGCCGGGCAACCCGTCGTCCATGTCGAGCTTGGCGATCACCGCGATGCGGTCGTCCACCACATCGCGTACCCGCTGCGCGATTTCCCGCACCAGCCGTGACCTGTTGTCGATGCTGCCGCCGTACTCGTCCTTGCGGCGGTTGATCAGTGGGCTCAGGAACGAGCTCGGCAGGTAGAGATGCCCGAAATGAAGCTCAACAGCGTCGAATCCGGCCTCCACGGCGACCAGCGCGGCCCGGCCGAATTGGTCGATGACTGCGGCGATCTCGTCTCGACGGATCTCCCGGCAGTAGGCGAACGAGGTCGGGTTGACGAACCGGCTCGGCGCCACCGCGGTCACTCCCGTCAGCTTCCTCGGCGCCACCACGCCGGCATGGCCGAGCTGAGCGGAGATGCCGGCACCGGCGTCGTGCACCGCGTCGGTGAGCCTGCGCAGCCCGGGAAGCGCAGCCCGGTTCATCACGATCTGTCCGGGCGCACTGGCTCCCTGCGGCGAGACACAGCAGTACGCGACGGTCGTCATCCCGACCCCGCCCTCGGCGAAGCTGCGATGGAACGCGATCAGATCGTCGGTCACCATGCCGTCCGGCGAACGGCCCTCCGACGTGGCGGCTTTGACGATCCGGTTGCGCAGCCGCACCGGTCCGAGGCTGACAGGCGCGAACGGATCGGGGCTGAGATCGGTCATCCCGTAACCGTCGACCCCGCGGACCGGAGCGTCAACGGAGGTATCCCGATGGCCGGGATCGGTGCCGTCACAGCCGGGTGCGGACCCTAGTCTCGCTCGCATGGCCCCCACGTTCGAGGTCTTCGTCGTCGACCGGGTGGTGACCCGGCCAGGGTGTGCCCGCGAGTTCGTCGACACCTACCTCGGCGGGTACGCTCCGGGAGCCCGCGCGCGCGGCATGAGTCTGCGCGAAGTTCTTGTCTCGCCGCCGATCTGGTTCGACAGCGAACCCAACACCGTCACCATCACCTGGTCGCTGCCGAGCGCGCGGGCCTGGTGGGAGATGACGTGGCAGAGCAGGCCCGACCCGTCGCTGGGCGCGTGGTGGGACGGGGTTGCCCACCTCATCGTCGAACGGGAGCGCAGCGCTGCCGCGCGCTACGAGCACGTCGATGGGCTCTGCGATGTATAGCGTGACCCGCCTGGTCGACGTGGACGAGACCGACCGCCGCCGCGTGCTGGAGGCACTCCAACGCCTGGCCGAGCAGAGCGGAGCCGTACGACACCTTGTCGCGCCCACCCTTGCGGGCAGCCGCAACGGCGGCGACCTTCTCGTGCACCTGCGTTTCGACAGCGCCGAGGACTGGGCGTCGGTCGCCGACCGGTTCGACGCCGCACTGCACGACCCGGCGGTCACCCGCGTCAACGGGGTGGGCTATCACGGTCTGGCGCAGCGCGTCCCGGACCGCGATCCCGGAACCGTTTACCGGACGCTGTTGTTGCGCACCGCACCGGGCGCCGACGCCGGCACGCTGGCCCAGTTCGAGAGCGACCTGCGGCTGCTGCCCGGCTACGTCTCGACGATCAGCGCCTGGCAGCTGAGCCGGCCCGACCACACGGTCGGCGCGTCGCCGTGGACTCACGTGTTCGAGCAGGAGTTCACCGATGCCGACGGCATCATGGGCCCCTACCTGATGCATCCGATCCACTGGGCGGTCGTCGACCAGTGGTTCGATCCGGAGTGCCCGAAAGTGATTGTCCGGGAGAGGGTCTGCCACAGCTTCTGCCTCGACGACACTCGGGTGCTGCGCTGACGTCGCCGGCTGCTGCGGCACGGACGCCGGCTACAGACCGGTGGGCTGGATGTTCGGGTTCGCGGTGGCCGGCGGTTCGAGCGGCGGCAACTCCGTGGCGCCGTCCAGGCTGTGCACGGTCATCCGCTGCGACCATGGATAGTGCAGACTGAATGCCACCAGGCCGGTGCGCACCGCGGCCGGCAGGTGACACATCGCCAGCACGGTCTCGGCCAGATATTCCACCGGCTCGGTCGGGAAGGTGTCGGGGATCAGGCTCGCGGCGCCTGGGGTCCGGACGGCGCTGGACGGGCCGACGACGTTGACGGCAATGTTGGAGTCCAGCAGTTCGGCGGCCACTCCCTGGGTGAACCGGTGCAGCGCGGCCTTCATGGAGGCGTAGATCACGTCGCCGGACGACTTGTTGTACTCGCGGTAGGGCCGTGCGGGCGCCAGGCCGGTGACCGACCCGATGTTGACGATCCAACCCGCTCCTTGTCGGCGCATGTGTGGAACGGCCTTCTGGGTCAGTACGAACGGTGTGCGCACGTAGTGGTCGACGGTGCGGTCGAACGTTTCCATCGGCATCTCTTCAATGACGGAGTAGTCGGCGTAGCCGGCGTTGTTGACCAGGATGTCGATCCGGCCCGTGCGCTCGACGACCCGGTCGACCAGTCCGGCACGTGCGTCGGCGTCCTCGAGATCGCAGGCGAGCCCGAACGCCTTTCCGCCGGCTGCCTCGATCAGCGCGATCGTCTCGCCGATGGTGCCGGGCAGCTCCACCTGCTGCCCGGCGCGGGTCGACGGTGACGGCTGGTAGGACCTGGCGGTGACGGCCACCGTGGCGCCCTCGGCGGCGAGCCGCTGCGCGATGGCGCGTCCGATACCCCGGCTACTTCCGGTAACCAGAGCTGTTCTGCCGGACAACAATTCACTCACCGAAGCTCCAGATCCGCTTCATCAGGGGTGCGGTGGCTCTGCCACACGTCGATCAGCCGGAAGGGGAACGCGGTGACGATGCGGCCGCCGCCCGAGCGGTAGTACGTGTGCGCTGTCGGGGTGTGACACCACACGGTCTGCGCCATCGCGTCGTCGATCTTGCGGACGTAGTCGGTGAACGCCTTCGAAGTGACCTCAAGGGTGGCGGCTCCCCGTTGCGCCATCAGCTGCAGGCATTCCATGACGTAGTGGACCATCACCTCGACGCCGAAGTTGTGGCCGGCGCCGTGGCCGGGACTGTAGTTGGGCGCCGACGAGATGAACATGTTGGGAAAGCCGGGGACGAGCCCGCCGCGGTAGGCCGCGGGACTGTCGCCCCAGACCTCGGTCAACCGCACGCCGTCGCGGCCGCGGATGTCGACCGTGGACAGGAAGTCGAGGTGGTAGCCGGTGGCGTAGATGATCACGTCGAGGTCGACCTGCCTGCCGTCCGCGGTGACGATACCGCGCTCGTTCACCTGTGCCGGCTCGGCGGCCTCGACGTCGACGTGTTCACGGGTCAGTGCCGCGTAATAGCCACCGGGGTCGCGAATGATTCGCTTACCGTATGGCGCGAAATTCGGGGTGACCTTTTTCGCGAGTTCGGAATCCTTACCGAACATGCGGTCGATGTACTCCTGGCACAGGCGCAGCAGCACGTCGTTGGCCGGCGAGATCGACAGGTGGTCGGCAGCCCATTCCGGATCATGCACGATGACCGGATAGTTGTTGTCGGCGGTGCCCCAAAACGATTTCAGGCGAACCCAGTTGGCGTAGAACGGGATGTGGGCGTTCAGCCAGCGGCGATGTTCGGGGACGTCGTCGGTCAACCGCTTCCGCGGTGCCACCCAGTGCGGTTGGCGCTGGAACACCGTCAGGTGCTCGACGTCGTCCACACACGCGTCGACGATCTGCACCGCGGTGCACCCGGCGCCGATGATCGCGACCTTCTTGCCGCGCAGCGAGAGATCGGGATCCCACTCGGCGGAGTGGATGCTCACGCCGCGGAACGACTCCCGCCCGGCCAGATCTGGCCAGCGGGGTCGGTTGAGGTATCCGGCGGCCGGGATGACCACGTTGGCGTAGCTGATTTCTCGGGCGCCGTCCGCGGCCGCGGTGCGGATCTCCCACTGCGAGCGTCGGTCGTCCCACCACAGCGCCTCCACCTCGGTGCTGAACCGGATGTGGTCACGTAGCGCGTTCCGGTCGGCCACCGACTGCAGGTACTGCTGGTACTCCGCGCCCTGCGGGTAGTAGCTCGACCAGTTGCCGTTGATGTCGCGAGACAGCGAGTAGTACGCCGACGGGGTGTCGACCCCGATGCCGGGGTAGACGGTGGTGTACCAGGTGCCGCCGACCTCGTCGTTACGGTCGATGATCTCGTAGTCGATCCCGGAGGCCGCGCATTCCAGCCCCGCCGCCATGCCGGCGATGCCGGCCCCGACGATCACGACCTTGAAGCCGTTGGGCAGCTTCGCGGTTCGGGGCAGCACCGGCTGGGAAGGGTGGAAGCCACCTTGTTCCAGCAACAGGCCGTGGTACTCCTCACCCACCTCGGTACCCAATGCCAGCGGGGCGACTCGCGCGAACAGAGCGGGATCGTCGAACGCCAGGCGGTCGGGCCGGCGCGGCCGGGTCAGCGCCGCGACCAGCTCATCGACGAGCACGTCACGCGTGTCCGGGTCGGTGACGCCGACGTGCTCGGGCGGGTCCGGCTCGAACGAGAGCTTAGGCGCGTACCGATCGACCACGCTCAGGTCGCCGGTCAACTGCGCCAGCACCGCCACCAGGATTCCGGCGTCGGCACGGTGCAGGTTGGTCCGCATCTCGTCCGGGTCGAGCGTCCCGTCGTCGGCAGCCACGGTCACACCGGTCGTCATCGATCCTCCTCGGGTCCGGGGATCGAGTATGTGAGCGTCGGGACGGGTCCGCGGCGCCCTTGTCTACTGAGCGGGACGCAACTCGCCCGTCGCCGTGACCGGACACCTACAGTCCGGGCATGGATGATCTGCAGGCGGTGCCGGCCGGGGTGCGCAGCCACGCTCTCGGCGACATTCCGCGGCGTCCGGCGCGCAAGCATCCGGACAAACTCGCGATTGTCGACGGCGATGTCAGGCTGACGTTCGCCGAGTTCGAGCACCTGGTCGACCGTGCCACTGCGGCGTTGTCCGACAACGGTTTCGCGCCGGGCGACCGCCTGGCGCTGGTGGCGCACAACTGCTGGCAGTACGCGGTTCTGGCCTTCGCGACCGCGCGGGCCGGGGTGGTTCTCGTCCCGGTCAACTTCATGCTGACCGCCGAGGAGATCGCGTTCATCCTGGGGCACAGCCGGGCCGGCGGCTTCGTCGTCGAAGCGGACCTGGTGCCGACCGCGGAGGCGGCCATGCGCCTCGGCGGTGACGTCCGGTCCACGGCGGCACTGGTACTGCCCGGCCAGAGTCTGCCGACGGGCTGGGCGGATTTCGCCGCGTGGATGCAGACCAACTCGCCGGCACCTGAGCCCCACATCGACGACGATCAGCTGATCCGGTTGATGTACACCAGCGGGACCGAGTCCCACCCCAAGGGCGCGATGCACTCCAGCCGCAGCCTGATGGGCAACTACATCAGCTCGATCATTGCCGGGTCGATGGAGGGCAGCGACGTCGAGGTCCACTCGCTGCCGCTCTACCACTGTGCGCAGCTCGACAATTTCCTGATCACCGACATCTACCTCGGCGCCACCAGCATCATCGTGCCCCGACCGGATCCCGAGACGGTGCTGCGCAGCATCGAACGGTTCGGCGTGACAAACTATTTCGCTCCGCCGACGGTGTGGATCTCCCTGCTGCGCTCCCCCGTGTTCGACGAGGTGGACCTGTCCAGCCTGCGCAAGGGCTACTACGGCGCGTCGGCCATGCCTGTCGAGATCTTGGCCGAGATGCGTGAGCGGCTGCCGCATCTGCGGCTGTGGAACTTCTACGGCCAGACCGAGATGGCCCCGCTGGCCTCGGCGCTGGGCCCGGACGAACAGGACGCGCACGCGGGTTCGGCGGGTCGGCCGGTGGTCAACGTGCAGACCGCGATCCTCGATGACGACAACCACGAGGTGGGCCCCGGCGTGGTGGGCGAGATCGCGCACCGCAGCCCGCATCTGATGCTGGGTTACCTCGATGATGAGGCCAAGACCGCAGAGTCTTTCCGCGGCCGCTGGTTTCACTCCGGTGATCTCGGCTACTACGACCAGCACGGTCTGCTGCACGTGGTCGACCGCAAGAAGGACATGATCAAGACCGGCGGCGAGAACGTGGCGAGCCGTGAGGTCGAGGAGGTCATCTACCGCCATCCGGCCGTGGAGGAGGTCGCCGTCTTCGGCATCGCCGATGCGGTGTGGGTGGAAGCGGTGGTGGCTGCGATCGTCGTTCGTCGCGGCGCCGATCTCGGTGAACGGGAGATCCTCGAGTACTGCCGCACGCATCTGGCGGGGTTCAAGACGCCGAAGCAGGTGTTCTTCGTCGACTCGCTGCCGAAGAACCCTAGCGGCAAGCTGCTCAAGCGCGTGCTGCGGGAACGCTTCGCCAACACCGAAATCAAAGCCTGAGCGCTCCGGCTGCGGGACGTGGGGACCGCCGCAAACGTGCCATGGCCCACAGTGACCGCTGGCCGGGAAGCCCCGGACCTGGCCGATTCCGGCGCCGCTACCGTACGAGAACAGATGCGGCCGTGTGCATCCGCAGGTGAACCGAGAGGACGTCAACCCGTGACTGTTGCGCCGTTCGAAGGTCGTATCGCCCGTTTCGACGAACCCGGCAGGCCATTCGAGATCGAAACGGTCGCGCTGCCCGATATCAATCCCGGCGAGATCCTGGTCAAGGTGACTCGGGCAAATATCTGCGGTTCCGATGTGCACGCCTGGCACGGGACCTTCGCCACCCGCGGGCTGGGCGGGCAGCTGCCGACCGTGCTCGGCCACGAAATGGTCGGCGTTGTCGCGGCTCTGGGCCAAGGAGTGACCTCTGACTCCAACGGGAAGGCGCTGACCGCAGGAACACGGGTGGTCTTTCCCTACTTCTTCTGCTGCCACGCCTGCCGTAACTGCCTGGCCGGGCGACGCAACGCGTGCCTGAACCTGACGATGGCCATGCTCGGCCGTGCCGACGAATCGCCCTACTTCGTCGGCGGGTATGCCGATTACTTCGTGCTTCCGGCGGGCGCGGTGGTCTACACGGTGCCTGATTCGGTGTCCGACGAGATCGCCGCCGGCGCGAACTGCGCACTGTCGCAGGTGATGTACGGGCTGGAGCGAGTCGACCAGCAGCTCGGCGAGTATGTGGTGGTGCAGGGCGCCGGCGCGTTGGGGCTCTACGCCGTCGCGGTGGCAAAGGCCCGCGGCGCGGCCAAGGTCATCGCGATTGACGGAGTGCCCGAACGGTTGGAGTTGGCCACCGCGTTCGGCGCCGACGCCGTCATCGACATCAGCGAGACCACCGACAAGGACCGGGCCAAGATCGTCCGGAAGCACACCGACGGGCAGGGCGCCGACGTCGTGGTGGAGGTGGTCGGCCACCCATCGGCGATCGACGAGGGTCTCAGGCTGCTCGGTCAGTTCGGCCGCTACGTCGAGATCGGCAACATCAACATCGGCAAGACGTTCGAGTTCGATCCCTCGCGGTTCGTGTTCGCCAACAAGACCATGGTCGGGGTGTCGCTCTACGAGCCGTCGGTGCTGTCCCGGGCGCTGGACTTCCTCGAGCGGTACCAACACCGGTTGCCGTTCGAGCGACTCGCGGCGGCCTGCTACTCGCTGGACGACATCAACGCCGCCTTCTCCGCCGCGGCCGACAAACGCGATGTCCGCGCCAGCATCGTGCCCTGACCCACCCACGGAAAGCACCATGCACAACCACGATTACGCCCGCACCGAACTCTTCATCGACGGCGCCTGGGTCTCCCCCGCCCGCGGCACCGGCCTCATCGAGGTCGTCGACCCGGCCACCGAACAGGTGCTGGGCACGGTCCCGGCGGGATCGGAGGACGACGTGGATGCCGCCGTCGCCGCGGCCCGACGGGCGTTCGACCCGCTGATCGGCGTCGCGGAGCGTCGCGCCCGTCTCGACGCGGTGATCACCGCGATGGACAAGCGCCTGCCTGCGATCGCCGAGACCATCACCAGCGAGATGGGTGCGCCGATCCGTATCGCCCAGTCGGTGCAGACCCAGGTGCCGCTGGCGGTGGCGCGGGCGTTCGCCGATGTGCTGGCGCGGTTCGAGTTCGAGGAGCGCATCGGTAACTCGCTGGTCGTCCGCGAACCGTACGGTGTGGTCGCGGCGATCACGCCGTGGAACTATCCGCTGTATCAGGTGGTCGCCAAGGTCATCCCGGCGATCGCGGCGGGGTGCACGGTCGTGCTCAAACCCTCCAACGAGGCGCCGCTGTCGGTGTTCGAGTTCGTCGACGCGCTTGCGGACGCCGGCCTGCCGCCCGGGGTGGTGAATCTGGTGTCGGGGCCGGGGCGGGTGATCGGGGAACGGATGGCGGCCCATGCCGACGTGGATTTCGTGTCGTTCACCGGATCGACCGGTGTCGGCAGCCGGGTGGGTGAACTGGCCGGCGGGACCGTCAAGAAGGTGGCCCTCGAGTTGGGCGGCAAGTCGGCGAACGTGATTCTCGACGGCGCCGACCTCGCGGCGGCGGTGAAGGTCGGCGTCGGCAACGCGTTTCTCAATGGGGGGCAGACATGCATGGCGTGGACCCGCATGCTCGTCCCACAGGACCGCTACGGCGATGCGCTCGACCTGGTCGAGGCCGCGGTGTCGAAGTACACCGTCGGCGACCCGTGGGATCCCGGTACCCGGATCGGGCCGTCGGCATCTGAAAGTCAGTACCGGACCGTGCTCGGCTTCATCGAGCGTGCTCAGCGCGACGGCGCGCGGCTGCTCACAGGCGGCGCGGAGAAGATCGCCGACACCGGCTATTTCGTGGCACCCACGGTCTTCGCCGACGTCGACCCCGACTCCGAGTTAGGCCAGGAGGAGGTGTTCGGTCCCGTGCTGGCCGTCATCCCCTACCGTGACACCGACGACGCGCTGGCGATTGCCAACGGCACGCCCTACGGCCTGTCCGGGGCGGTGTGGGCAGCTGACGACGACACCGCCATCGCGTTCGCGCGCCAGGTGCAGACCGGTCAGCTCGACATCAACGGCGGAAAGTACAACCCGGCAGCGCCGTTCGGCGGCTTTAAGAAGTCCGGCATCGGCCGCGAGCTCGGCCCCATCGGGTTCGAGGAGTTCCTACAGGTGAAGTCCCTGCAACTGCCCTGAACCCGTCCCACCGAGAGCCTGGAGGCCTGTCATGTCGGTAACCACCGAGCCGCTCCGCATCACCACCAACGGGTCAGTGCAGACCTGGACCATCAACCGTCCCGAGCAGGGCAACGCGATCACCGGCAAAGACGTCATCGCCGCGTTCGAGGTCGCCGCCGAACAGGCCAACTCCGACAACGGATTGCGTGCCGTCATCCTCACCGCGGAGGGCAAGATCTTCTCCGCCGGCGGCAATGTCAAGGAGATGGCCGACGGCCAGGGCATGTTCGGTCTCGCGCCGATCGAGCAGCGCTACGCCTACGTCGACGGCATCCAACGCATACCCCGCGCCCTCGGCCGACTCGAGGTCCCGCTGATCGCGGCTGTCAACGGTGCCGCCATCGGGGCTGGCTGCGATCTGGCCTTGATGTGCGATATCCGGATTGCCTCCGAACGCGCCTCGTTCGCCGAGAGCTTCGTGCAACTGGGCCTGATCCCGGGCGATGGTGGGAGCTGGTTCCTGCAGCGCGCCATCGGTTACGAGCGGGCCGCCGAGATGACCTTCACCGGCGACCGCATCGACGCCGTCACCGCGCTGGACTGGGGTCTGGTGAGCCGCGTCGTCCCCCATGACGAACTGCTCAGCACAGCAGAGGATCTCGCCGACCGCATCGCCAAGAATCCGGCGCATGCCCTGCGCATGGCCAAGCGCCTGCTGCAGGAGTCGCGTACCGGCGCGCTGGAATCCACACTGGGTATGGCGGCGGCCATGCAGCCGCTGGCCCACCACGACGCCGAACACGAGGCGCGGATCCACCGATGGCGGACCACCTGATGGCCGGCGTTCGGCTGGTCCCTCCGGCAGGGGTCGGCCACGCCGACACCGCGACGTTGCGCGCCGAGGTCCGTGCCTTTGTAGCCGGGCAATTGTCCGCCGGCACCTTCGTCCCGTCCGTCGACTCCTGGCTGTGCGGGTGGGACGAGGCGTTCACCGCAGCGCTGGCCCAACACGGTTACCTGGGCATGACGGTCCCCGAAGAGTATGGCGGGCAGGGCCGTTCGCATATTGAGCGGTTCGTAGTGACCGAGGAGCTGCTCGCGGCGGGGGCCCCCGTGGCCGCGCACTGGATCGCCGATCGCCAGATCGTGCCGGCACTGCTCAAGAACGGCACCGAGGCCCAGAAGCGGGAGTTCCTGCCGAAGATCGCCGCCGGGGAGTGCTTCTTCGGTATCGGGATGAGCGAACCGGATTCGGGATCCGACCTCGCCAGCGTGCGCACCAAGGCCACTCCCGTCGACGGCGGCTGGTCGCTGTCGGGAACCAAGGTGTGGACCTCTGGAGCACACCGCGCGCACGCGTTCATCGTGCTGGCCCGGACCGCACCCGTCGACCCGGCGCACCGCCACGACGGCCTGAGTCAGTTCATCGTCAGGTTCGACGGTCCCGGCGTCGAGGTGCGGCCCATCGTGTCGATGAACGGCAGCCACCATTTCAACGAGGTGATCCTCGACGACGCGTTCGTCAGCGACGACATGGTGTTCGGCGAAATCGGTCAGGGTTGGCGCCAGGTCACCTCGGAGCTGGCCTTCGAACGCAGCGGACCCGAGCGGCTGCTGTCCACGTTCCCGCTTCTGGCGGCCTCCGCGGAGAGCATAGCGCAACACCAGATGCCCTGCGACGACGGACTCGGGCGACTCGTTGCCAGAGTGGCCGGCCTGCACCACATGTCGAGCGCCGTGGCCGGTGCGCTGCAGCGCCACGAAGCTGCGGATGTGCCCGCCGCGGTGGTGAAGCTGCTCGGCACCACCACCGAAGGCGACATCGCCGACTTCGCCGACCTGCGCACCGGCGATGAGACCGCCACGGACGAGGCGTTCCGGGGACTGATCACGGCCGCGGTCGATCAGCGGCCCGGGTTCACGCTGCGCGGCGGGACGACCGAGGTGCTGCGCGGAGTCATCGCGCGGGGATTGGGGCTGCGATGACCGTCGATCCCGAACTGACCGCGATGATGGACGGCGTTCTCGCCGCCCACGGGGGGAAGCACCCGTCTACGGGCATGGTGACGCGCGATGCCGAACTGTGGCACGTCCTCGATGAATTGGGCCTCGTCCGGTTGACCGGCGCGCCGGACCATGGCGGCAGTGGAGCAGGCTGGCCGGAGGCCGCCGAATTGATGTCGGCCGCGGTCAGGAACGCCGTGCGGGTGCCGCTGCCCGAACACGACCTGCTGGCCTGTTGGTTGCTCGAGGCGGCCGGCCGCCCGGTCGATAGCGCCCCGCGCACGGTGTGTGTGCTCGACGACTCCGGCACAGCCACCGGGGTCCCATGGGCGTCCACCGCCGAGCGGGTGGTGGTTGTCTGGTCCGGCAACGACGGGCGACACCTCCTTGCCGATGCCGATGCCGCCGGGCTCCAAATCACTCCCGGTACCAACATGATCGGTGAGCCGCGCGACACCGTCACCGTGGACATCGCCGCCCTGGCACCCAACGCGGTCACGGTGGACCCCGCCCTCGTGGCACAGTTGCACCGTAAGTCGGCGCTAGTGCGGTCGATCCAGGTCTGCGCGGCGCTCGACGTCATCGTCGACGTCGTCACCGAACACACCACCTCACGAAGTCAGTTCGGCCGTCCCCTGTCGAAATTCCAGGCGATTCAACATCTGGTCGCCGACCTCGCCGCCGAGGCGGCGTTGGCGCGGGCCGCCACCGAGGCCGCGGTGTCCACCGCCGTCGCCAGCGACTGGTCGGCACCAAATCTCGACTTCCTGGTGTCCGTCGCGCGCTCCTGCACCGGGCATGCGGCATCGGTGGTGGTGCGCAACGCCCACCAGGCGCTCGGGGCGATCGGCACCACCATCGAACACCGGCTGCACCTCTACACCCGCGCGGCTCTGGCCTGGCGTTCGGAGTACGGATCGGTGCGGCACTGGGACGAGCAGGTGACGCGCAGCGCGGTGGCGGCCGGCGCGGCCGGGCTGTGGGCCCTGATCACCGACTGAGGTGTTCCGCTGACCGGGCGGCGCGGTGTCGCGGCGCACACCGTGACGGTTCACTCGTCACCATGACCAACGAGATCACGCTGCCGGAAGTCCAGGAGTTCATCGCCGCTTTCTGGTACCACTACGACCAGGGACAGTTCGATGTGCTCGCCGGCTATGTCGCCGACGAGATGCACTACCTCAGCCGGTCGGACTCCGGCAACTGCCCTTTCGAGGAGCTTCTGGCCGCCGAGCTGCAGGGTGGCTCCGAGACGCTGGCGTGGCTGAGCAAGCACCGCGACGAGAACCCGTATCCGCTGCGCCATCACGCCACCAACATCTTCCGCACCGGCAGCGTCACCGGCCCGCACGGCACGGTCACCACGGCCCGCTTCTACTTGTATGTCAACCAGGTCACCAACAACGTGCCGTTCGACGTGTCCTCCGGCGTGGTCGATGTCGGCATCCGGCGCGACGGCGACCGCCTGGTGCTGACCTCGATGACCGTCATCCTCGACGCCGAGGACTCGGTTCCGTTCGTGGAGCACCGGGCGAAGACAGCCACCGCGACCGGCGCATGAGTCGGGCGCGGGACACCTTCGGCGGTGGCACCGCCGTCATCACGGGAGCCGGCGCCGGTATCGGCGCCGGGCTGGCCCGGCACGCTCACCGACTCGGGATGACAGTCGTGTTGACCGACGTGGACGGGCCGGCGGTGGAGTCGTTACGCGACGAACTCCGGGCCGACGGCGGCACTGCGCACGCCGAAGTCTGCGACGTCCGGGACGCCGACGCGATGGACGCACTCGCCGAACACGTCTACCGGGACGTCGGACCGGTGCGGCTTCTGGTCAACAACGCCGGTGTCGAGCAGTTCGGCTACCTGTGGGACACCCCGCTGGCCAACTGGAACAGGGTCATGGACATCAACGTCACCGGTGTCTTCCACGGGGTGCGCGCATTCCTGCCCCGGATGATCTCGGCAGGCGTCCCGGCCTGGGTGTGGAATCTGTCCTCGATCGGCGGGGTGGCGAGCATCCCGTTGCAGACGCCGTACATTGTCAGCAAGCATGCGGTGCTCGCCCTCACCGAATGTTTGCGGCTCGAAGTGGAATTGGCCGGCCACGGTGGCCTGATCCATGTGCAGGCGGTGCTGCCCGGCGCGGTGAAGTCGAACATTTTCGAAGCCGCCGGCGGCGTCGACCCCGCCGCCACGGGAACTGATGTCACCGCCGCCGAGTCCCAACGCGAGGCGATGCTCGACATCAAGGCTGCCGCAATGGATCCCGTTGAAGCCGCCGAGGTGGTATTCGAGCAGTCCGCCGACGGCGCGTTCTATCTGCTGACCCAACCGGAGTACGTCGCGTCGGCGATGGCCGAACGGGCCGGGGTGCTCACGTCGCTGACACCTCCCCAGCTACGCACGAAACGCCGTTTCGACCCGTCCAGGCACTGAGGGCCTTCACGATGCCCCACCGCCCGACACTCGATCCCGACGCCGCGGCCCGTGTCGCCGCTTTCGGCCCGCCGGTTCCGATTCGGGAACGGGGACTGCAGGCAGTCCGTGACGCACTCGAATCAGCGCCTCCTCCAACCGATATGCCGGCAATGGCCGAGATCTGCGACGCCGAGGTGGCCGCACCGGGCGGCCCGGTCCCGGTACGGATCTACCGTCCCGACGACGCAGGTGATCCCGCCCCGGTGATCGTGCATCTGCACGGCGGCGGGTTGGTGATGGGTTCGAACCGTTCATTCGAGCCGATGGCCAGGGCACTCGCCGCGGCCAGCGGTGCCGCCGTCGTGGCTGTCGATTACCGGTTGGCGCCCGAGCATCCGCCACCGGCACAGTTCGAGGACGCATGGGCGGTGACCGACTGGGTGGCCGCCGAGGCGCAGCGGCTCGGGTTCGACGGGCGCAGGATCGTCGTCTCGGGCGACAGTGCCGGCGGCGGCCTGGCCGCGGCTATCACGCTGGCCGCGCGGGACGGCGGCGGTCCCGGACTGTTCGCGCAGGTGCTGCTGTACCCGGGAGTGGACCGCGACATGGCCGCCGCGTCGGTCGTGGCAAATCCCGAGGCCCCCATGCTGATTCACGACGACATCGTGTACCTGCACGAGCTCGCCGACATCGGTGCGGGGCCTCCCCACGACACCCGGCGAGTCCCCGCCTACGCCACCGATCTGTCCGGCCTACCGCAGGCGATCGTGGTCACCGCCGAACTCGATCCGATCACCGACTGGGGCGAACGCTACGCCGGAAGGCTCCGTGACGCCGGGGTGCAGACGACCCTCACCCGCTATCCGGGCATGTACCACGGCTTCCTGATGCGGTCGGAGGCCACCGCGCGCGGCCGCCTGGCGATGGCCGAGGTCGGGGCGTTGCTGCGCGCGAAGTTCACCAACGCACTGCCATTTCCGGACTGATCTCCGAGCGCCGACCAGTCTCCCAGTGGCCGGACATGTCCGGTTCTGACCGCGGTGCGGAAAACCACAATTGACCACAGCAACGGCGCACCACGCCGGATCTGAAGAAAAGGAGTACCGATGCTCACCGACGAACGGCGCAGGGAACTGTCTGACATCCTGCGCCCCGTGGCGCCGCCGCGCGAGGTCGACAATGTCTACACCGACGATCAGCGTCAGCGCCTGCTGGATGTCGTGCGCAAAGACGCACCGTGGAGCCTGATCATCGCCCAGCACTTCTCGTCCCCTGAAGAGTTGATGGCGACGATGAGCGGCCAGTTCCCCGAGGGTTTCACTCCGACCCTGGATCTGTTCCTAACGCCCACCTTCCGCGGTCACCTCGCCAACTACGGCACCGTCCTCTACCCCGAGTTGCACGACTGCTTCTACAACGCGCAGTTCCTGGAAGAGGCGAAATCCTATTGGGGTGCGGAGTACGCCAAGCCGCAGATGATGCTGTTCAACATCAACGGCCCGTGCTGCAACCGCGACCCCGGCCACCTGGACTCTCCCAGCTTCCGCGGCGTGCGCTACGAGAACGCACCGACGTGGCTGGTCAGCGTGATGGGCAAGTCCGGGCTGTTCGCCGACTACCTGATCAAGATGGCGCAGGTCATCACCTGGTTCTCCCACGATGAAGGCAGCGGGTTCACCTACTGGCCCGACGGCCCGCTCAAGGCGCCCAAGCGCGTGCAGCCCCCGGTGTACAACCGCGGGGTCGTGGTGCAGAACGAGATGATGATGCACCGCGGCGAGGCCAACGGACCACTGGAACAACAGGTTCCGGCGGGACTCTCGTTCGACACGGTGTTCGCCGGCGACCCCGACTCCGGTGATCACTGGGTCTTGCGCAACGGTGACGACGTGATCGCTCGCCACCACACCGACGAACTGCGGTTCCTGGTGCACTGGTCGGCCGAGGTCTTCTCCGACTACGACGAGCTGAAGAAGAACATGGACCACTCCGATGACCTGACGATCGACAAAGCGATCGACATGATGGTCGACGATCTGGCCAAGAAAGGCATCAAGCTCGACATCCCGAGCGCGCCGCTGCACGATCCGGCCTTCATCGGGGCGCTGAACGCCGCCTACGACCTCGGCGGCCCGGCCGCCTACCCCGAGGAAGCGCCACTGAGCGCGTTCGTCATGTCCTGAGCGCCGGCCCACCGGACGGTGTGCTGCGGCCGTCAGGCCGCCCGGCCGCCCGGTGGTGCGGGTCCGCCGGGTTCGCCGGGATCGTCGGCGGTTCGTGGGGTGTCCGGTTCGGCGACGCGGACTTGGCTGCCCGCCGCGGGCTCGGCCGGCTCGGGATTGTCGGGTTCCGGGTCCTCTGGTGGGCGGAGGAGCCGTTCGGGTTGGTGGTAGTAGTTCAGCCGGGCCTGACCGGTGTCCAGTGTCGGGGGTGGGATCCATTCCACCTCACAACGGTCGTTCATCCGGGTCGACCAACCGCCACCCTCGGCGCCGACGCTGCGGTTATCCGGCCCACACGCCAGGCCCATTTCATCGACATTGGTGTTCCCGCCATCGACCCAATCAGCGACCACGTGATGGACCTGAGACCCGTAGGCGCCCACGGTGCAGCACGGCTTGGTACACCCGCCGTCACGGGCGATCAGCATGATCCGCTGCGCCGGGGAGGCGATCCGCTTGGCGCGGAACAAATCCATTGCTGAGCCGGTGGCCCGGTCGAACACCGCCAGATAGTGATTGGCGTGCCCGGCCATCCGGATCACCTCACTGATCGGCACCACCGTGCCCCCACCAGTGACACCGACCCCGGCGCGGGACTCCAAATCCTGCAGCGTGGTACGGATGATCACCGACACCGGCAACCCGTTGAGCTGCCCCAGCTGCCCACTCATCAACGCGATCCGCCCGGCCGCAACGAGCGCATCATGCTGGCGCTGGGCCAGGCTGCGATGATCATTGTCGATCTGGGCCTGCGACGGCGTCCCCGACGTACACGGCTGGTCGTCGTCGGGATTACACATCCCCGGCGCGGCCAACCTCGCGAAAATCGGCTCCCACACCGCCCACGCCTCCGGAGTCAACGTCGCAGACAGGTCGACCATCGCGTCGCCACGCTGCTTGTGCTTGGTGACCCCGCGCTTGCGGGCACGTTCGGTGTCATCAGGTTCGGGACCGTCCTGATCAAGCAGGAACAAGGTGCGGTCGGCCGAGTCTTTCAGCTCCTTGGGTCCATTGCCCACCGCGGTGCGGACCAGGTCGACCTCGATGCGCTCCCGGGTGGCGCTGTCTACCCAGCCCGGCACCTTGTTGAGCGATCGGCGGATCACGTCGACGTGTTCGGCGTTGATCAGCCCGTGGTTTTGGGCGGCCGCGGTGGCGGGCAGCACCGGCGGCAGGGCCGGGCCGGTCAACGACGGCCGCGGCGCCAACACCGCCGCCTCGGTCAGCCGCCGGTGGGCCTCACCAGCCGAGATCCGCCACCGGACCGTCAACACCTCTTTCCACGACTTCGCACCCATCTGCTGCGGTGTCGCCTCAGCCTGCAGCCGGGCCAGCAACCGATGACCCACCGCCGGCAATCGGCACGACAACGTCTCCAGTTCATCCAGGGCCGCCACCAGATCAGGCCCGGTCAACAAATCGACGTCACAGCCGGCCACCGCATCAAAGGCAGCCCGCAAAGCGGTCACCGCGCCGAGTAGGTCCCCACCTGACATACTTCGAACATACATTCGACCACCGACAAGTTTCGCGCAGCACACTGTCCTATCTCAGGCGCGATGTATCAGGACATCGGCCACCGTTGTCTTGAGAGATAACACGCGCAGCCCGCTGCCATCTCTCAGACGTCGGTGACAGTGTGGTCTTGTGGCGACACTGCCGGGCCCAGACTGCGCCCCGCGCCATCGTCATCGCCGACCTGCTCCCCCACGACTACGTGTCGGTCAGGACTCGCAGAGTCCCCCGCAGCACCGCGGATTCGATAGATTCACGCAGGTCGATACATCCTGACAGGAAACGTCCAGCAGTCCGCATCGCAACTCGACGCTCTTCACAGAGCGCGAGTGAAGCGGCGTCCCACTGCACGCTGGTCTGCTCCCAACTGCTCTTGCGGACCAGCACCCGCGCCCCGCACGCCTCGCAGTCGACCGGCTGCATCGGTGCGTCGGCGAGCCGGTTGTCGGGGCGGACGCTCATTTGGTCAGGCCCACCAACCTCGGCAGCCGGCCCGCCGCCAGATTCGCCTCCACCTCTTTCATCCATGCCTCGCGCGGACGGGTGGTGTCGATCTCGAATTCGAAGCGGTCGACCATGTCCGGGGTCACGTCGGCAGCGTCGACGTAGAACTGCTCGTACCATCGGCGCAGCTGATACACCGGGCCGTCCTCCTCACACAGCAGCGGGTTGTCGATGCGCGCCTTTCGCCGCCAGATCGCGACGTCCTGCTCGAAACCCATCTTGACGAAATCGCCCAGCGCGACGGCCATCTGGGTCGCCGAGTCCTCCGGCAGCGCGTCCGACTTCTCCACCGTGATGCCGTACTGCAGCACAAAGGACTCGGCGTCGATCGGGTAGTGGCAGTTCAACAACACGGTGCGCTGGTCGCCGTGCTCATAGTGATAGGTCAAATCGTCGATCATGAAAGACGGCCCGTAGTACGACGCGACGGAGGTGGTGCCGAGGATCTTGGCCCCCTCTCCGCTGCCGAGGTCGGGGCGGGCATCACTGCGGTAGTACTGCGTGGCGACATGGCCCTCGAAGACGTTCTTGAACCCGGTGGGCAGCCCCCCGTGGATGTAGAAGAAGTGCGCCATGTCGACGACGTTGTCGATGATCTCGCGACAGTTCGTGTGCACCACCGTGGAGTACCAATGCCAGTCGGTCCACCCGTCGGTGCCGACACCTTCGATACGGGGAATCGTGACGTCGGCAGGCGGAGCCTTCTTCTCCGGGTCGTTCCAGACGAACAGCATGCCGTCCTGCTCCATGGTCGGCCACGTCGCGGTGCGCGCGAGCTTGGGCACGCGGCGGCTGTACGGGATCTGCTTGCAGCGTCCGTCACCGCCCCACCGCCAGTCGTGGAACGGGCACGCGATCTCGTTGCCCTTGACCTCTCCGTCGGACAGGTCCCCGCCCATGTGCCGGCAGTACGCGTCGAGCACGTTGATCGCGCCGTCCTCGCCGCGGAACACCACCAGCTTGGTGCCAAATCCGTTGACCGGGTGTGGCTTTCCGTCACCGAGATCCCGCGTCAGTCCCAGGCAGTGCCAACCGCGCGCATACCTGGTCGGCGCTGCCTGCGCCTCGATCTGCCGGACCTCTGTGGCACTGTCGGGCTGCAACGTAGTCATCGCCGGCCATCCTCACTGTGATCGCTTGCTTCTGGCGAAACTCCGTTGTAGCACCGGTGTTCACGGGTGAGCTGTCCGGTGTTCCACTGACCGGGCAACCCCGGCGACACGTGGGCCACCGCCTTCGAGAATCACCCGGTGACATCTCGGGAGAACTTCACCGTCGATCTGCTTGTCGTCGGATCCGGCACCGGCATGGCCGCCGCCCTGGCGGCACGAGAAGCCGGGCTTTCGGCGTTGATCGTGGAGAAGACGCCGTACGTGGGTGGATCGCTGGCCCGCTCGGGAGGCGCGTTCTGGATGCCCGGCAACCCGATCCTCACCGACGCCGGCTCCGGCGACACGGTCGAGTACGGCCGCACCTATGTCGGCACACTGGTCGGCGGCGACGCTCCGCTCGACCGGGCACACGCCTTCGTGGACCACGGTCCTGCGACCATCGACATGTTGCGCCGCACCACGCCGATGAAGTTCCAGTGGGCGAATGGCTATTCGGACTACCACCCCGAAAAGCCTGGCGGCAGCGCTGTCGGACGCACCTGCGAATGCCGGCCGTTCGACACCGCGGTGCTGGGCCCCGCACTGACCCGCCTGCGGCCCGGGGTGATGGAATCCGACTTCCCGATGCCGGTCACCGGCGCGGACTACCGTTGGCTGAACCTCATGGCCCGGATGCCGCGGAAGTCGTGGCCGCGCATCCTGCTGCGCGCGTTCCAGGGCATCGGCGGCCTGGCGCTGCGACGCCGCTACGCCGCCGGGGGTCAGGGCCTGGCGGCAGGCCTGTTCGCCGGTGTGCTCGACGCGCAGATCCCGGTGTGGACCGACTCGCCCGTCTCCGAACTGCTGGTCGACGGTGACCGGGTGACCGGCGCGGTGGTTGACCGCGACGGCACCGAAGTCCAGGTCACCGCCCGTCACGGTGTCGTCCTGGCCGCCGGGGGTTTCGACCATCTGATGAGCTGGCGGCACAAGTTCCAGTCCGAACGGCTGGGCGAGCATCTGAGCCTCGGTTCGGAGGGCAACACCGGCGACGGAATCCGCTTGGCCCAGGATCTCGGTGCGGGCACCGCGCTGATGGATCAGGCGTGGTGGTTCCCGGCATTCGCGCCGCTGCCCGACCGTGACCCGACCGTCATGCTGGCCGAGCGGTCCCTGCCGGGTTGCCTTCTGGTCGACCAGAACGGCCGGCGGTTCATCAACGAGGCGACGGACTATATGACGTTCGGGCAGGAGCTGCTCCGGCGTGAACAGTCAGGCGCCCCGGTCGAGACCATGTGGATGGTGTTCGACCAGCGGTACCGCAACAGTTATCTCATGGCCGCTGAACTGTTTCCGCGCATGCCGATTCCGCGGTCGTGGTATGACGCCGGTATCGCGCACCGCAGCGACGACCTCGCCGATCTGGCTGAGCGCATCGGCGTGCCACCAACGGTGTTCGCCGAGACGATGATCCGGTTCAACGATCTGGCCCGGGCGGGTGTGGACAGCGACTTCCAGCGCGGGGCCAGCGCTTACGACCGTTACTACGGCGACCCCACCATCGATCCCAATCCCAATCTGCGGCCGCTGGATTCGGGCCCGTACTACGCGGTCAAGGTCGTGCTCAGCGACCTGGGGACCTGCGGCGGCCTTCGGGCCGATGCCCGCGCCCGGGTGCTCCGCGAGGACGGTTCGCCGATCGACGGGCTGTATGCGATCGGCAACACCGCCGCCAACGCGTTCGGCAAGACCTATCCCGGTGCGGGCGCCACCATCGGGCAGGGTTTCGTGTTCGGCTACGTCGCCGCGCAACACGCCGCCGGCCGGCTCGTCTGAGTCAGTCCCCGGATTTCTCGGCGCCGGAGTCGGGCGAGTCCTCGGCGGCGATCCTGCGTTCGACCTCGTACCAGTATTCGCGCACCGGGAACTGGACGCCTTCCGGGCCGCCCTCGCCGAACGTTTCCTCGACGGCGTCGAGTTCCTTGATCATCTGCAGGGCCAGGTCCCGTTCGGCGGCGTAGTACTGCTCCGACCAGCGCAAGGCGAGGCGGGCGTAGGCCCAGGCAGGCTGCTCACCGGTCCAGCGCACCTCGGTGGCCGCCGCCTGCTGCAGCTGCTCGGCGTACGCGGCGTGCTCGGCGAGGATCTCCCGGAGCCGGCCCGGGTTCAGCAGATGCCCGAGCATCACCCGCAGCAACGGATTGTGTTTGAGTGTGGGCGGTTCCACGGAGTCCTCGTTGGCCCAGCGGGTGACCGCGGCCAGACCGCTCTCGGTGATTTTGTACATCCGACGGCTTCGGATGCCGGAGTCGACGCGCGAACTGAGCAGGCCGAGCCGCTCCAACCGCTTGAGCTCCGAATAGATCTGGCTGTAGGCCGGGCTGGAGTAGAAGAACCGGATCGCCCAGTTGATCCACTTCTTGATGTCGTAACCCGACAGCTCCTCACCGCCGGAGAGCATCCCGAGCAACGCCCAGCCGGTAGGCGAGACGCTCAGCCCTCCAGGCGCGTTGTCGTCATCCGTCACCGCCCAAGGCTAGCAACGCGCGGGAGTCCGCGTCGTGTCACTACCGCTGACCGGGAGAGCACATTGCGTCGGCGGTCGCAGCGGATGACAGTGATCCGACACCTGGTCGACTACACGAGGAGGGGTATGACCGTCGAGTTGACCGCGTCGCACCCGGGGCGTGCGGTACCGCCGCACACGTCCGAGATGCGTCGCGTCCTGGGGCACTTCTGCACCGGCATCGCCGTCATCACCGCCCATGACGGGGAGCGTGCGATCGGCTTCACCTGCCAGTCGGTCACCTCCGTCTCGCTGGAACCGCCCTACATCTCGTTCTGCCCGTCCCTGTCGTCGACGAGCTGGCCGCTGATCCGGCAGGTGGGCGCGGTGTGCGTGAACGTCCTCGCCGCAGACCAGCAGGACGTGTGCGCGCGGTTTGCGTCGCGCAGCGACGAGAAGTTCGCCGGGGTCGGCTGGCGTCCCGGCCGCAACGGCGCCCCGGCCCTCGACGGGGCGCTGGCGCGCATCGAGGCTGATGTCCAGGCCGAGCACATCGCCGGTGACCACTCCATCGTGGTGGCCGAGGTGACCGGCCTGTGGGCCCACGCCGAGCGCGGCCCTCTGCTGTTCTTCCGCGGCGGCTACGGCAGGTTCGGGGGTGCCCATGACTGAGGCTGCCCCGGGGTTCGAGGTCGAGTTCGATGTCGTCGTCGCCGGTTCCGGCGGCGGCGTCGCGGGCGCCTACACCGCCGCGCGCCAAGGGCTGTCGGTGCTGTTGGTCGAGGCCACCGACAAGTTCGGCGGCACCACCGCCTATTCGGGAGGCGGCGGGATGTGGTTCCCGTGCAACCCTGTGCTGCTGCGCGCCGGCACCGACGACACCCTCGACGATGCACTGACCTACTTCCACGCCGTGGTCGGGGACCGTACGCCGCGCGCCCTGCAGGACACCTACGTCCGCGGCGGGGCCGGATTCATCGAATACCTGGAGCAGGACCCGGCTTTCGACTTTACCGTGCTGCCCTGGCCCGATTACTACGGTTCGGCGCCGGGGGCACGCAATGACGGCTACCGGCACACCATCCCGGTCCCGCTGCCCGACAGCGCGCTCGGCGAGTACGCCGGACTGGTGCGCGGACCGCTGGACACCGAGCGACTCGGCGTCCCGGCACCCGATCTGCTCGTCGGCGGACGCGCGCTCGTCGGCAGATTCCTCGCAGCGATGGCGCAGTTGCCCAACGTCACCTGCTGGCGCAACGCACCGCTGACCGAACTGATCACCGAGGACGGCCGCGTCGTCGGTGCGGTGATCGAGCACGACGGCACTCCGGTGCGGGTAGGCACCCGGCGCGGGGTGCTGTTGGCCGGCGGCGGTTTCGAACAGAACGCCCAGATGCGCGACCAGTACGGTGTGCCGGGAAGCGCGAACGACACGATGGGCGGTCCGGGAAGCACCGGGCTGGCCCTCCGCGCCGCGATCGCGGTCGGCGCCGATCTGGACCTGATGGACCAGGCGTGGTGGTCTCCCGGGATGACGCATCCGGATGGACGCTCGGCGTTCGCGCTGTGGTTCACCGGAGGCATCTTCGTCAACCAGGACGGACGCCGCTTCGTCAACGAGTCGGCCCCCTATGACCGTCTCGGCCGCGAGGTGATCCGCCAGATCGACGCGGGCACAACGTGTTTGCCGTTCTGGATGATCTACGACGATCGTGCGGGATCCGTCCCGCCTGTCGGCGCGACCAACGTGTCGATGGTGGAAGAGGCGCAGTACCGCGCTGCCGGGTTGTGGCACACCGCTGACACGATCGCCGGGCTCGCCGAGGCCATCGGGGTTCCGGCTGGCGAGCTGGAGGCGACCATCGAGCGGTTCAACAAGCTCGCCGCGGCCGGAGTCGACGAGGACTTCGGCCGCGGCGCCGAAGCGTATGACCGGGTGTTCACCCAGGGCGAGTGCCCGCTGATCCCGATCGACACCCCGCCGTATCACGCGGCCACGTTCGGGCTGTCCGACCTGGGCACCAAGGGCGGTCTGCGCACCGACACCCATGCCCGGGTGCTCGGGGCGGACGGATCGATCATTCCCGGCCTGTATGCCGCCGGCAACACCATGGCAGCGGTGTCCGGCACCACCTATCCCGGGGGTGGCAATCCCATTGGGGCCTCAATGTTGTTCAGCCATCTGGCGGCGCTGGACATGGCGTCGTGGCGGTGAGCTACCCGATCAGCGGCGAGGAAGCTCGGCGCCTGGAGGACCTCTACGGTCCGCTGACGCGCTCACTGCGCAGGCTCATCGACGTGACGATCCGCAGCCAGGCCGATGTTGCCGACGTGCAGCAGGCGCACACGCTGATCGAGCAGGCCACGGCGGTGCTGAGCTCACGGCTGGACCCCGAACCGTTCGGAGTGCGGTCCACCACCGAGGGTGGAATCCTGACCTGGGGCAATGTCGCGATGGGTTTACGCAACGCGATCGCGTTCCCGCTGCAGATCGAACACCACGAAAATGGCACGGCCACTGCAGATCTGCTACTCGAGTCGCCTTACGAAGGACCACCCGGGCATGTCCACGGCGGCGTGTGCGCCCTGATCCTCGACCACGTGCTCGGCGCCACCGCGCACCGGCCCGGCAAACCCGCCTTCACCGGCACCCTGAACCTGCGCTACGTGGCACCCACCCGACTCGGCAGGATCCGGGCCGAAGCCTGGATCGAAAGCGAAGCCGACAGCAAAACCATTGCTGCCGGCCACATCACAAACTCCGAAGGGGTCGTGACAGTGAAGGCAGAAGGCATTTTCATCAGACCGAAAGCGAAAGCATGAAAGTCGACTCACGAACCAAGGCCGCGTTTGCTGGGTGGTTCGCCACCGATGGCGACGGCGACACCCATCTCATCGGCGGTAAGTGCACAGTGTGCGCGACCTATGTGTTCCCGCCACGGGAAACCAACTGCCCCAACCCGGCCTGTGACAGCGACACTCTGGCTCAGGTGCCGTTGTCGCGGCGGGGCCGGTTGTGGAGCTACACCGAGAACCGGTATGCCCCGCCGCCGCCGTATCCGTCCCCGGATCCGTTCGAGCCCTTCGCCGTCGCGGCAGTCGAACTGGCCGCCGAAGGGCTGATCGTGTTGGGCAAGGTCGCCGAGGGCACCCTGGCCGCCGACCTGACAGTGGGCATGGAGATGGAACTGACCACGATGCCTTTGTATGTCGACGACGACGGGGTGCAACGCATCGTGCACGCCTGGAAAATCGCCGAGACAACCACGGAAGGTCAGGCCCGATGAGCCCGGAACCGGTCTACATCCTGGGGGCGGGAATGCACCCCTGGGGCAAATGGGGACGCGACTTCACCGAATACGGGGTCGTGGCCGCCCGCGCCGCCCTGGCCGAAGCCGGCCTGGACTGGCGCCAGATCCAACTCGTCGCCGGCGCCGACACCATCCGCAACGGCTACCCCGGCTTCGTCGCCGGGGCCACCTTCGCCCAGAAACTGGGCTGGAACGGCATCCCGATCACCTCCAGCTACGCCGCCTGCGCCTCGGGCTCCCAAGCCCTGCAGTCCGCGCGCGCCCACATCCTGGCCGGACTGTGCGAGGTCGCCCTGGTCATCGGCGCCGACACCACCCCCAAAGGGTTCTTCGCCCCCGTCGGCGGGGAACGCAAAAACGACCCCGACTGGCAACGCTTCCACCTGATCGGGGCCACCAACACCGTCTACTTCGCCCTGCTGGCCCGCCGCCGCATGGACCTCTACGGCGCCACCGTCGACGACTTCGCCCAGGTGAAAGTCAAAAACGCCCGCCACGGCCTGGCCAACCCCAACGCCCGCTACCGCAAAGAAGCCACCGTCGAGGATGTGCTGGCCTCCCCGGTGGTGTCCGACCCGCTGCGCCTGCTCGACATCTGCGCCACCAGCGACGGCGCCGCCGCCCTCATCGTGGCCTCCAAAGCCTTCACCGAAAAACACCTCGGCTCGGTGGCCGGTGTGCCCTCGGTGCGGGCAGTCAGCCTGCAGAGCCCGCAATACCCCCAACATCTGCCCGAACTGCCCGACATCGCCACCGACTCCACCGCGGTGGTGCCCGGACCCGAGCGGGTCTTCAAAGACCAGATCCTCGACGCCGCCTACGCCGAAGCCGGCATCGGACCCCAAGACCTGTCCCTGGCCGAGGTCTATGACCTGTCCACCGCCCTGGAACTGGACTGGTACGAACACCTCGGCCTATGCGCCAAAGGCGACGCCGAACACCTCCTACGCACCGGCGCCACCACCATCGGCGGACACATCCCGGTCAACCCCTCCGGCGGGCTGGCCTCCTTCGGCGAAGCCATCCCCGCCCAAGCCATCGCCCAAATCTGCGAACTGACCTGGCAACTCAAAGGCCAAGCCACCGGCCGCCAAGTCGAAGGCGCCACCGTCGGCATCACCGCCAACCAAGGCCTCTTCGGCCACGGCTCCTCAGTCATCCTCGCCACCTAAAACACCCCCACCCCAACCCGCGCGAGCGTGCGCACAATCGCCCAATCACCCGGCACGTCGCCCGCAGACACGCACGCTCGCGGCAATCACACGGGGTCGAATGCCGAGATCAGCCAGTTGGTTTCGACCTTGGTCACCGTCACCACCACGCTGCTGGCGGTCACCGCGGGCTCCGGCCGTTCACGGCTCACGGTCTCCTGGTTCAGAAAGACGAGCACCTTGGCCTGGTCGGGCTTCAGCTCCATCAGCGCCGAATCGACCACCCGCGCGGTGGCTTTCACTCCGCGCTCGCGCACCGCGGGTGCGACCACGTCAGCGGTGAACTTCCCGTAGTAGGTGGCGAATTCCCCGGTCATCAAGGCCTGGGCGGTGCTCAGATCGGTGTCGATGGTTTCAGGGGTGTACGACAGCAGCGACGCGGTTGCGTCGGACGCGGCCTCCACCACCTCCGCCTCTGCGGCGGGACCGGTCTGGCGGTCAACGCGGTACTGCGTGACGTAGAGCGTCGAAAGCACCACGGCCGAGGCGATCAGCAGGGTCATGACGACGGCCCAGCGCCACCGCGATGCCGACATACCAACGGTTCGCCTGGACGTCGCTTCGACCGTCACTGGAGGAACTCCACTTTCGACATCTTGATCCTGTCCCCGCCCCGCTGCAGGTTCACGGTCAACCGCCAGCTTCGCGGAGGCTCGGCGACACCGTCGGCGTTGGTCACCGTGGAGGTGGCAGCCACCAGCACCACCGCCGAGTCCGCCGTGGCCGACTGCACCGCCGCCGCGTTCGCGGTCGCCTTCGTGGTCACCTTCGCGTCGGCGGACAGCTTGACGAAATCATCGGCGCTGCTCTCGAATTCACTGCGGAACGGCTCCGTGGAGTTGTCGATGATGCGCTGCACTCCGGACTGCGGATCATTGAAGTCGATCGACATCAGGGTGACGACGACCTGTTTGGCCGCGGCGGCGAACTCGGCGCGGTTCTGCTGATCCCGGACGTGGTTGCGGTGCTCCGACACGATGTGCCAGCTGGCCACCGCCATCGCCAGCGAGCACAGCAGCGCCACCACCCCGGCCGGCACCCGCCACCGCGGTCCGCGTCCATCACCGGCGCCGGTCGACCGTGGCCCGCAGATGCGAGCACGCGCGGCTGCGGCGTGGGTCTCCGCCTCGACCGCCTCCGCCTCGGCCTCCTCGATCAGCAGCGCCACCTGCCCAGGGGTCAGATCGCCGAGGTTTTCCGATTCCTCGACGTGATTCACCCGTTGTGGTGCGTCGGGCTTCGACATCTGCACAATCCCTCCGTCGCCGACGTGGTGGCGACCTACGACGGCACCGTAGGACGCGGTGCCGCGTCACCGGGGTCGCCTTCCCACCCAGCGGGCGGCGTCACCGCCGTCCGTCGGCTACCAGTGCCGGACCGAGCAGAGCGCCCCGCGCGGCCCGTGGCCGGTGGCGACGACGACGCCGTCCACAGCCAGTTCGCATCTGAACAGCGGCTCTCCGGGAAGCGGTCCGCTGGTCGCCGACACCATCGCCCACCGGTCCGGATCGGCCAGTGCCACGGTGAGCACCCACGGCTTCTGCGGACCGATGTCGACGCGTGCTCTCGGGCTGAAACGGTACGGGTTGTGGCTGTAGTCGGCCCACGTCGGCGGATCCGCATCGCGGTAGTAGATGTCGGCGGTAACCGGTTGTTCGGTGGTCACCGTGTAGGTGACCTGCCGTGGCCCCGGCGGGTAGGCCTGCGCAGACGGCACCGCCGCCGCGGCCGCGCAGAGAACGGCCGCACCGATAGCCAGCACCCTACCCGTCATCGCCGCGGCTCCACCTCGGAGCGCCGTTTCTCGACTGGCAACTCAGGAACAGTCCGTCGGGACTCTGGGCCACCCAGTTCTCGTAACCGGCACAGCTGCTGTCGAACTCCTTCACACCGGCCATCGACGGTGACCGGAAGTAGCGCGGCTCGAACCGACGCGGTGATCCGCAGAACACCAGCCGGCCCCACGAGGTGGTGCCGAACACGTAATGCGCGGTGTCCGCGCACGACGCCCCGAGGACGACGGCAGGTCTGATTCCGGGCGTACAGGACGGGTTGTCACAGGGCA
The DNA here is from genome assembly GCF_052245755.1 of Mycobacterium sp. 4D054. NCBI lineage: Bacteria > Bacillati > Actinomycetota > Actinomycetes > Mycobacteriales > Mycobacteriaceae > Mycobacterium > Mycobacterium sp. 4D054. Next base: position 110,383 of record NZ_JBQQCF010000012.1, read on the forward strand.
CCGGTTGGGCCGCCGCCGGTGCTGCGGTCAGCAGTCCGGCGGCCAGCACTGCCACAACACCGACGATTCCCCTGCGCACGTCCCACAGGATGACAGCGGCGCGGCGATGACGGATGCGGAGAGTCCGCTCAGCGGACACCCGGCCGTGGCCGGCCGGTTTCCGGTGTTACCGTCGTGCGCCGCCGACGCGCGCCCGTCGGCCGCGGTGAGGAGCAGGCCATGATCCGAGTACCGACGATGGTGAGCACTGTTGCGGCGGTGGCGATCTGCGGCGTCACGGGGAGTACGCCGACAGCCGCGGCCGACAACCCGGACTGGGGACTCAACGGCACCTACACCGCCACCTCCAACGGTGAGTGGGCGCGCAAGAACGAGGTCTTCTACGACCAGGCGAGTCTGCGCAGCACCTGGACGGTCCGCACGCAGTGCAGCTATCCCGGCGAGTGCACCGGGACCGTTGCCAGCGAATGGGGTTGGAGCGCACCGATATACCAGAAGAGCGGTGTCTGGTATGTCAAGCACACCGTGGAGAACTGGATCCCGTGTCCCGATGGCACATCGGCTCCCGGCCTTCAGGTGTTCCGGTTCAAGGCGATGAACGCCGAAGGTGCCATCGCCGACCCGACGTCGACCACCCTTGTCGGCGAGGACATCACCACCGGTGTGAGCGGCGCGTGCGGGGTGAACAAGCCGGTCTACATCAACATGCCGTTCAAGCTGGTCAAGGTCGGCTGAGCCGCCTCCCGCAGCAGCCGGTGCGGTCCAGCCGGTCAAACCGCCCTGGACGGGCAGTCCCGACCGGCTGATGAGAGCCGGCTCCCCCGACTCACCTGGGCAGCAGGTCCTCCCAGCTGTCCGGGGCGCTCGCAGCCAGATTCGACTGCGTGAACACCTGCCCGTCCGGGGCGGCGACCTGTCCGGTCTCGGGGTTGTAGGTGGCAACCGCGACCGGCGGGCCGTCGTCGGGTGCGACGGAACCGCTCGGCGTTACGGGCAACGCACCTCCGGTGGCCGGCGCGGGTGCTGGAGCCTCCGGGGCGGGCATCGGCGTGCCCTCCAGCGGTCCGAAGATCTGGTCGTTGAAGGTGACGCGGTCATCCGGGGGGACGCCCTGCGCGATCAACGCGGGATCAATCGGGTACGGGCCGAGCACGTGCTGGCGCATCGCCAACGGCTCGAACGGTTTGTCGCTCTCGCAGATCTCGACGGTCGGCGCCCGCTTGCCCGGCTGCTCCATGCACGGGAAATTCCGCGTGCCGCGCACACCGATCGGTGAATCCTGCGGCAGCTTGCAGTAGAGACCGTCCGGGGTGTCCACATCGGACAGATCGGCGGGCGAGCGCCACGACGACGGCGGCAGGAAGCCCACCGCGCAGGCGGGTGGATCGCCCAGAGTCAGACTGAATTCCGACAGCGCCATGCCGGTCGGGTTGTTCAGCGACGAACCGTAGGACTGGGTCGCGGCCAGATACGGGGGCAACAACACCAGCAGTTGTTCCAGCGACGGATGATAGGCGACGCCGACCTGGCCGACGCTGGTCAGATTGGCCAGCAGCACAGGCAGAGTCGGCTTCACCTCCGTGAGCAACCGAGAGGCCTCGTCGGCTGCTGCCGGCCCGGTCCGCAGCAGGGTGCGCACCTGCGGGTCGTCGTCGGCGATCTGCCTGCTGATCCCGGCCAGACTGCGAGCCCACGTAGTGATCGCGTCGGCCTTTTCGGCCTGACCGTCGAGCAGCGGTCGACTGTCGTCGATCACGGTGCGAACCTGGTCGCCGGTGGCGTTAGCGTCGGCGGCCAGTCGGGCCGAGGAGTCGAACAGCGCGCCGAGCTCGTAACCGGTTCCGTTGAGCGCCTTGAACGATTCGTCGAGTAGGCCGCTCAGCGTGCCGGTCGGGATGCTGTCGACGAGGTCGCTCATCTGGTCGAGCATCGGGCCGACGGCCTGAGGAATCGAGGAACGGTCGGCGGTGATCACCGATCCGTCCTCCAAATACGGCCCGCCGTCGGTGCGCGGCTCCAGGTCGACGTATTGCTCACCGACCGCGGATACGCTGCGCACGTTGGCTTTCAGGTCGGCGGGGATCTTCGGTGCCGACTTCAGTGACATGGTGACCGTCGCACCGTCGCCGGTCGGACGGATGGCGGTGACCTTGCCGACCTCGATTCCGCGGTAGGTCACGTTGGAGAACTCGTACAGGCCACCGGTGGCCGGAAGGTGCAGGGTCACCGCGATGCGGCCGATTCCGAGCAGCATCGGGGCCTGTAGGTAGACGAACACCATCGCCCCCAGCCCCACCAGGGAGGCGATGGAGAAGATGATCAACTGGGTGCGGACGAACCGTGTCAGCATCAGTTGCCGCCTTCGGCAGGTTGCCCGCTCGCCGGGGGCGGCGGATCGATCAGTGGTGGCATTGTCGCCACCTCCGCCGGAACCGGGGTGATCGGCGCCTGGAGCGGGTCGAGTGTGTACGACGAGTACCACGGATCGCCGGGTGCGGGTACCAGGGAGGCGCCGGGCTCGCCCCAGCGGGTACCGAGGAAGATGCCGCTCTTCAAGCGGGGGATCGTGAAATCGAACACGATGAACTGATTCATGTAGTCGCCCCGGATGCCCCGGTCGATGAACTCCTGTGTGTACGGGTAGGTCGGCAGGAACGACAGCGCCGTCGCCAGATCGGGACCGACGTCGGCGAGAGCCCGTACCGCCGGCTCGAGATTGCGCAGATTGCGCACGATGTCGTCCTGGGTTTCGTCGATCAAATGTGTTGCGGTTCTGCTGAAGTCGCCGAGTTTGCGCATCGCGGTCACGATGCGGGGCTGTTGCCGGTTGAGGACGTCGAGAGCTTCCGGGATCCGTTTCAGCGCCGCGGTCAGCACCTCCCGCTGGCCGGCGAACGTGTCGGCCAGCCGGTGCAGCGCCGCGATCGTGGCGTTGATGCTGTCGCGCTGGTTGTCCAGGATGCCGATCACGTCGTTCATCCGGGTGAGCAGGTTACGGATCTGTTCCTGGCGTCCGTCGAGCGCGGCGCTGAAGTTGCCGATGATGTCACCGATCTGGGTGAGCCCACCGCCGTTGACAACCACCGACAGCGCCGACAACGTCTGCTCGGTCGACGGATACGTGGAGGTTCTGTTCAGCGGGATGTCGGCGCCCGGCCGCAGCCGGCCGGTCGGCTCCTCCCCGACGGGAGGATCGAGAGCCACGTGCATCGATCCGAGCAGACTGGTCTGCCCGACGGTGGCGACCGCGTTGGCAGGCACCACCACGTCGGGCTTCACCGACACGTCGATCTCGGCGTGCCAGTCGGTGAACGTCATCGTGCGCACCGCGCCGACGACGACGTCGTTCAGCATGACCGGTGAATTGGACTCCAGCGTGCCGACATTTTCGAGCGTGACGCGGTAGACGACCGCGTCCGGGCCGGTGCCGACGGTGCCCGGCAACGGAAGGGAGTTCAGCCCGTCAAAGGAGCATCCTGTCGCGGCCAGGGCCACGCAGCATGCCGTCGCCGCCCATCGACGCGCCTGCCGGCCGGAACGACGTGCCATCACGGGTTCCCTTCTGTCGGTGGCGCGGCCTCCGCGGGCAGCAGCATGTCGGCGATGTTGGTCGGGCCCGACGGCGCGGACGCCGGACCGGGTACGCCGGGCGGGATGGGCGCGCCGGGGTACAGCGCCGGCGACGGGTTGGCGGGCAATCCGTGCGGAGCAAAGGCGCCCGGCGGATGCGATGGATCCGTCCACCCCGGTGGCGGGGGAACATCACCGGCGCCGGTATAGGCGGACACGGCGGGCGGCACGTCGGCCGGCGCAGGCGCGGTCCTGCCGCCACCGGGCGCCAGACCGGGTTCGGAGTAGATCACGTTCTGCGGCGCGGGACCGAGATATGCGTTGAACGGCAGCGGAAGGTAGTTGAAGTTCATCAACCGCAACGCGGGTCCGAGGTACTGCGCGCACGCCTTGCCGGACTCCTCGGCGGTGACGTTCTCCACCGCGGCGATCGCCGAGCAGATCATCGTGACCGGGTTGGCGAAGTTGTTCATCGCGAACGAGCCTCGGGGTCCTCCGGTGTCGGGGTTGTAGATGTTGTAACCGTTGACGAGCGCGTTCGGGGCCGCGTGCAGGATGTTTTTGAGCACCATGCTGTCGTCGGCCAGCACTTGAGTCACCGCGGCGAGGCGCTGCACCTGTTCTGCGGTCTGGTTCCTCGAACCCTCGACGAACCGCCGGACCTCGCCGACGGCTTCGGACAGTGTGGTGATCGCGGAGTCCAGTTCGGAACGGCTGCCGTCGACCACGCCGCTGACGTCGGCCAAGCGGTCCTGGAACTGCACGATCTGAACGTTGCTGTCGCGCAGTGCGGTGACGAACGTCTGAAGGTGCGTGATGACCTCGACGATGTCGCCGCTGCCCTCACCCAGGATGCGCCCCACCCCCGAGAGCTGGGCGATGGTCTCGCGCAATTTGTCGCCGTTGCCGGCCATGGCGTCCGCGGTGGTGTCGATGAACCGTCCCAGTGAGGTCTGCGAGACTCCGCTGCGCGGACCGAGTTCGGTCGCCAGACGGGTCAGTTGCTCCTTGATCTCGTCCCACTCCACCGGGACCGCCGTGCGGTCCTGACTGATTTCGGCGCCGTCGGGCAGCGTCGGCCCACTGGTCTCCGGTGTCGCACCCCACGCCGGGGTCAGCTGGACGTAACGGGCGGACACCAGGTTGGGGGCCACGATGATGGCCTCGGCGTCTGCGGGGATCGGCACGTCGCGGTCGATGGCCAACATCATCTTGGCGCGGGTGCCCTGCGGCTCCACGGATGCGATGGTGCCCACTCGCACCCCGGCCACCCTGACCTCGTCGCCCGCGTAAATTGCTGTGGCTGAACGGAAGTACGCGACCACCGTGTAGGGGCTGAAGAAGTGCTGGTAGATGATCACCCCGGCGCCCGCCACAGCGAGCACGGCCAGTGCTGCCAGCAGCACCGCCCGCACCCACGCGCTCTGCTTGCCTGGTGCGCTCATCGCGACCCTCCGGGGATGCCGTTGTAGGGCCAAGGGAACTCGGCTCGCGGCCCGGCGCTGTCCGGCGGCTGACCGGCGTTCACGCCCCGGCGGAAGCCCAGTGCGTAGTCCAGGAACGGCTGGATCGCCAGGCCGGGCAACAGATTCGACGCGAACCCGTTGTAGAAGAAGCCGTTGTTCACAGCCTCGCCCTGGGTGACCTGGTATTTGGCGAGACCTTTCAGGGACGCCGTGATGTTGTCCCGGTTGCGCTCGAGCATCTCCGAGACCGTGTTCAGCTTCTCCAATGTCGGCGCCAGTTCCTGCTCGTTGTCGGCGACCATCCCGGACAGCTGTTGCGCCACCGCGGTGGTGCTGGACAGGAGGTTGACGATCGCGTACCGGCGTTCCTGCAGGACGGCGAGCAGATCGTTGGCGTTGAGCAGCAGCGTGTTGACCTGCACGCTGCGTTCGGAGAGGACCTCGGTGACGTCGGCGGCGGCGTCCAGCAGCGCGGACAGCGATTCGTTGCGGCTGTTCAGCGATCGCGACAGCCGGGACACCCCGTCGAAGGTGGGCGAAAGCTGCGGGGCGATGCGTTCGATGGTGTCGGACAACGTATCCAGTGACTGGTTGATCGCGGCCGTGTCGGTGGCCTCGGTGTTCGATGTGAACTCCCCCACCGCGTCGGTCAGCGAGTAGGGCGAACCGGTTCGGGTCAGCGGGATGATCCCCATCGAGCCGAGGCTCTCGCTGCCGGCCGGTGTGAGCACCAGCACCCGTTCGCCCAGCACTGTCGAGATACCGACGGTGGCGGTGGTGTCGCCGCCCACGCGCACCGCGCTCTCGACCGAGAAGGTGACCAGGGCTGTGCCGCGGGAGAGTTCGACATCGGAGACGGAGCCCACGGTCACTCCCGACACCTTCACCTGATTGCCGGCCGTCAGCCCGCCGGCCTCGGCGAAGACCGCCTGGTAGCGCACCGAGGTGGCCATCGCCCACAGTTGCTGGGGCTGCAGGCCGACCACGATCACCAGGGCGATCAGGACGGCGCCGAGGAAACCGGCTCGGACCAAGGAGGATCCGCGGTACTTCTGCATCAGGGCTCACCGCACCTTCCGGTGTTCTGGATGACCCACGGGAAGTGCGCGGTTCGCCCCTGCAGGTCGGTGACCCGGATCGAGACGCCGCAGATGTAGAGGTTCAGCCAGCTCCCGTAGGAGCCGAGCCGCACCAGCTTGCGGTAGTTCTGCGGGGTTTTCTGCAATGCGAGATCCAGTCGGGCCATATCGGTTTCGTTCGACAGCAAGGGCGCGAGGCGGTTCAACTCGTCGACTGTTCCGGCCAGCGGTGGCCTGGCCTCGGTCAGCAGCCCCGCCAGCGACGCGGTACCGGTGTCCAGCGCGGTGATGGCGTCACCGATCGGGTCACGATCCTGGGCCAGACCTGTGGCCAGCTGCTCGAGCCGATCGACGGCCGCGGAGAAGTTCTCGCCGTCGGCGGCGACGGTGGTGATGGTGTCGTTGAGCGTGTCGATGAGCCGTTCGACGGTCTGCCCATTGTCGGCCAGCGCGTTGGTGAACGACGCCGTCCTGCTGAACAGCGATTCCAGGTTGCCGCCCTGGCCTTGCAGGATCTGGATCAGGGAGCTGGTCAGGGTGTTGACGTCGTCGGGGTTCAGCCCCTGGATGACCGGTTTGAGGCCGCCCAGCAGCAGATCGAGATTCAGTGCCGGCTCGGTGCGCTCCACGCCGATGCGGGAGCCCGGCGGCTGGATCTTCGCCGAGCCGGGTTCGTCGAGGAGTTCCAGGTAGCGATCACCGACGAGGTTCAGATACCGCACCGCGATCTTCGTGCTTTCGGTGAGCCTGACGTTGTCGTCGGCGTCGAAATCGACGACGACGGTGCCGTCGCCCTGCAACGTGACGGCGTTGACCGTGCCGACGCGGATTCCGGCTGCCCGCACCGAATCTCCGCGTTCCAGGCTGGAGGAGTCGACGAGGACCGCCGAGTACTTGTTGGCCGATCCTGACCGGTACTCACCGAATATCACGAACAGTCCGACGGTCAGGAGCACCATAGTCATTCCGAACGCCGCGAATTTCGTCGCGGCCCTGCCCACGTCCGTCATCCTGGTTGTCCGATCTGTCCGCTGTTGCGGGGCGGCCCGTCGATCGGACCGAACAGAAGCTGCTTGAGGCCGTCGGAATTCAGCACGATGCCCTGGTTTCCGTATTGCGCGGGGTTGGCGTTGACATCGGTGATCACGAACGGTGGCCGTTTCTGAAAGCCCACCTTGGGCAGATCCGTGCACTGCGGACCACCCTTGGCGGCCACCTTGGGCAGGTTCTGCGGATAGCGGTAGCGCTCCTGCCCCAACACGATGGTCTGCAGCAGCAGGCCGCCGGGTACCGGCGTGCCGGGCGCCTTGGCCAGCTGCGCCGCCCCGCCCAGACCACAGTTGAGCGCCTGGTGGTATTCGTTCAGCAGGTCGGTGGTGGGGACCAGCAGTTCCATCACGGTGCTGATCGCTTCCCGGTTGCCTCCTACCACGTCCTGGCCGATGTCGGACAGTCCGATCACACTGACCAGCAGCGTGTCCAGGTTGTCCTGTTCCTCGACGATGGTTCGACCGATGGTGGTCGCGGCAGCGACGGTGTCGAGAAGTTCCTGCGCGACGTCGGCGTAGGTGCCGATGACCACGGGCGCCACCGCGAGCTCATGTTCCATGGCGGGCAGGCTCGGTTCGATCTTGGCCAGGAACGCTTCGAAGTCGGACATCGTCTGGCCGATCTGTTCGCCGCGCCCGCTCAACGCGGTGGCCAGTGCGCCGAGCGTCTGATTCAGTTCGGCAGGCTCGATCTTGGCCAGCACCGAGGACAACTGTTCGAACACCGTGTTGATCTCCACGGTGACGTGCTCGGCGTCCAGGACCTGTCCGGCCCGCAGCGGCTGCACCGAGGGATCGGCCGGCGGCACCAGTTCGACGTATTTGGAGCCGAACACCGTCGACGAGGCGATGTCCACCCGAACATCGGACGGGATGATGTCCATGTACGACGGGTCCATCGCCAGGTGGATCGCCGCCCGGCCGTCAGGCAGCGCTTCGATGGACTGCACTGAACCCACCTGCGCCCCATGCAGTTTCACCTTGGCGTCCGTGCCCATCACCAGGCCGGCCCGCTCCGACAGCACGGTCACGGGGACCGTGCTGGTGAAGCTGCCGCGGAACAGGCCCACCGCGACCGCGATCACCGCGGCCACAGCCAGCACGGTGGCCAGGCCGAGCAGCGGCCGTCTGGAGCGTGAATTCACCGACATCGTTGACGTCCCCGCTATCCCGACAGATTGAAGTTGCCGTTGGCGCCGTATATCGACAGTGACACCAGCAGCGTCACCGAGATCACGACGATCAGCGAGGTGCGGACGGCGTTGCCGACCGCGACCCCCACCCCGGAGGGCCCGCCGCCGGCGAAGTAGCCGAAGTAGGTGTGCACCAACAGGACCGCCATCGCCATCAGGATCGCCTGCAGGAAGGACCACAACAGATCCTTCGGGTTCAGAAAGGTGGTGAAGTAGTGGTTGTACAGGCCCGCCGACTGGCCGAACAGCACCACGGTGGTGAGCTTGCTGGCTGCGAACGACAGGATCACCGCGATCGAGTACAGCGGGGCGATCGCGATCATCCCGGCGACGATGCGGGTGCTGACGAGATACTCGACGGGACGGATTCCCATCGTTTCCAGCGCGTCGATCTCCTCGTTGATGCGCATCGCGCCCAGCTGCGCGGTGACGCCCGCACCGAACGTCGCGGCCAGTCCGATGCCGGCCACCACCGGAGCGGAGATCCGCACGTTGATGAACGCGGCCAGAAAGCCGGTCAGGGCTTCGATGCCGATGTCGCCCAGAGAGCTGTAGCCCTGCACCGCCAGGGTGCCGCCGGCGGCCAGAGTCAGGAACCCGACGATGACGACAGTGCCCCCGATCATGGCCAGAGTGCCTGCGCCCATGCTGATCTCGGCGATCAGACGGACGATCTCCCTGCGGTAGTGCACCGCTGCGTGCGGCACGCCGGCCAGGGCCCGGCCGTAGAACGCCGTGTGTTCCCCGATCCTGCCCAGAGTGTCGAGGGGTCGACCGACCTGATGGGCCAGCCGCGGGTGCAGTGCGCGTATCGCCGCCATACCGGCTGCCCTAGCCCGACGTCATCTGGATGCCGATCGCCGTGACGACGACGTTGACGACGAACAGCGCCATGAAGGCGTAGACCACGGTTTCGTTGACCGCGTTCCCCACGGCTTTGGCGCCGCCACTGCTGATGCTCAAGCCGCGGTAGCACGCCACCAGCCCGGCGATCAGACCGAACAGCGCGGCCTTGACGCACGAGATGATGACCTCGGGCACCCCGGTGAGCAGCGTGATGCCCGCCGCGAACGCACCGGGGTTCACGCCCTGGACGAAGATCGAGAAGACGTAGCCGCCGACGATTCCGATGATCACCACCAGGCTGTTGAGCAGCAGCGCGACCAGGCCGGAGGCCAGCATCCGCGGGGTCACCAGCCGCTGCACCGGGTTGATACCCAGCACCTCCATCGCGTCGATCTCCTCGCGGATGGTGCGCGACCCCAGGTCGGCGCACATCGCGGTCGCCCCGGCTCCGGCGACGATGAGCACCGTGACCATGGGGCCGACCTGTGTGACGGCGCCGAACGCGGCGCCGGCACCGGACAGGTCGGCCGCGCCGAGTTCGCGCAACAGGATGTTCAGGGTGAAGCTGACCAGGACGGTGAACGGGATGGCGACCAGCAGTGTCGGGGCCAGGGACACCCGCGCCACGAACCAGGACTGGAGCAGAAACTCACCGGTCTGAAAAGGCCTGCGGAACAGGAACTTCACGGCGTCGGCGGACATCGACAGCAGCCCTCCGATGCCTTGCATCGGACCGGAGAATCCGCCACCGAACGCCGGTAGCCCGATGGACCAACGGTCCGCGGCCTTGTTCGCCATGTGCCGCCGAACCCTTCTTCGATACCGACTCAAACCCGCCGCCGCTGCGACGAGACACACGTTGACAGCTGGGCGTGGCACGGGACACACCGCGTCCCATCCACCGGGAAGGGCCGGGCGCGGGGCGGCGATCGCACGTGAACGTGGACGGCCGGTGTCACACTCGACAGCAACCGGATCGAAAACTGACAGGAGTTGTGCTTTGTCCACTACCTCGGCAGGGTCTTCACCCCTGATGCGTTACGCCGGCCGACGAGTGCTGATCACCGGAGGCGGTTCGGGCATCGGACAAGCTTGCGTGCTGCGTGTCCTCGCCGAAGGCGCACAGGTGGTGGCCGCCGACGTCAGCGCCGACGGGCTCGCCGACACCGTGGAGAAGGCCGGTGACACCGGCGAGAGCCTGTCGACGGTGCGGATGGACATCGGTGACGAGGCCTCGGTGTCCGCCGGGGTGGCCGACGCGGTCAGCACCTTGGGCGGGCTGGACACGCTGGTCAACGCCGCAGGCATCCTGCGGTCGGCGCATCTGGCGGACACCTCGCTCGCCGATTTCGAGCAGGTGCTGCGCATCAATCTGGTCGGGACGTTCCTGGTGACCCGAGAGGCGATCGCGGCGCTGCACGAGGGCAACAGTCCTGCGGTGGTGAACTTCAGTTCCACCTCGGCGCAGTTCGCCCATCCCTATATGGCCGCCTACGCTGCGTCCAAGGGCGGGGTGCTGGCGATGACCCACGCGTGGGCGTCGGAGTTCGCCAAAGCCGGTATCCGGTTCAATTGCGTTCAGCCGGGCTCGATCTCGTCCGGGATGACCGACGGCACCGGCGCCTCCCGTCAGAGCATCGGACCCGGTCTCCCGGAGGACGCCGACTACACGCTGTTCGGCAAGGTCGCGCCGATGCTGCCCCTGGACGGCGGCGCGGTCTTCGCCGCCCCGGATGCCGTCGCCGGGGTGGTGGCGATGCTGGGCAGTAAGGACGCGTACTTCATCACCGGCACCGAGGTCCGGATCGACGGCGGCTCCCACATGTAGTCATCGCGACTCGCCCCATCCACTCTCACGGAGCTCACTCATGCAGATGCGCACAGTCGTCGGGACGGTGCTGCTGGCGGCGGGAACGGTCATGTCGCCCGTACCGGCCCAGGCCGCACCGTTCTTCGCCAACTATTCACTGAACATCCAGGGACGGTATGACTTTCACACCTGGACGTGGGCGGTGACCTACTGCATCCCCGATGCCGCGGGCTGCGCCCACATCAAGGCGATACCGATGCCGACCGCGAAGGCGTTCGAGTACAGCGGTGACGCACATCTGGCAGACGGCAGATACACCCTCACCGTCGACATTCCCGACGGGCTTCGGTGCGGCAACGTGTATTACGGTCCGGTGATCCCGACCCGCGACGTGTACGAATGGGACGCCGCGACGTTGCAGGGGACGATGACATCGTCGTTCGCGACGGGCTGCGACGGCGCGCCGGGCGGGGCGTTCACCTATCCGTTCGCGCTGGTTCGTCTTTGAGCTCAGCGCTCTTCGATCCCCGCCGTCAACAACTCGTGGGCTTCGGGCTTCCGTCGAGCACGCGACTCGTGCGGGTGGTGATCTGCCAGCGCCGGTCGAGGCGGCGCAGCCGGAAGTGGTTAACCGCCGCCCGCCAGATGACATACCCGGGCGCCGGCAGATCTGCTGCCGTCGCGACGCTTTCGCGTTCCGGATACCCGTCCGCCGCGCGCAGTACGACCAGCGATTCGCACACCGCCACCGCGTCGTCGCCGCGCACCGTGACCACCGCCGGGCCGAGAAAATGGCAACAGCCGTTCTGCACCAACCGGCGGTGGCCCGGCGAGCGCACCATCGCCTCGACGTCCTCGCGGCCCGACATCCGCCAGCCCTCGACGTCATAGATGCCGTCGGCGCTCCACTGCGCTGCGGCACCCGACGCGTTCGCGGCGTCCACCGAGTGCCCCTAGGTCGCGATCAGGCTAGCGATCTCGCGTTCGTCTTCGACGGCGCCAAACGTCTCTCCAGCTGCTGTAGGCGAACTTCCAGGGCTGCGAGGTCAGCCGACATCCTTGCCTCCGCTTCGTGGTTCAGAGTTCTTCGACAAGCTCACGCAACGATGCGAGCTGCTCGCAGTAGTGATCGGCGGAGGACGCGGTCACCGAGCACGTCACCGCGGTGGCGCCGACGTCGCGCAGACTCCTGAGCCGCTTCACGCACCCGGAGGACTCGCCGGGATCCAGCGGGCCGACCGGGAGCACCACGTCGAAACCCTCCGGAATATCGGTGGCAGCGAGCATTTCGGCGATCTCGGTGGTCCGCAATCCGAACGGCATCCAACCATCGGCAAGCCGGGCCGCGCGACGCAGCGAACGCCGGCTGCGGCCGCCCACCCAGATCGGCACCCGGAGCTGCACGGCGCTCGGCTCGATGACCATTGCGTCGTAGCGGTAGAACTCGCCGCGGTAGGAGGGTTCGCGCACCGACAGTGACGAGCGCAGTGCGCGGATGGCGTCATCGGCCCTGGCTCCGCGGTCCTCCCATGCCGCGCCGAGCATGTCGAATTCCGCGCGCAGCGATCCGACGCCGACGCCGAGGACGAGGCGCCCGCCGCTGACCCGATCAAGGGTGCCATAGCGTTTCGCGATCTCCAGCGGGTGGTGATAGCCGAGGACGAGGACCGAGGTGGCCAGCCGGATGCGAGTGGTCCGGGCCGCCAGAAACCCGAAGGTGGCCAGCGGGTCCCAGTACACCGCACCGCGGACGGCGGCGTCGCCGACGGGAACGGCGACATGCTCCGAACAGGTCAGGTAGTCGAACCCCAGGCGGTCGGCGGTTTCGGCGATGCGTGCGACGTCCTCGATGTCGGCGCCCCGTTCCCAGAGACTGGCCGCCGCGGGTGTCTGTACCACCACGGGCGTCGACAGTCCGATCCGCATCGTTCCGTTATAGCCGTGACGGACCGGAGAGGTCGCGGCGGGTCTCGCTCGCTCGAACACGATGATCGAGCGGAACAGTCACACGCGTCCTGGTCGGTGGAACGTGCTGTCGCCCAAGCCGGATCGCATAGTTGGATAAGCTCATGATTTCCAGTGAAGTTCAGGTGACGGACTGTGCCCGGTATGGGCCACGGGCGGTCATCGCCGGTGGATCCGAGGGAGTGGGCGCCGAGTTTGCGAAAGCACTCGCCCAGGACGGGTTCGATCTCGTCCTCATCGCTCGCAAGCCCGAACCGCTCGCGGAGATGCCGGGCCTCACCGTGCACGACCCGGCGGAGGTGGCCCGCGAAGGCTTGCGCCACATCGCCGACAGTCCTGTCTTCATTGCGGGCGGCAACGCCGAACAAGCGGCGCGTAACAGTGCGCCCGACCGGGCGGCCGTCGTGCTCGGCGCTCACGAGACGGTCAAGCGGCTCACGAGCCGATCAACAATGCCATGACCGAATGGACAGCTGGTCGCCATAGATCAGTCCTGATCTCCTGACGCCGGCTGCTCGTGCACCGGGGCGATGTGGCGCTCGACCACCCCGGTGATGTCTGCCGTCGTGACCACGAGCGCGGTCGCGAATTCGATGAGCTGAGCTTGGCTGACGTCGATCTGCTTCCGATACCACTGCGCGGCCAGCTCGAGAAGACCGCTGCTGACAGTCAGGGCCGTCAATGTGACGGTATCGTCGGTGCCGGCGCGATCGCCCAGGAGCTGACGGATCTGTCCGACCATGATGCGGGTGAGAGCGTCAATCACCTCCTGACGACGTGTCGCGAGGGCTTCAGCCGTCTGCAGTTCGATCAGCAGCCGCTGCCGCCTGGGGTCTTCATCGACGAAACCGAGCGCGAACTCCAAGATGGTTCTGGCGCGCGCTTCGAGCTCGAGAGGGGCGTCCACGAGGGTGGCCATGATGCCGCTGAGCGCGCGGGTGAACTGATCATCGAAAGTGGCCAGCAACAGCTCCTGGCAGTCACGGAAGCTCTCGTAGAAGTATCGATCATTGAGTCGGGCCCGCGCGCTGATGGCGCGGACCCGCAGGTTGTGGACCCCCTCCTCGGCAACGACGTCGAGCGCTGCCTCGATGAGTTGGCGTCGGCGGTGCTCACGTCGCTGATCAGCGGTGAGTCCACGATGCATGGCCATTGAAGGTTTGTACACCTCCTAGTTCCGGGAGAGGGGTTGCGGCGCCGTCCCACTTTGGTGAAAGGTGTCACCTACAATTTGGTGAAGGCCTTCACCAGTGATGATAGGGGCCGCCGATGGCAGACAAGACCGAGTACAGCCCGCGACTCGCCGCACTGGGCCGGTTCACCATCAGACACAAGGCCCTCGTGATCGGGGCGTGGATCGCATTCGCCGTAATCCTCGCGGTGGTCTTTCCGCAACTGGAGACGGTGGTCCGCCAACAGTCAGTCCAGCTTCTGCCCAACGATGTTCCGTCGTTCACCGCCGTCGACGCGATGGCCACCGCATTCGACGAACACGGCACCAAGACGTCGATTGTGGTCGCGATGGAGGATCCAGCCGGGTTCACCCCCCAGGCTCGGGAGCGTTACGACCGCCTCGTGTCAGCGCTGCGGGCCGACACCACTCACGTCAGTCTGGTCCAGGATTTCGTCGACGACCCGCCCACACGTTCCCAGGTGGTCAGCGAGGACGGCCGCGCGTGGTTCCTTCCCGTGGGCATCGCCGGCACGCTCGGAGACCCCAAAGCCGCCGAATCGGTGGAAGCTGTTCGTGCGCACGTCGATTCAGCTTTCGCGGGGTCTCCGACGACGGCGTTCGTCACCGGTCCGGCCGCGACGTTTCACGATCAGATCGCCACCGCCGAACGGGACGCGTTGCTCGTCAAGGTGGCCAGTGCCATCCTCATCGCACTGATCCTGCTGCTCGTCTATCGATCTGTGTTCACCGCGCTGCTGCCGCTTCTGGTCGTCGGCGTGAGTGTGGCTGTGGCACGTGGAGCGCTGTCCGGCTTCGGTCAGATCGGGCTGCCTGTCTCACAGTTCAGTGCCATCTTTCTGGTCGGCATCCTGCTGGGCGCGGGTACGGATTACAGCGTCTTCTTCATCAGCCGCTACCACGAACAGCGCCGGCTCGGCGTCGACCCCGAAGAGGCCATCACCTATGCCTGCGGCAGCATCGGGCGGGTGATCCGGGCCTCGGCGGCGACCGTGGCGCTGGCGCTGGCGTCGATGGTGTTCGCCCGGCTCAGCGTGTTCCAAGGGCTCGGTCCAGCGTGTGCCATCGCCGTGTTGATCGGCTTCCTGGCCACCGTCACACTGCTTCCGCCAGTGATGGCACTGGCGGCCAGGCGCGGCATCGCGGAACCGCGTGCCGACCTGTCCCGCCGGTACTGGAACCGGATCGCCGTGGCGGTGGTACGGCGTCCGAAGCCGATGCTGGCTGCCAGCATGGTGGTGCTGCTGGCCCTGACCGGTGTCGCGGCCACCATGACGATCAGCTACGACGACCGCCAGGGCCAGCCCGCCGACACCGGCAGTAACCAGGGCTACCGACTACTGGACCGGCACTTCGCGAAGGACACCGTCATCAGCCAGTTCCTGCTCGTCCCACTCTGACACTGACATGCGCTCGGCCCGGGGCCTCGCCGATCTCGACGAGCTCGCCTCACGGGTCGCCCAGGTGCCTGATGTCACGCGCGTCTCCGGGGTCACGCGCCCCACCGGTGACCGGCTCGAGCAGGCGCAGCTGTCCTGGCAGAACGGGCAGATCGGCGACAAGATGGCCGGCGCAGTCGCCGACGGTCGAGCCGCCGAAGATGACCTCGCCAAGCTGACCGACGGCGCCGACCAGCTCGCAGCCGGCCTCGCCCAGCTCGACGCCATGCTGCGGCACGCTCTGACTCCGCTGTCCGGCCTGTTGACTCAGGCCGACCAGGCAGGTCGGCAGTTGCAGGCCGCCCGCCCCCTGATCGAACAAGTCAACGCCATGGCGCCCGCGGTCGATCAAGCCCTCCGCGACGGCCGCGGTCTGAGGCCGCTGGCTGAACAGGCATCGGCTGCGATCGGAGCCATCGCACCTCTCACCGAGAGCCTCAACAACATGCCGTGGTGTGCCGCCACGCCACAGTGCGCACAATTGCGGGACCAGGCACAGGTACTCGTGACGCTGCGCAATGGCGGATTCTTCGATTCCGTAGCCGATGTGGGTGACCATCTCGGCCGTGACACGACGCTCTCAGGCACCCTCGGCAGTCTCCAGTCCGCCGTCACGACCATGCAGCAGGGGTTGGGCGCGACCGGCAGTCCGACAGACCTCGTGGCCAACATGCGCCGTCTCCAGGACGGAGTCTCGCGCCTGGCCGCGGGGGCCCAGGCCCTCGCCGTCGGTGTGCACACGCTGGCTGACAGCAACATCCAGATGCTCAGCGGGATGGGACAGGTCGCCGTCCAGCTACAGAATTCCGCACGTGCCACGTCCGGATCCGACGCCGCGTCGGGGTTCTACCTTCCGCCCGACAGTTTCGAGAACCGCCAATTCAGCGATATGGCAGAGCAATTCATCTCTACCGACGGCCGCACCGCTCGGTTCGCGGTGACGTCGGCGCATGACCCGTTCTCCGCGGAGGCCATGGAGCTCAACGACCACATCATCGCCACGGCCCAGGCCGCCACACCGAACACCTCCCTGAGCGGCGCCACCATCTCTATGGCCGGCTTCCCGGCTGTGAACTCGGACCTGCAGCAACTGCTTTCGGTGGACTTCGTCCGCCTTGGCGTCGCGACGCTGCTGGTGGTCGGCATCGTTTTGATCATGCTGCTGCGCGCGGCCATAGCCCCGCTCTACCTCCTGGGCACCGTGGTGCTGAACTACACCGCTGCGCTCGGCATAGGGGTGTTGGTGTTCCAGTACGGATTCGGGCAGGCCATCGCCTGGCCGGTGCCGCTGCTGGCCTTCATCCTGCTGGTCGCGGTCGGTGCCGACTACAACATGTTGCTCATTTCGCGGCTTCGGGAAGAATCCAGCAGCAACGCGCGCATCGGCGTGCTGCGCACCGTGGCCAGTACGGGTTCCGTCATCACCTCCGCCGGGATCATCTTCGCCGTCAGCATGTTCGGCCTGATGACGGGATCGGTGCACATGATGGCCCAAGCCGGCTTCATCATGGGATGTGGGCTGCTGCTCGACACTTTCGTCGTGCGAACCCTGACGGTGCCGGCGATCGCCACTCTCTTGCGTGAGAGGAGTTGGTGGCCGAGTCGGCCACACCTCGGACGCGTCGCCTCGGGGTGAGTCACACTGTCTCGGGAAGCCTTGCTCCGGTGGCCATTTCGGCGTACTGACGCATGAGCCGCAGCGCGGTCGCCCGGTCGAACTGGGGATCGCGCGCGACAATGCGGTACCCGAAATAGTCCTCCATCGCCATCAACGACATCGCGATGTCCTCGGCCCCACCGGTCAACGTGAACGCCCCGGCTTCGGCACCGGCGTTCAACAGGTCCCGGTAGAGGCCGACCTGACGGTGGTAGATGCCCTGCACGTCGGCACACCGATCGAGCTCGAAGCCCGCCGCCAGCACGGCGCGCCAGATAGCCCGCCACTCGGCGTCCTCGGGGCCGGTGGGCAGACCCGCCGCGATGGTCACCGCCAGCTGCGCGGGAGGATCTCCGGCCTCGGCGGCCAGTCGCAGCCGTTCATCGTAGAAGCGGACATCCGAGCGCAGCGCCAACTCCGCCAGCAGCGCCGGCATGTCCTTGAAGTAGTACCGCACCGCGTTGGTGGTCAGCCCCAGTTCGGCTGCCACATCGGCGAGCTTGAGGGTGGCCAGATCGTGGCGCTCGATGAGCGCGATCGCCGCATCCATGATGTCGCCCCGCCGTTCCACCTGCCGATTCGGCCGCGCCATGCCGTGGTCACCTCCCCCGCTGCCGGATGTCAGTCGAACCTATTCTGCCGTTCCTCTTGCGTCCGGGATCACACGGGCGCATAGTTCTTTTCCAATTAAGAAAATAACTTACCGGAACGAGCGTGATCAGTGCGTGCCAGAGACCTCGGCGTCGTCATCGGGGAACATCCCACCGGCCCGGCCAACGCCATCACCGACGTCGCAGGCGTGCGGGTCGGACACACCACCCTTGATGCCGACGGGCCCCCGGCCGTGCACACCGGGGTGACTGTCGTGGTTCCTCACGACGACATCTGGACCGAGCCGGTGTTCGCCGGGTCGCACCGGCTCAACGGCAGCGGCGAGCTGACCGGGCTGGAATGGATCCGCGAATCCGGCGAGCTCACCTCCGCCATCGGGCTCACCAACACCCACAGTGTCGGCGTGGTCCGCGACGAACTGGTGGCCGCCCAGGTGCGCGCCCGCGGCGAGGGCCTCTACTGGTCACTGCCGGTGGTCGGCGAGACCTACGACGGTCTGCTCAACGACATCAACGGGTTTCACGTCCGGCCCGAGCACGTGCGCTCCGCCCTCCACGCCGCCTCCTCCTCCGCGCCTGCGGAGGGCAACGTCGGCGGCGGCACCGGGATGATCTGCCACGGGTTCAAGGGCGGCATCGGCACCTCGTCGCGCGTCACCGACACCGCCGCCGGCTCGTACACGGTGGGCGTGCTCGTGCAGGCCAATCACGGCCGCCGCGAACGACTCCGGATCAACGGCGTCCCCGTCGGCGAACTGATCGGCCCGTCCGAGGTCCCGCTGCCGGACCTGCCGGCCCGGTACGAGCCCGGATCGGGCTCCATCATCGTCATCGTCGCCACCGACGCACCCCTGCTCCCCCACCAGTGCACCCGGCTGGCCCAGCGCGCAGCGCTGGCGGTGAGTCGTCTCGGCGGCACCGGGGAGCAGTACAGCGGCGATCTGATGCTGGCGTTCGCCACCGGCAACCGCGGGATCCCGCCCTACGCGTGGGACGAAGATCCGGCCGCCTCCCGGCCCGAGGTCACACTGCGGATGGTCGCTCCCCAGTTGATGACCCGGCTGTTCGATCTCACCATCGAAGCCACCGAGGAGGCCATCGTCAACGCGATGGTCGCCGCCACCACGATGACCGGCCATCACGGCTTCACCGCCCACGCACTGGACCACGACATGCTGCGGCAGGCGCTGCGTATCAACACCCCTCAACCCCAGGAGATTTCGTGACCACTACACCTACCAGAACCGACGGGCGGCGCCTCACCGGGCACCTCGGACCCGTCGGCATCGTGTTCATGGTCGTCGCGGCGGCCGCGCCACTGACGGTGATCGGCGGCAACATGCCGTTGGCGATGGGACTCGGCAACGGCGCGGGCGCGCCGATGGGGTTCGTGATCGCCGCGCTGGTGCTGCTGGTGTTCAGCGTGGGGTTCGTGACGATGACACCGTATGTGCCCGAAGCCGGAGCGTTCTTCTCCTACGTCACCGTGGGCTTGGGGGAACGGATGGGCAAGGGCATCGCAGTGGTCGCACTGATCGCCTACACCGCCATCCAGATCGGCATCTACGGCTACATCGGCTGGGCGATCAACGACACGGTGATCCACTACGGCGGACCCGTGATCCCTTGGCCCGTCTACTCGTTCGCCGTGCTGGCGATCGTCGCCGTGCTGGGTTACCGGCACATCGAGCTCAGCGCCAAGGTGCTTGGGGTGGCGCTGGCCCTCGAGATCGGCATCGTCGTGGTGCTCGACGCGGTGATGGTCGCCAATCCCGGCCCGGCCGGCGTCACGCTGGCCTCCTTCGATCCCGCCGTGTTCACCAGCGGAACCATCGGCATCGCGATCCTGTTCGCCCTCACCGGGTTCATCGGCTTCGAGTCGACCGCGGTGTTCCGTGACGAGGCTCGCGACCCGGAGCGCACCATTCCCCGCGCCACCTATGCCGCGGTAACCCTGATCGGCGCGTTCTACGCGATCACGGTGTGGGCGTTCGTCGTTGCGATCGGCCCGGATCAGGTGGGCGCGGTCGCGCAGCGCACCCTCGACGGAGAAGGCAACATGCTGCTGGACACCACCGGGGACATGCTGGGCACCGTCGGCCGCGACATCGTCAACGTCCTGTTGCTGACCAGCCTGTTCGCGTGTGTGCTGTCGTTCCACAACGTGATCGCCCGCTACCAGTTCGTGCTGGCCGGCAAGGGCCTGCTGCCGGCCCGGCTGGCCAAGGTGCACGACAACCATGAGTCGCCGTCGTTCTCGTCGGTGGTGCAGACCGTCACCGCCACCCTCATCATCGCGGTGTTGGCGATCCTCGGAATCGACCCGCTGGTCGGGGTTTTCGGGTCGATGGCCGGTGTCGCGACGGTCGGGATGGTCACCCTGATGCTCACCACGTCGATCGCCGTGCTGGTCTTCTTCCTGCGCCACCGGGACCGGGTGTCGGGCCGGGTCTGGACCACGCGGATCGCTCCGGCGCTGGCGGTGGCCGGTCTGCTGGCCAGCCTGTGGCTGGTGTTGTCGAACTTCACGCTGGTCACCGGCGGCAGTGCGACGTTGAGCGCCGTCCTGGCCGCGGTTCCGTTCGCAGGCCTGATCGTCGGGTTCCTGGCCTGGCGGCCCTCGCGCTCGTTGTCGCCGGCGGAATGATCAGGTGACCTCATTGAGGCTGGCGGGCTCGATGCGTTGCCGCGCGTCGAGCACCATCAGCGCCACCGACAGCGAGGTCATCGATTCGGCATCGTCGAGGTCGACACCCAGGGTCTGTTCGATGGTCGCCAACCGCTTGTAGAGGGCCGGTCTGCTGATGTGCAGCCGCTGGGCCAGCGCTGCTTTGTTGCCCGCGAGGCCGAGGTATTCGCGGAGCACCTCGACGTCCGCGGCCGCCCCGCGGTCGAGCAGGGGTTTGAGTTCGGTCTCGGCGAACCGCTGCACGCGTGGATCGTCGCGCAGCAAGGCCATCAGGCCGCGCAACCGGACGTCGGAGGCGCGGAAGTACGGCCGCGCGCTGTCTCGCATCGCCAGCGCGACCTCAGCGACGTGGGCGGCCTCGGCCAGGCCGCGGATGGCGTCGGTGACGTCGACTTCCGGTGTACCTACCGCGCACACCGAGCGAGCGATGCCGTCGACCCGGCGCAGCTCCTTGTGCAGCCGCGCGCCGAGCTCGGCGAGCGCCTTGTCCGGGCCGCCGCGCGCGGTGTTGACGGTGAGCAGTGCCGCGATCTCCCCGTCGCGGCGGCCGGCGAAGACACCGGTGTGGCCGGCGACGTTGACGGTGTGGGCGACGGCGTCGAGCAGCGAGATGTTGCGTCGTTGCGCAGCAAGCGGATCGGTGGACGTGGCGGTGCGTTCGACACGGACCACCACCGGGTGGTAGCGCGCCGCCTTGCGCAGCCCGAGGGCGTGCGCGCGTGCCGCGGCCTCCCGCTCGTCGGCCACCCGGCCGCCCAGCACGTCGTCGATCAGTCCGCTCTGCGCCTGCTGGCGAAGACCGGTGTTGTTCCGCTCGATCATGCGGTTGAGCGCCAGCGCCGCCGAGGCCCGTTCGAGCACCATCGTCGCCCGGGCCCGGTCGGCCGGTGTCATCGGTACGATCAGCCGACCCCACTCTTCGCCGCGCGGCCCGACCGCGGTGAGCACCCACTGCTCGGGACCTCCGCCGGCCGTTGGGCTGCGGCGCGACCGGCTCTCCCAGTCATCAAGCAGGGCCGCGGTTTTCGCGCCGCTGGCGGACACTGCGATGGCCTGGTGGGCAAGATCCTCCAGGACGACCGGCAGGTCGAGGATCCGGGCCGCCGCATCGACGATGCCCGCCACCGAGGCCCGCTTCATACTCAGCTCGGTGAACACTTCATGGACTCGCCGGTCGAACGCGACCTCGTCGTACTGTTCGGCGACGATGCGCCGGTGCACGACCTCGGTCACGTCGACGAACCTGATCTGCCGGTGCAGTACGACCAATGCGAGGTCGAGCTTCCCGGCCAGTGCCGTCAAGGATGCGGGAAGCGCCGGCATGCGGGCACCGAGTTCGACGACGACTCCCAACGCGCCGGCGTCGGCCAATCCCTGAAGGTAGCGTGTCGGTGTGCGGCCCAGACCGGCCCCGGTGGTCAGCACCAGCTCACCGCCCTGCAGCAGCGAGGACAGGTCGGCCACGCCGCCGACGTGCAGCCAACGGACCGGCTCGGACCATCGGCACCGGCTGAGGATCTCGGGAGATCCCCGCTGGACCACGGGCAGCTCGACGACTTCGCCCACCGTCACGGCCATTTACGCAGTGTAAGCGATCCCGCGGATATAGATACGACGTGTAAGGGTGCGAAGAGCCTCCGGAGGCCCACACTGGACACCATGACGACGACCATTGGGCATTGGGTTGATAACAAGATGTTTGCCGGCGAGTCCTCCGCGACGGCGCCGGTGACCAATCCGGCCACCGGTGTGGTGACCGGTCAGGTCGCGCTGGCCAGCGTCGCCGACGCCCAGCAGGTGATCGATGCGGCCGCCGCCGCGTTCCCGGCCTGGCGGGACACCTCGCTGGCCAAACGCACCCAGGTGCTGTTCGCCTTCCGGGAGCTGCTCAACGAGCGCAAGGGTGAACTGGCCGAGATCATCACCGCCGAGCACGGCAAGG
>NZ_JBQQCF010000013.1:0-126214 GCF_052245755.1 Mycobacterium sp. 4D054
CTGGCCTCCGCAGAACTCATGCTGGACATCGAATGTGTCGAGCGAGCAGGGCGATAGATCAGCGGCACCTCGGGTGCATCGGCAATCCATCCAAGATCACCGACACAAGGATGGTGCACCAGTGAGCTCTCCACGGGTGGGCTTGATCATGGGCAGCGACAGCGACTGGCCCGTGATGTCCGAAGCAGCTACGGCGCTGGCCGAATTCGAGGTGCCGTTCGAGGTCGGTGTGATCTCGGCGCACCGCACGCCGGGCCGCATGCTGACCTATGCGGCCGACGCGGCGGGGCGGGGCCTTGAGGTGATCATCGCCGGCGCCGGCGGTGCGGCGCACCTGCCGGGCATGGTCGCCTCGGCGACGCCGCTGCCGGTGATCGGGGTGCCGGTGCCCTTGGCACGCCTGGACGGGATGGACTCGCTGCTGTCGATCGTTCAGATGCCGGCCGGGGTGCCGGTGGCGACGGTGTCGATCGGCGGGGCACGCAATGCCGGGCTGTTGGCGGTGCGGATCCTCGGGGCCTCGGATGTCGGGCTGCGCGAACGCATGGCCGCGTTTCAGACGTCGCTGGAGCAGATGGTGTTGCAGAAGGACGAGGCACTGCGGCAGAAGCTGCTGGGGGACTGAGGTTCTCCTCCGCCGAAATCGCATTCCACGCGCGTCAAGTTGAGTTTTGGCCGCGTGGAATGCGATTTCGGCGGGGTGGGGGTCAGGCGTAGCCGAGGGCGTGGTTCTCGGAGGTGATGCGCACCCTCAGGATCGCGGCGTTGGCGAGGGTGAACACCACGGCCGTCCACCACGCCGAGTGCGCCAGCAGCAGCGCGGCGACTTCCACCGCCACCGCGGTGTAGTTCGGGTGGTGCAGAAACCGGTACGGGCCCCGGTGCACCAGCGGGGCGCCGGGAATCACGATCAGCCGTGGATTCCAGTGCCTGCCCAGTGTCGCGACGCACCACCACCGCGTCGCCGTGCTCGCCGCCACCACCGCCACCATCGGCCAACCCAGCCACGGAAGGAACGGGAGGTGCTGGGTGGCGACCTCGACGAGGCACGAAACCAGAAGCAGCGCATGCATGCTCACCATGGCGGGATAGTGGCCACGGCCGAACTCCTTGCCGCCCTGGGCAAAGGACCAGCGCGCGTTGCGCCGTGCGACGACCAGCTCGATGAGCCGTTCGGCGCCGATCAGCAGGATGAACAGGGTGTAGATCATCGTCGGCTACCAGCTCAGCAGCAGAAGTTCGAAACTGAAGCCCGGTCCCATCGCCAGCATCACGCCGAACGAGCCGCGCGGCGGCGGCGTCTGCAGGGTGCGGGCCAGCACGTCGAGCACCGACGCCGAGGAGATGTTGCCGTGCTCGCGCATGGAGTTCCAGCTGTGCCGCAACGCGTTCTGCGGCGGCCGGACCGCGTCGTCGATCGCGTCGAGGACCTTCGGTCCGCCGTGATGGCACACCCACGTGGCGATGTCGGCCGCGGTCAGGCCGTGCTCGGCGAGGAACTCGTCCACCTCACCGGCGAGGTGGTTCTGCGCCATCGCCGGAACCTCGCGCGACATCACCAGCTGGAAGCCGGTCGAGCCGACGTTCCAGCCCATCACGTCGACGGTGTCGGGTAACAACCGGCTGCGGGTGGCCACGATCCGTGGACCCGGCTCCGGCGTCGACGGACTGCGTTGTGCGCCAGCGGAAACCACGGCGGCGGCGCCGTCGCCGAACAGGCAGAGCCCGATCAGTGCCGGGATGGAGGTGTCGTTGCGCTGCAACGTCAGTGAGCACAGCTCGACCGACAGCAGCACCGCCACGTGGTCGGGGTAGCCGCGCAGATAGTCGTGCGCCCGGGCCAGGCCCGCGGCGCCGGCGACGCAGCCCAGCCCGAAGATCGGAATTCGTTTGACGTCGGGCCGCAGGCCCAGCCGGGCGGCGATGCGTGCGTCGACGGTGGGGACGGCGATCCCAGTGCTCGAGACGGTGACGATCGCGTCGACCTCGGTCGGGTCGAGGTGGGCGTCGGCCAGCGCTCGGGCGACGGCCTGCTCACCGAGCTCGGCGGCCACCTCCAGGTAGGCGGTGTTGGCCTCGGTGAACCCGGTCAGGGTGGGGTAGCGGTGCAGCGGCAGGGCCAGGTTGCGGTGCTCGACACCGCTGGTGCGGGCGAAGCGGGTGAACTTCGGGTCGGTGAACTCGCTGAGCGCTTCGACCACCTCGTCCTGGGCGTAGCGGCGCGCGGTGAACGCCGTCGCCGTCCCCGCGATGTGCGGGGCACCCGGGAATCGGGAGCGGATCGGTTCGGTCGGGGCGAGAAATGAGGTATCGGTCATGCGGGTCTGAACGCCGTCCGCTCTCCCGGTTAGTTCGGAAATCGGGGCGACACAGCAGCTTGTGAGGTGATTCGAAGCAACGGGTCAGCTCGGGGAACGTCCGCCGAAATCGCATTCCACGCGGGAATTGGGCGCAAAAAGGCGCGCTACCCGCAGTCTGGGCGAAGGGCGTGACATCGCTCACAGAGCGATGTTCGGGGGTCGTTTTACGACGCCCGCAGCACCACAGCCGGCTCGGCCACCTGGACCGGCGAGCCGGCGTGAACATGGCCCGTCTGCGCCGCGTGCATGCCCGCGTCGACGACGGCGGAAGCACGCAGCCAGCGCGGAGTAGCGTTCCAACCACACTCACAATGCGCGGTACGGCGGAAGGCGGGGCCCTCGATGTACACCTGCATGTCGACGAAAGTACCCACCGACACTGAGAGCGAACCAATCCCCGGGCTGAGCTTTACCTGAGAGGCGACTTCGCCCCGACGCGCGAGCACGCTAAAGTTACTGGCGAGTAGCAAGGAGATGATGATGGCTAGTTGGGCCGGAGACCCGTCGTTCGATCTGTTCCAGTTGCCGGAGGAACACCAAGAGCTGCGCTCGGCGATCCGGGCGCTGGCGGAGAAGGAGATCGCTCCGCACGCCGCCGACGTCGACGAGAACGCGCGCTTTCCGCAGGAGGCGCTCGACGCGCTCGTCGCATCGGGATTCAACGCGGTGCACGTCCCCGAGGAGTTCGGCGGGCAGGGCGCTGACTCGGTGGCGGCGTGCATCGTCATCGAGGAGGTCGCCCGGGTGGACGCGTCGGCGTCGCTGATCCCGGCGGTCAACAAGCTCGGCACCATGGGATTGATCCTGCGCGGTTCCGACGAGCTGAAGAAGAAGGTGCTGCCGTCGATCGCCTCGGGCGAGGCGATGGCGTCCTACGCGCTGTCCGAGCGTGAGGCCGGCAGCGACGCCGCCGGAATGCGCACCCGCGCCAAGGCCGACGGCGACGACTGGATCCTCAACGGCGCCAAGGCGTGGATCACCAATGGTGGCGAGTCGTCCTGGTACACCGTGATGGCGGTGACCGACCCCGACAAGGGTGCCAACGGCATCTCGGCGTTCATGGTCCACATCGACGACGAGGGATTCACGATCGGACCCAAGGAGCGAAAGCTCGGCATCAAGGGGTCGCCGACCACCGAACTGTACTTCGAGAACTGCCGCATCCCCGGCGACCGGATCATCGGTGAACCCGGCACCGGCTTCAAGACCGCGCTGGCGACGCTGGACCACACCCGCCCGACCATCGGTGCGCAGGCCGTCGGCATCGCGCAGGGTGCGCTCGACGCGGCGCTCGACTATGTGAAGGACCGCAAGCAGTTCGGCAAGTCGGTCAGCGAATTCCAGGCGGTGCAGTTCATGCTCGCCGACATGGCGATGAAGGTCGAAGCCGCCCGGCTGATGGTGTACTCGGCCGCGGCGCGTGCCGAACGCGGCGAGGGCAACCTCGGCTTCATCTCCGCGGCGTCGAAGTGCCTGGCGTCGGATGTCGCGATGGAGGTGACCACCGATGCGGTGCAGCTGTTCGGCGGCGCCGGCTACACGGTGGACTTCCCGGTCGAGCGGATGATGCGCGACGCCAAGATCACCCAGATCTACGAGGGCACCAACCAGATTCAACGCGTGGTGATGAGCCGCGCCCTGCTCAAGTGAGCTTGCCGCGGAATAGCGTTCCTGGTCGCGACTTCTGAGCGATCGCAGCCAGGAACGCTATTTCGCGGGGGTAGCGCCAGCGTTGGTATCTGAGGTGCCGCCTCGCGAGAGCGCCTTCACGGTAGTGCTCCGCACGTCGGAGCTACCGTGAAGGCGGTCTCGCGAACTGTTTGTAGCGGCTAAGGGTCACGGCTATTCGACGTCGACCTGCGTGAGCACGTTGATCGCGGCTTCGCGCTCCGCCGGGCTCACTCCGCGCCGCTCACTCCGCTGGGCGCAGGTGCGTGATGTCTGCGGCCGATACCGTCACCGTCGTGCCGGCGTCGTCGATCAGCAGCCGGCCCGCCTCGTCGATACCCGTTGCCACACCAAGGATTTCGGAGTTGCCCGGCAGCACTGCCCGGACCCGGGTGCCGATGGTCGTGCTGACGTCGCGGTAGTCCGCCGCCAACGTGGCATCGGCGCTGCGCCAGCGCCGCAACTGCGTGTCAAGCTCCTGGAGCACCGCTACCGCGAGCGCGGTCCGGTCGACGTCGTAGCCCAGCATCGTCAGCGACACCGCCTTCGGATCGGGCAGCTCGTCGGCGACCAGACTCACGTTCAACCCGAGACCGATCACGACCACCGGCGTGGACACCTCGGCCAGGATCCCCGCCAGCTTTCCGTCTCCGACCAGAATGTCGTTGGGCCACTTCACCCCTGCGTCAACACCGAACCCGGCCCGCACTGCACGGGCGACCGCCAGTCCGGTCAGCAGGGGCAGCCAACCCCACCGGTCGGGTGCGATGCCCGTGGTGTCCACGCCGACGGACACGGAGATCTGCGAGCGCGCCGGCGCCGACCAGCTGCGGCCGTGACGTCCCCGTCCGGCGGTCTGCAACTCAGCGAAGAGCGCCACCCCGGCGATGTCCTCGCCGGCCGCCGCGCGGGCAATCAGATCGGCGTTGGTGGAGCCGGTCTCCTCGACCACATCGACGCGCCGCCACGCGGTATCCGAAACGGCGGCACGGAGTCGGTCGACATCGAGTGCGGAACGGTCAGCTGCGGGCACGGCGTCGAGGGTAGCCCCGTGCCCGCACCGCGGGATCACCGGTAGTTGAACACCGTCGTGCCGTCGCCGCTGAAGTCGAAGTAGATGGAGGTCAAGCTGAACGGGACGTAGCCGGTGTTGAACTCCACTTCATCGTCGTCCTCGACGATCCCGGGGGTGTTCGCCCTGGTGGTCCGGTAGGAGTACAGCAGTGTCTCGCCGTCCTCGGTGTACACCGAGATCAGCGTTCCTACCGGGATATTCGACGCTCCACCCACTGCGCGGCTGGGGATGTTGCCGAGGATCCCGCCCGAATCGATCCACCCGTCGACATCGGCCGCGTCATTGTCGCCGACCTGGAGTTTGACCGGGGTGTTCGGTGTGCCCTCCAGGGACACGCGCGCTACGTAAGGGTTGGGTCCCAGGATGACTCGGCGTCGACGCTCGTCGATTAGCACGCCCCGGCCGAGCAGGCCGGGAAGCGCGGCCAGGACGTTGACCGATCCCGGGCCGGCCTTGGGCCCGATGCCGAGCACGCCCACGTAGTCGCCGTTGTACTCCGTGAAGTCATACACGGACTCCAGATCGATGATGAGCACCTCGGTCTCGGCCGAATCGATGTCGTCGCCGACCTGAATAGTCGTCTGGTACGGGTGGTAATAGGACTTGACGCTGCCGTCGCCGTAGCTGGCGTAACCTTGCGGGCCGGAGGGCTCACCGATGCCCTCATAGCCGACGTTGCGTGGGTCGATCACCAGGCCGTTCGAGCCGCTGTCGAGAAGGACCGGGACCCGCTCTCCACCGTTGACCGAGATGTAGATGACCGGCTCGGTGCGGACCTTCTGGCCGTTGTATTGCATTGTGAGATCCAGGATCTGGTAGACCAGTCCGTTGTCGCGGGCATCGTGCACCAGATCGTTGACGTTGAGGACCGCCTCGCGAGGCCCGAACCAGCCGACGATCGGCATCAGCTTCTCGGCGAGCTCCATCTGGTCCTGCGCGCGGATCGGCCGATACATGCTGTTCTCCAGCCGCATCCGGATGATCGCGTTCGCGAACGGGTTGTTCAACGTGGCGACGAATTGCGCCTGCAGGCGAGAGTGATTCTCCACCCAGCGCTCCAGATTGGTCTGGGCGCCGCCCATCAGCATCTGCGGCAGCATCGCGGCCAGACCGGCGAAGATGTTGCCGTCGCCCCACGTCGCCGAGCGCAGCTCTTCGCGCGCCTGCGCGAGTTGATCGATGGCAAGGGCAACGGTGTCGTCATCATCGTCGTCGTCGGGATCCTCGGCGTCTTGAGGATCGTCGGCGTCGTCCTCATCGTCGAGGGCGGTGACCGAGACCAGCGCCTCGGAGTTGAACTGCCGAACACTGGAGGGCACGTAGTGCGGACCGGGCAGCGGCTCGTCATCGGCATCGTTGGTCTTCGCGGAATCCTCGCCAGCCGCGGACTCCTCGACAGCCGCGGAGTCCTCGGCGGATCCGGCATCCTCGCTGGCTTCGGCGTCTGGATCCTTGGTATCCGAGTCCCCGGTGTCCAGATCGGCGTCGTCGACTCCTGCGTCCGCGTCAGCGCCGGCACCGTCGTCGCCATCGGCAGAGCGATTTGCGCGGTCGTCGTCCGTGCCGTGCGTGGAACGCGGCGACGTCTCCTGCGTGCCGGAAGCGGACGTGCTTTCGCTGCTGCTTGATCCCGTCTCGTCGGGTGCCGCCTGCGCGACAGCGGGGGCGACCATCAGGATTCCTGCGGCGATTGCGGGGGACGCGACGACCGTGGCCGCCCAGCTACTGAAATTCATGCGCGAAGTAGACCACGAGACGAGCTGAATAACTGACGTGAACGTAGGAGTTCGCGAATCATCCTTTGAGTTACGCATTAGACAAGAAAATCCCTACAGAGAACCCCGGCTCTGGTGGATAAATTCCGGTAGCGCGTGAGCCGCCTAGTGCGCTCCGGCAAAGAGTCCGGAAGCGCTGCCAATTGGTAATCGGGTTAGCTACTCTCTCTCTACCCGGATAGCGAATACGCGCAGGGCAGAAGCGCCGCGAAACGGGGCGAGCCGTTACCGCGGAAGTGCGGTTTCGGCCGGGTCGACCGCCTCCAGCGTTTGCGACCGCGCGGCGTGCTCGGCCGTCGCCCGGTTCAGCGCATCGAAGCCCGCCACGAACGCGACCATGGCGCCCAAGGCCCACAGGTTCCCGAACGCCCACTCCCATGCGGTGGCAGTCGGCGCACTGACCAGCCAATATGCGGCGATGGTGACCAGCAGATAGCCGCTGATGACATAGCACCGGCCCGTCGAGCTGGCCAGCCATCCGGGGTGGCGCCGGTTGTGCAGATGCCACGCCGACAACGCCACGACAATCGCCACTGCGGTGATGGTCGACTCCATGGGTGGCCTCCTGCTGACCGAATTTGCCAGATCTGAAGGCGGCCGGCGCACATTGACAAGGCACGCGAAGTCGAGAACAGCCTGGTGACTACAAACGATAAGGTCAGGGTTACGTGCTCGTCAACAACCGGTAATAAACGCGAGCGCCTCAGTGACAGCCCGAATGGTTCGCTATAACGGCACCTCTGCGTCAGATTTCGATCAGAGAGGCTGATGTGGCGGCTGTTGTATTTTCAGAAGCTAAGACGGCCGGTGGCGGGCTCAATGGTCTCCATCGCCACCGCCATCCGCGCGTGCTCCGCGGTGGCGCGGTTGAGCGCGTTGAACCCTGTGACGAACGACATCGCGGCCGCGAGGGCCTACGCGTTGCCCATCGCCCATTCCCACGCGGTGGCGGTGGGCGCGATGGTGAGCCAGTAGGCGGCGACGGCGACCAGGGGGTAGCCGCAGCGGACGAAGAAGCGGCCGTCGGCGCTGGCCTGCCAGCCCGCGTGCCGCCGGTTGTACAGATGCCAGGCGCCCAGCACGACGATGACTGCGATCGCAGCGGTGGTCGACAACATCGGCAGCCTCCTCGCGCTAAGGCTCCTCTGCTGGCTGAAAGGGCCCGACTTAGCCAAAACGGTGCTCGTCCGGCATCAAAAAGTATGCGGGCGCATTATGTGAACGGCGTGAGGCTACGGAAACGATATGGTCACAGACTGATGCGGGTCACCTTCTCGGTCTCACGCCTGCGCTCCATCTGCGTGGCATCCGGGTTTGCCACCAACACCAGCGACGCGCCGACGACGTACAACGCAAGTAACCGCTCGACGATGTCGTCGGCGGTCTGCCACTGGGCCGCCGACAGCACCCGGTCGTCCCCGGTGAGCCCCTGCGCCTGCGCCGACGCACGCGCCGCGGCCAGCACGTCATCCGCCGACCGTCCCTCCAGGGCGGCGCCGGGGCTGCGTTCCGGCACGATCTGATCGCCGTGCACCCGCACCGCCGTCGCATAGTCGGTCAGGCCGACCGGCAAATCCGGCACCGGCTTGCCGAACGGGTCCAGCGACAACACCGCCACCTCGCCCATGCCGACGCAGGCGTCCGCGTCGTCGATCCGGTCGGCGGTGCACAGCGCGAGGTCGGCGTCTCCGCTCAACACCACTTCGGCGCCGACCCACCAGATGCCGAACAGCACCGCCGTGGTCTGCCAGTGCGCGGGCAGCAGCACTGCAACCCGACTGCCCGGCGCCGCACCGAGCTCGTCGCGCAGCAGGTTTCCGGTCTTGGCCGCCCAATTGGCCAGCGTCGCGGTGGAGAGTTCGATGCGTTCGCCGGTCGCGTCGTCGTAACAGGTGATCCGCGGACCGGCCGGGTTGGCGGCCATCAGCGGATCCAGAATCGCCGAGCCGAGATTCGTCATGTCAGTTGACGCACGCCGGGTCGCTGGAACCGGCCGTCAGGATCGGCGACGGCGCCGGCACCGCCTCGCCCGCGCCGGTCAGCATCCCCGAAGCCGACGGGTCGCCGCTCATCAGCGTCACGTCGCTGCCGTCCAGGCCGGCGCCGGGACCGGTGTAGTCGTCCGACAGCACCACCCGCACCGTGCCCGGCGGCACGTCGGCGTTCTGCGCCACCGGCAACCCGCCCAGATCCTTCGCGACGGCCTGCGCGCCGAGGTCGTCGATCTCGGCGGCCTGCACCTCGGTCCGGGACACCCGCGCGCCCTCGTTGTTGCCGACCTGCCCCTCTTGGAAACCCTTGCCGGACAACACATGTGCCACCGCCGCCGCCAGACCGTTGATGTCGGTGTCGTTGAGGACCTCGACGGTGGTCTTGTCGTTGCTGTAGGTCAGCTCCTCGGTCTTGCCCTCGTCCTGGTCGTGCAGCAGGCTCGTCACGAATTCCTTGACCGCGGACGGGTCGACGCGGACCACGCTTTGCATGCCGTCGTCGCTCCAGCCCGCCTCTTCGATGATCGGGATGGTCGCGAACGCGACGTTGCCGCCGGCCAGCTTCTGCAGCTGCTCGACGAAATCCATGATGTCCCAACCGTCGGAGAGCACCACCGAGCGCTGCACCGCATCCTGCAGGTTGTTCAGCGTGGTCGGGCTCGACAGCGTCTTCGACGAGATCACCTCGTGTGCCATCGACGCCATCACCGCTTGCTGTCGGGCCACCCGATCCAGGTCGCCGCGCGGCAGGTCATGGCGCTGACGCACGAAGCTCAGGGCCTGCGCACCGTTGAGCTTCTGCCAACCGGCGGGGAAGTCAGCACCCGAAAGTGGTTCCCAGACAGGCGCGTTGAGGCAGACGTTGACCCCGCCGAGCGCATCGGTGATCAACGCGAAGCCCAGCAGCCCGATCTCGGCGTAGTGGTCGACGGTGACGCCGGTCAGGTTCGCGACCGTCTTGATCAGCTGCTCACGCCCGGCCGCGGTGGCCTCCGGCTCGGCGACGCTCGGATCCACGCCCTGCTCCTCGACGAGCTCCTTCATCTGCTCCAGGTGCACCGAGCCGTACACGCCGTTGATCTTCATCTTCCCGATGCCGGGTGACTCGACGTAGGAGTCGCGCGGGATCGAGATCGCCGTCGCGGACTTCCCGTTGTTCGGAATGCGGATCAGGATGATCGTGTCGGTGTTGGTGGATACCTCGTCGCCGGCGCGCAGCATGGCGCGTTCCTCGTCGCTCAACGGGTTGCCGTGCGCGTCGGTGCGGCTGTCGGAGCCGACGAGCAGGATGTCGATCGCCCCGTCCTCGCCGCCGTCGCCGAGCGCGACGGGATTGATGTGGTTGATGCCCGACTCGAACGAGCGGATCTTGCCCCACGCGACGCCGGTGCCGATGACGACGATGACTGCCACGGCCACGGATATGGCACGGATGAGGTGAGCAGCAGGCATTTGTCCAGGCTACTGGCGAGCGGGCCGCATTCCGCGCAGCTGAAACCGGCGTGCCAAACTCGTGACGTGAGCGCCCGAATCGTGATCTCCGGAGCCGGCGGCCTGGTCGGGCGCGTGTTGGCAGGTCAGGCGCGCCGGGCCGGCCGCGAGGTGGCGGCGCTCACATCCGCCGAATGGGACATCACCGACGCAGCCGCCGCCGAGCGTGTCATCGCGACCGGCGACGTCGTCGTCAACTGCGCGGCGTTCACCAACGTCGACGCCGCCGAGGCCGAACCCGAGCGCGCCCACGCCGTCAACGCCGTCGGCGCCGGGAACGTCGCGCGGGCCTGTGCCCAGGTCGGGGCGTCACTGATCCACCTGTCCACCGACTACGTGTTCAGCGGCGATTTCGGTGGCTCAGCACCCCGCCCCTACGACGTCGACGACGCGACCGGCCCGCTGTCGGTGTACGGACGCACCAAGCTCGCCGGTGAACAGCAGGTACTGGCCGCGCTTCCCGACGCGCACGTGGTCCGCACCGCCTGGATCTACGAAGGCGCCGACGGCTCGGATTTCGCGGCGGTGATGCGCCGGGCGGCCCTGGGCGACGGCACCGTCGACGTCGTCGCCGACCAGATCGGGTCCCCGACCTACGTGGGGGACCTGTGCGAGGCGCTGCTGCAGATCGCCGACGGCGCGATCCGGGCGCCGGTGCTGCACGCCGCCAACGCCGGCGCGGCCAGCCGCTTCGAGCAGGCCCAGGCCGTCTTCGCCGAGCTCGGTGCGGACCCGTCGCGGGTGCGGCCGGTCAGCAGTGACCAGCATCCCCGCCCTGCTCCGCGCCCGGCCTACTCGGCGCTGTCCGCGGTGAAGTCGGCCGCGGCCGGACTGACTCCGCTGCGGCCCTGGCACGACGCGTTGGCCGCGGCGCTGGCCCGGTAGTTACTCTCTACGCCGTGGAACCGGTGGTGCGTGCGTGAGCGACGAACTCTTTGTCGTGACGGTGACGTACTCGCCCGGCCCGCACCTGGACCGGTTCCTGGCCACGCTGACCCATGCCACCGACCGGCCGGTGACGGTGATCATGGCCGACAACGGCTCGACCGACGGCACCCCCGAAGAGGCCGTCGAGCGCTACCCGAACGTCAAGCTGTACAGGACCGGCGCCAACCTCGGGTACGGCAGCGCGGTCAACCGCGCCGTCGCCGAGTACGGGCTGACCTCGTGCTCGGATCTCTTCATCGTCGCCAACCCCGACGTGCAGTGGGGACCGCACAGCATCGACGCGCTGCTGGAGGCCGCCGCGCGCCGGCCGCGGGCCGGGAGTCTGGGCCCGCTGATCCGCGACCCCGACGGCGCGGTGTATCCGTCGGCGCGGCACCTGCCGTCGGTGATCCGAGGCGGCATGCACGCCGTCGTCGGACCGGTGTGGCCGTCCAATCCGTGGACCGCGGCCTACCGTCAGGACCACGCAGAGCCCAGTGAACGGGCCGTCGGCTGGCTGTCGGGATCGTGTCTGCTGCTGCGCACTTCGGCGTTCGCGGAGATCAACGGCTTCGACGAGCGCTACTTCATGTACATGGAAGACGTCGACCTCGGAGACCGGCTGGGCCGGGCGGGCTGGCAGAACGTGTACGTGCCGTCGGCGGAGGTGCTGCACGCCAAGGGGCACGCCACCGGCCGTGATCCCGCCCGCAACCTGGCCGCCCATCACGTCAGCACCTACACTTTTCTCGCCGATCGGTACCCGAAGTGGTGGCAAGCGCCGCTACGCTGGGCTTTTCGGGGGGCGTTGGGGGCGCGGGCGAGCCTGGTCGTGCGCAATTCTCGCCGGAAGTCTCGTGGGTCGTGAACGGGGATACGAGAAAGGGCGTCGCTGATGGTCAATCCTGCCGAGGTTGATGCGGTCGTGCTGGTCGGTGGCATGGGCACACGCCTGCGCCCGCTGACGTTGTCGGCGCCCAAGCCGATGCTGCCCACCGCGGGGCTGCCATTCCTGACCCACCTGCTGTCGCGGATCGCCGACGCCGGCATCGAGCACGTGGTGATGGGCACGTCGTACAAGGCAGGCGTGTTCGAATCGGAGTTCGGCGACGGGTCCAAGCTCGGTCTGCAGATCGACTACGTGGTCGAGGACGAACCGCTGGGAACTGGTGGCGGCATCGCCAACGTCGCGTCGAAGCTGCGTTACGACACCGCGGTGGTGTTCAACGGCGACGTGCTGTCGGGGTGCGACCTCGGCGCGCTGCTGGATTCGCACGCCTCCCGCGACGCGGACGTCACGCTGCACCTGGTGCGCGTCGGTGACCCGCGCGCGTTCGGTTGTGTGCCAACCGATTCCGACGGCGTGGTGACGGCCTTTCTGGAGAAGACCCAGGATCCGCCGACCGACCAGATCAACGCGGGCTGCTACGTGTTCAAGCGGCCGGTGATCGAGGCGATCCCGAAAGGCCGTGCGCTGTCGGTGGAACGGGAGACCTTCCCGCAGCTGCTGTCGGACGGGCTGCGGGTGTGCGGCTACGTCGACGCCAGCTACTGGCGTGACATGGGCACGCCGGAGGATTTTGTGCGCGGCTCGGCGGACCTGGTGCGCGGGATCGCGCCGTCACCCGCGCTGAAGGGCCATCGCGGGGAAAGCCTTGTGCACGACGGTGCTTCGGTGGCCCCGGGAGCGCTGTTGATCGGCGGCACGGTGGTCGGGCGCGGCGCGGAGGTCGCCGGCGGTGCCCGGCTCGACGGGGCGGTGATCTTCGACGGCGTGAAAGTCGGTGCGGGAGCGGTGATCGAGCGGTCGATCATCGGCTTCGGTGCGCACATCGGGCCGCGGGCGTTGATCCGCGACGGCGTGATCGGTGACGGCGCGGACATCGGCGCACGCTGCGAGCTGCTGCGCGGCGCGCGGGTGTGGCCGGGCATCTCGATTCCCGACGGCGGCATCCGCTTCTCCACTGACATCTGAAGTTGGCCGCCGCGCTGTGTGCCGCGCGCTCGGGTTTTCGCGAAAGCGCCACCACGGTAGCTCGCGGGCCGCGCACGCTACCGTGGTGGCGGTTTCGCGACGCGCCTGTGGATAACTCAGTCGCGCGGGCGCCAATTGTCGGTGGCGTCGCGCAAGTTCGGCCCATGGGCAATGTCATCCTCGGCACCGAAGCAATTGCGGCCGGTCTGGTCACACCGGGTCAGCTCAGATACGGATATCGTCGGCTCTATCCCGACGTGTATGTGCAGCGGGCGCAGGCGAAAAGCCTGACAGACGACGCCATGGGTGCGTGGCTGTGGTCGGGACGACGCGGCATCGTCACCGGCAGGGCAGCGGCGGCACTTCACGGAGCACGGTGGGTGAGTAACGACGCGCCGGTCGAACTGGTCTACGACTGCAGACGCCGGCCGGCCGGAATCATCGCGCGCAACGAACGAATCGACTGGGACGAAATCGATGAATCCGGTGACCTCAACCTCGCCACCGTTGCGCGCACGGCATTCGATCTCGGTAGGCATCTGCCGCTGAACAGGGCCGTCGCGCACCTGGATGCTCTCGCCAACGCGACAGGTTTGACGCCGGAAATGGTCAAGCCTTTGGTCGATCGCTACAGCGGCGCGCGGGGGATGAAAACGTTGCGCAAAGCCCTCGAGCTGATGGACGGCGGCGCGGAATCTCCGAAAGAGACATGGCTGCGGTTGCTGTTGATGCAGGAGTTCCCGCGACCTGAGACACAGATTCCGCTGGTGGACGAGTGGGGAGTGCCTACCATTCGCCTCGATATGGGCTGGGAGGTCGAGAAAATCGCCGTCGAGTACGACGGTGCCCATCATCAAGAGGACAGGGTGCAATACGTCCGGGATGAGAAACGTCTTCGATTGATCCACGCTCAAGGCTGGCTCTACATCAAGGTCATCAAAGAGGACAAGCCTGCGGAGATCATGGCACGCGTTCGCCGGGCGTGGGCCCTTCGCGAAACCGCCTCCACGGTAGCGACGCGGGCGTCGTGACTACCGTGGAGGCGGTTTCGCGAGATGCTAGGGGGCGGGGGGCGAGGCTGCTGCTGCCGCGGCGGCGGCGAGCTGGGTGAGGCCGAAGTCGCAGTCTTGCGGCAGCGCGTCCAGCGGCCACCACCTCAGGTCCAGCGACTCGTCGCTGCGCACCGGCTGCGCCCCCGCGGGTGCGCGCACCACGAACTGCACGTCTAGGTGACGCGTCGGCACGCCCAGCGAGCATGTCACCGGATGCACATGCAGCGCAGCGGGTTCCGGCGCGATGGTCAACCCGTCGATACCGGACTCCTCGGTCGCCTCGCGCAGCGCCGCCGCGACGATCGTCTGGTCGTCGGGCTCGCAGTGACCGCCGAGCTGCAACCACCGCCCGATCCGCGGGTGCAGCGTCAGCAGCGCGTGCCGGCCGCTGTGGTCGATCACCAGCGCCGAGCCCGTCACGTGCCCCGGCACGCACTCCCGCAGGCAACCGTCGGCCCGCGCCGCCAAGAACGCCAGCACCGCATGCCGCAGCGAGTCCTGAGCGTGGTCAGGCGGATTCCACGCGGTCAGCACATCGACGGTCGACGCGTGCAGACTCACCGGCGCACCAGCAGCGTGTCGGTGGACACCGGCGGGCGTGGCGTCAACGGCTCGACGGGGTAACCGATGGCGATGGCGCCCAACGGTTCCCAATCGTCGGGCAGGTCCAGATCGGCGCGCACCAGGTCGGGGGTGAAGATCGTCGACCCGATCCAGCAGCTGCCCACCGACCGCGCAGCCAGCGCGACCAGCAGGCCCTGCACCGCCGCACCGGCCGCGACGGTGAACATCGTGTGTTCGGCCGCGGTGCGCCGCGCATCGGGGTAGGTGTGCGCGCCGTCGGGAACCATGAACGGAATCACCAACTCCGGCGCGTCGTAGAGGA
This sequence comes from Mycobacterium sp. 4D054, assembly GCF_052245755.1. Classification (NCBI taxonomy): domain Bacteria; kingdom Bacillati; phylum Actinomycetota; class Actinomycetes; order Mycobacteriales; family Mycobacteriaceae; genus Mycobacterium; species Mycobacterium sp. 4D054. The sequence continues at coordinate 15,201 of NZ_JBQQCF010000013.1, forward strand.
TCTGCCCGCGACCGACCCGACGCTCGACAGCGTCCGGGTCACGGCCGTCGCCGAGCAGATCGGCGCGCCAGCGCTCCTTCATGCTGTCGAGCAGCCGCTCCCGCGCCGTGGCGTCGCGCACCCACACAAAGCGCACCGGCCGTGTGTGATGAGGCGCCGGTGCCGTCAGCGCCTCCGCGACGGAGGCCTCGATCAGTTCCCCGGGCACCGGCTGATCGCTGAACGATCGCACCGAGCGGCGCAGCAACTGCGCCTGCGAGCGACCCAGCGCCAGCGCCTCCTCGGTGCCCAGCCAGAACAGGTCCTCCTCGCCGGCACGCACCAGCTTGCGCGCCGAGGACCCGTCGTCGCGCAGCGTCAGCCCCCGCACGACCGCGACCGGCACACCGGTCAGCTTGCCCTTGACCAGATCCGCGGCGGCGGCGATCTCGTCGGCGACCGCGATCTCGGTGACGATCAGCTCGTTGCCGTGCTGATCGTGTTCCCCGGCATAGGCGTGCAACACCTCCAGCCCCGCGGCGCCGATCGCGACGTCGGTCTGTCCGGTGCGCCACGCCCGCCCCATGGTGTCGGTGACGACGACGCCGACCCGCACTCCGAGCCGCTCGTGCAGCGCCGCCACCAACGCCGCAGCGCTGCCGTCGGGATCGACGGGCAGCAGGGCCAATTCGTTGGAGTCGACGTTGGAGCCGTCCACACCGGCGGCGGCCTGCACCAGACCGAGGGCGTTCTCGGTGATCAGCGTGCGCCCCTTGCGGGCCAGAACCCGCACCGCCTCGTCGTCGATCAGTTTGCGGCGCAGCGCATCCCGCTCCTGAGGGTCCGACGGGGCGGCGACCATCCGGCCTTCGGTCTTGGACAGCACCTTGCTGGTGACGACGAGCACGTCGTCGTCCTGCAGCCACGGCGCGGCCCCGGCGATGGCCCCAGCCAGATCGTCCCCGGGCCGGAACTCCGGAAGCCCCGGTACCGGCAGCAGCTCCACCCGTGCCGACGTGCCGTGGTCGTTCACCAGGACACCCCGGCCAGTTCGATTCCGGCGCGGACCATCTCGGCGGTTGCGGCCGGATCGGTCATCAGCAGCGGAACCGACCGCACCTGCACGCCGTCGACCGACGCGGGGTCGCCGGTGTGCACCAGCCAGCCGTCCAGGATGCCCGTCGAGGAACGGGCACCGAAGTGATTGCCGACGGCCTCAGAGGTGCTGGGCACCCCGATCACGTTCAGGCACGCGTCGGCCATGCCGCGCAACGGCTTCCCGGCGATGATGGGGGAGTAGCCGATCACCGGCGCCTTGGTCGAGCGCAGCGCGCCGCGGATGCCGCCGATCGCCAGGATGGCGCCGACGCTGACCACCGGGTTCGACGGCGCGATCAGCACGATGTCGGCGTTCTCGATCGCCTCGGTGACACCGGGCGCGGCCGTGGCCTTGTCGGAACCGACGAATGCGAAGCTCTCGGTGGGGATCTGGGCGCGGTAGCGCACCCACCACTCCTGAAAGTGGATGGCGCGCTTCTCGCCGGCCGAATCGCCGGGCCCGGGATCGGTGACCACCACATGGGTTTCGCTGCGGTCGTCGCTGGCGGGCAACAACAGCGCACCCGGCGACCACCGCCGGCACAGGGCCCGGGTGACGTCGGAGAGCGGGTAGCCGGCCCGCAGCATCTGGCTGCGCACCAGGTGGGTGGCCAGGTCGCGGTCGCCGAGGCCGAACCAATCCGGCTGCACGCCGTAGGCGGCGAGTTCTTCCTTGGCATTCCAGGTTTCGTTCTTGTGGCCCCAGCCGCGCTCGGGGTCGATGCCGCCGCCGAGGGTGTACATGCACGTGTCGAGATCCGGGCAGATGCGCACGCCGAACATCCACGCGTCGTCGCCGACATTCACCACAGCAGTCACTTCATGCTCATTGGTATCGTGAGTGCCGAACTGCCCCAACCCGAATAGATGCTGGACGCCGAGCAAGAACCGTGCACCACCGACGCCACCGACCAGAACCGTGACCTTCACAACGATCGAGACTAGGCCGTCAGAGCCGCGAACTGCGCCTCGGGCGGAACGTGATAGACACGCCACAGCGCGACGCGCCGTAAACAAGTCACGGAATGGTATGAATTCCTGTTCTAGCGCTTGACCGGGGCAGCTAACGCGTGTGTAATCACACCAGTGTCATTTCGCGGTTCTCCGGCCGGTTCCGGTGTCGCAGACCGAGATTCGATCACTTGTTCGAATTGGGATGGCCGCACGTTCGGCAGTGGGGCCGGCATATACGGATCTACGAGACCTGTGGAGGAGGGGAACATGGCATTTGAACAGGCCGATTTCGGTGATTTGATTCGGTTCGACAACAGGCTCCTCGGCTCGGTGGGAAGTGCGCCGCACATCCAGACCGGACCGACACCGAGCGGAGCCAACGGGCGGCCGCAGCTGAGTCTGGTGCCCGATCATTCGGATTTCTTCAGCGAAGACTCCGAGCTGCCTGAAGAGGATCAGTGGCAGGAGCGCGCCCTGTGCGCCCAGACCGATCCCGAGGCGTTCTTCCCGGAGAAGGGCGGCTCCACCCGCGAAGCCAAGCGCATCTGCCAGGGCTGCGAGGTCAAGGACGCGTGCCTGGAGTACGCACTGGCCAACGACGAGCGCTTCGGTATCTGGGGCGGTCTGTCCGAGCGTGAGCGCCGGCGCCTCAAGCGCGGCATCATCTGATCTTCGAGCGCGCCCCGCGCGTTCACCCGCCGTCAGCCGTCGTCCAGGGTCGGGTCGATGACGGACGGTTCCACCCCCAGGTAGGTGGCGACCTGCGCCACCAGCAATTCATGCAGCAGCTCGGTCAGCTCGTCGGTGTCTTTAGCCCGACGCTCGATCGGCTTGCGGAACAACACAATTCGGGCGCGAGTGGAGTTACCTCGGACGTCCACCCCCGCAGGGATCAGCCGGGCCAGCGCGATCGGGCCGTCGGCGACCACCTCCGGTGGCCACTGCGCACTGTCAGGGTCTTTGGGCGCGATGCGCGGGATTTCGTCGACCGCCACGTCGAGCGTCGACACCCGGTCATGCCAGCGCCGCTCGATCGGCTCGTAGGCCTCCAGTACCGCCATGTCGAAGCGTTCGGCGCGGCTGCGCCACCCCGGAACGGTCGGGGGTAGCAACGGCCCGCGCATCTCCCGGCCCCGCCGCGACCCGCGATGAAGGCGCCTCGTCACGAAAAAGATCGTAACGGTTGGGCTTCGGCCGCCCGGCGGCTGCGCGTGTCCGCCGCAACCCGGACGACGTCGCAGGATAACCTTCCGCTGTGAATGTTCCCCGTCGCTGCTGCCGGCCTGGGTGCCCGCACTATGCGGTCGCGACGCTCACCTTCGTCTATTCGGACTCGACTGCTGTCGTCGGCCCGCTGGCCACCGTGTCCGAACCGCACTCGTGGGATCTGTGCGTCCTGCATGCCGGCCGGATCACCGCGCCCCGTGGCTGGGAGCTGGTCCGTCATGCCGGGCCGCTGCCGTCGCATCCCGACGACGACGATCTGGTGGCGTTGGCAGACGCGGTCCGAGAAGGCCGTGAGGCGACCGCGCCCGCCGCGGGCTTCACCCACGGGTTCAGCGACCCGGTCAGCGGTGTGCACGGGGGCGCGCTGATGGCCCCGCCTGCCCGGCGCCCCGAGACCAACGGACGCCGGCGCGGCCACCTGCGCGTACTGCCGGATCCAACGGACTAGGCCCTACCGCGAGGGCGATTCATCCGTGGGTGAGTCGCCGTGAGGAACGCCCGCGACGGCTAGGCTGATCACTACCAGTCTCTTCGTCCCAAGGAGCTCCATGTCTCGTCCCGCCGCGGCGGTGCAACGCGTCATCAAGGCCTATGACGTGCGTGGACTCGTGGGCGAGGAAATCGACGAGAGTTTCGTGCGCGACGTGGGGGCGGCGTTCGCGCGGCTGGTCCGTGACGGCGACACCCGACCGGCGACACAGATCGTCATCGGTCACGACATGCGGGACAGCTCCCCGGCGCTGGCCGAGGCCTTCGCCGACGGCGTCACCGCGCAGGGCCTCGATGTCGTGCGCATCGGCCTGGCCTCGACCGACCAGTTGTACTTCGCGTCGGGTCTGCTGGACTGCCCGGGCGCGATGTTCACCGCCAGCCATAACCCCGCCGCCTACAACGGCATCAAGCTGTGCCGCGCCGGCGCCAAGCCCGTCGGCAAGGACACCGGTCTGACCGCGATCAGCGACGAGGTGATCGCCGGGGTGCCAGCACATGACGGTCCCCGGGGCGCCGTGTCCGATCGTGACGTGCTCGCCGACTACGGCGAGTTCCTGCGGTCGCTCGTCGACATCGCCGCGGCGCGCCCGCTGCACGTGGCCGTCGACGCCGGCAACGGGATGGCCGGCCACACCACTCCGGCGGTGCTGGGCCCGATTTCGTCGGTGAAGGTCTCGCCGCTGTACTTCGACCTCGACGGCACTTTCCCCAATCACGAGGCCAACCCGCTGGACCCGGCCAACCTGGTCGATCTGCAGCAGTACGTGCGCGACACCGGAGCCGATATCGGGCTGGCGTTCGACGGCGACGCCGACCGGTGCTTCGTCGTCGACGAGACCGGCCGGGCCGTGTCGCCGTCGGCGGTCACCGCGCTGGTGGCCGCCCGCGAGCTGCAGCGCGAGATCGGCGCGACGATCATCCACAACCTGATCACCTCCCGCGCCGTGCCCGAGCTGGTGGCCGAGCGCGGCGGCACCCCGGTGCGGTCGCGGGTCGGCCACTCCTACATCAAGGGCCTGATGGCCGAGACAGGCGCGATCTTCGGTGGCGAACACTCCGCGCACTACTACTTCCGCGACTTCTGGGGCGCCGACTCCGGCATGCTGGCCGCGCTGCACGTGCTCGCCGCGCTCGGGGAACAGGACCGCCCGCTGTCGGAGATGATGGCCGACTACCAGCGTTACGAGGCATCCGGCGAGATCAACTACACCGTTGCCGACGCACCCGCGGTCGTCGACGCGGTGCTGGAGGCATTCGGCAACCGCGTTCACGCTCTCGATCACCTCGACGGAGTCACCGTCGATCTCGGCGACGGCCGCTGGTTCAACCTGCGGATGTCGAACACGGAGCCGTTGCTGCGGCTCAACGTCGAAGCCCGCAGCACCGAGGAGGTCACCGAGCTCGTCGACGAGATCGCCAGCTACATCACCTCGGGCGCCGAGGATTCCACGTGAACGCGAGCCCGCTCTCGGCTGCCGGCGTCGATCTCGACGACGCCGAGGCTCTGCTGGCCGCGGATCGGGTGGGCTTGCTGCGGGCGGCGTCGATGGCCGGTGCGCAGGTGCGCGCCACCGCCGCCGCGCTCGAGGAGGGCGACCTCGAGGCGGTGCGCTCCGACTCGCCGCCGCGCACGATCGTGTGGGTCGCCGGCCGCGGCAACGCCGAGATCGCGGGCTCACTGCTCGCCGCGCTGCTCGGTGGGTCGGTCGGCGCACCGCTGGTCATCGCCTCTGAGGCGCCGCCCTGGATCGGCGCCCTCGACGTGCTGATCGTCGCCGGCGACGATCCCGGCGACCCGGTGCTGGCGTCGGCGGCCGCGACCGCGGTGCGGCGTGGCACCCGGGTGATCGTGGTGGCGCCTTATGAGGGACCGCTGCGAAACGCGACCGCGGGACGTTCGGTGGCGCTGCCGCCCCGGCTCCCGATTCCCGACGACTTCACCTTCTCCCGGTATCTGGCCGCCGGGCTGGCCGCGCTGCAGGTGACCATCCCGGGCTTCTCGATCGACCTCGGCGCACTCGCCGACGAGCTCGACGCCGAAGCGTTCCGAAACAGCGCCGGCCGTGAGGTTTTCACCAATCCGGCCAAGAGCCTGACCTCCCGGATGGTCGACCGCGAGGTCGTGTTCGCCGGTGACTCCGCGGCGACGGTGGCGCTGGCCCGCCACGCCTCCGCGGTGATGCTGAGCGTCGGGCATCAGAGCGTGGCCGCAGTGGAGTTGAGCGGTGCGTTGGCCGCCATCGGATCCGGGTGGGGCCGGACCGGCGGTCGGGAGGTGTCGATCTTCCACGACGAGGAGATCGACGGACCGGCCTCGCAACGTACCTGTACATTCGTGCTGACCACCGACGCTGAACGTCCGGCGCTGTCAGCGCGGCTGAGGGGGTTCGACGACGTTCACGTCGTCAACGCCGATGACGTGCCCGACGTCGCGGCGACAGGGGGGAACAGCGAGCCGGGCTCAGCCACGATGCCCGGATCCACGAGTCCCGAACAACAATTGGCGCTGTTGGCGGTCCGCTTCGAGATGGCGGCGGTCTACCAGCGGCTGGTTCGAGGTTGAGACGAGTGCATCTGCTCAAAGGCGCGGTGCGGACCTACGCATGGGGTTCGCGAACCGCAATCGCCGAATTCGTCGGCGCGCCCAGTCCGACGGCGCATCCCGAGGCCGAACTGTGGTTCGGCGCGCACCCGGGAGACCCCGCCTACCTGCAGACCGACGACGGAGACCGGTCTCTGCTCGACGCGCTGCGCGCCGATCCCGAAGGGGAGCTCGGCGCCGCGGTGCGCGGCCGGTTCGGGGACACGTTGCCATTCCTGGTGAAGGTGCTCGCCGCGGACGAGCCGCTGTCGCTGCAGGCGCATCCCAGCACCGAGCAGGCCGTCGAGGGGTTCGCCCGGGAGGAGCGGCTGGGCATCCCGATCTCGGCGCCCAACCGCAACTACCGCGACCGCAGCCACAAACCCGAGATCATCGTCGCGCTCAGCCAATTCGAGGCGCTGGCCGGCTTCCGCCCCGCCGCGCAATCGGTGAAGCTCATGCAGGCGCTCGGGGGGGCCGACCTCGACCCGTTCGTCAGCCTGCTGCACGGTCAGCGCGACGAGGACGGCCTGCGGGCGCTGTTCACCACCTGGATCACCTTCCCGCAGCCCGACCTGGACGTGCTGGTGCCCGCGGTGATCGACGGAGCGATCAGCTATGTGCGTTCCGGGGCAACGGAGTTCGCGCGTGAAGCCAGAACCGTTCTGGAGCTCGGGGAGCGCTACCCCGGGGACGCGGGGGTGCTGGCGTCGATGCTGCTGAACCGGCTGTCACTGGCGCCGGGGGAGGCGCTGTACCTGCCCGCCGGCAACCTGCACGCCTACCTGCACGGCATCGGTGTCGAGGTGATGGCCAACTCCGACAACGTGCTTCGCGGAGGCCTGACCCCCAAACACGTCGACGTGCCCGAGCTGTTACGGGTGCTGGACTTCACCCCGGCCGAGGACGTGCTCGTCGAGCGCGAGACCCACCGCGACGGAGCCGAGATCGTCTACCCGACACCGGCGCCCGAGTTCTCGGTGTCGGTGCTGCGCCTGGACGACGAGTTGGGGCACGAGGTCGACGCGCCCAACCGCCACGAAGGACCGCAGATCCTGCTGTGCACCGAAGGGGCGGTCACGGTACACGCCAAGTCGAACGCCGTGGTGCTGAAGAAGGGCGCGGCAGCGTGGGTGTCAGCCGACGACGGGCCGATCAGGTTGTGCGCCCACGAGCCCACCTGGCTGTTCCGGACGACCGTCGGGATCTAGCCCGCTGCTGGGCCGTCCACAACCGCATGTTGTGCGCGATGGTGCGCCCGATCAGCCGCGGCGACGGCACCATGTAGAGGCTGTCGAGCAGGCTGAATCGACGCAGAAACCATTCGGCCAGAACGGGATCCGTCTCGGCTGCACCGAGGAACTGATCGAAGAGACCGCCCACGGGACGATACCACCACGGCATCGGCCCGTGCGCGCCGTGCATGGTCAGATCCCCGATGGCGTTCATCGTCCACACCGGATAGGTGGTCTTGGCCGTCGCGGTGAAAAAGGCGCGCCGCGGGTCCGGCGCCGGCAGCGCGCAGCGTAGGTGACCGGCCTGCAACGACGTCATCGTCATCCCCTGGCCGAACGTCGGATTGAAGCTCGCCACCGCGTCACCGAACGGCAGGATGCCCGCGGGGAACCGGTCCAGCTTGTCGTAGCGGCGCCACCGGCTGGTCGGATACTTGTGCACCGCCACCTCGCCCAGCGGTTCGCCGCGGCGCACCGCATCACTGAGATGCGCGGGCAGCACCTCGTCGGCCAGAGCGCACATCCCGTCGAAGTCGTTGGGCGGCTGCACCTTCGCGACTCCGAACGTGGTCAGACCCCAGGTCCCGTCCTCGTAGAACAGCATGCCCAGGCCACGCGGCTGATCGCGGGACGCGCCGGCCACCACCACCTTCTCGGCGATCAGGCCGTCGGGGATACGCAACTGATGCGTGGCGTAGCTGATCCCGACGTCCACCGTGTCCTCATGCGGGCGGTCGAAACCCCACTGCTGCAACCAGACCGGAAGGCGCGTACCGCGGCCGGTGGCGTCGGTGACGAGATCGGCGTCGACCGTCTCGCCGCCGGCCAGTCGCACCCCGGTGACCCGGCATCCGTCGAACACCGGTTCGTCGACACCGCCGTTGCAGACGGTCACGTTGGCGATCGCGGCGGTGCGCCGCCGGATCTGCCACTCCAGGTGTGCCCGGCTCGGCACATAGGCGGTGAACTCGTCCTGCAGGCGGTGCTGGGTGCCGAGCACGTGGCCGGCCGCGCCGAAGTGGATGCAATCAGGCCGGTTCTCCAAGATCGGCACCCCGGCAGCGACCATGTCGGCGAGCAACCCCGGGAACAGCGACTCGAACTCCTGCGCGCCGCGGGCCATCAACAGATGCACGTGACGGCTCTGCGGCACCGCCTGCCGGTGCGCCGGTACATCCGGCAGCGAGTCGCGTTCGTACACGGTGACACGGTCGAAGGCTTCGGAGAGCACCCGCGCCGCACACAGTCCGCCGAGGCTTGCCCCGATCACGATCGCGTGTTTGGCGGTCTGAGTCATTGAAATTCACGGTAATGGGTAGATTCCGCTGAAGCGATGACGAAAGAAGGACGATCGATGGTGCAGGAGTCGGACTCGCAGACGGTCAGCAGACGGCGGACCAAGTCGGTGGAGCAGTCGATCGCCGACACCGACGAACCGGACACCAAGCTTCGCAAGGAGCTGACCTGGTGGGATCTGACCGTCTTCGGGGTGTCGGTGGTGATCGGCGCCGGCATCTTCACCATCACCGCGTCCACGGCGGCCAACATCACCGGCCCGGCGATCTCGCTGTCGTTCATCTTCGCCGCGATCGCGTGCGGGCTCGCCGCGCTGTGCTACGCCGAGTTCGCGTCCACGGTGCCGGTCGCGGGCAGCGCCTACACCTTCTCCTATGCGACGTTCGGGGAGTTCGTCGCGTGGATCATCGGCTGGGACTTGATCCTGGAGTTCGCCGTCGCGGCCGCCGTCGTCGCCAAGGGATGGTCCAGCTATCTGGGCACGGTCTTCAACTTCTCCGGCGGAACCACGGAAGTGGCTGGTTTCGAACTGGATTGGGGAGCGCTGGTCATCATCGCGCTCGTCACGATGATCCTGGCGATGGGCACCAAACTGTCGGCCGGCGTCAGCCTGGCCATCACCGCGGTCAAGGTGTCGGTGGTGCTGCTGGTGGTGATCGTCGGCGCGTTCTACATCAAGGCGGAGAACTTCAGCCCGTTCGTGCCGTCACCCGAAGCCGGCGGCGAGGGCGGTTCGGGGACCGAGCAGTCGCTGTTCTCGCTGCTGACCGGCGCCGAGGGAAGCCACTACGGCTGGTACGGCGTTCTGGCCGGCGCGTCGATCGTGTTCTTCGCGTTCATCGGCTTCGACATCGTCGCCACCACCGCCGAAGAGACCAAGATGCCCCAGCGTGACGTCCCGCGCGGCATCCTCGCCTCCCTGGCGATCGTCACCGTGCTCTACGTCGCGGTGGCGGTGGTGTTGACGGGAATGGTCAGCTACCGCGATCTGCGTGAGGCCGAAACCCAGAACCTGGCCACCGCGTTCTCGCTGAACGGCGTGGACTGGGCCGCCAAGGTGATCTCGATCGGTGCGCTGGCCGGATTGACGACCGTGGTCATCGTGCTGGTGCTCGGGCAGACCCGGGTGCTGTTCGCCATGTCGCGTGACGGGCTGCTGCCGCGTCAGCTGGCCAAGACCGGCGAGCACGGCACGCCGGTGCGGATCACGCTCATCGTCGGCGCGGTCGTCGCGGTGACGGCGACCGTCTTCCCGATCGGCAAGCTGGAGGAGATGGTCAACATCGGCACGCTGTTCGCGTTCGTGCTGGTGTCGGCCGGCGTGATCGTGTTGCGGCGCTCGCGGCCGGACCTCAAGCGCGGGTTCCGCACGCCGTGGGTGCCGCTGCTGCCGATCCTGTCGATCATCGCGTGCGTCTGGTTGATGCTGAACCTGACCGGGCTGACGTGGATCCGCTTCCTGATCTGGATGGCCATTGGCGTGGTCGTGTACTTCCTCTACGGGCGCAGGCATTCGCTGCTCGGGAAGCGCAACCTGACGAACTGACCGAGGTCTCGGCATTCGCATCACTGTTGGCACCGTCATCGCGACGGTGCGTGTCTGCGGGGTGCTGACCGGCGTGTCGCGCTAGTCGGCGCACGCTCGCGGCGTCGCGGCGGCAGAGAACGCCAGGCCGCGCCGTGCAGCTCTGGCATCGATGTGTGTGCGATTGGCACCCGCTTTGCGGCACGACTGCAGTCCCCGCCCACCCACGAGCGTGCGCTTCGTTCGCCTCGGAACGGCGTGTCGCGCTGCAGACTCGCACGCTCGCGCCTGGAGGGACTGCTTTACAAAGTGTGGGTCTGTGTCTAGACAGACGACAAAAGTGGCTCTATAGTCAACCTCGAAGGGTGACCGCACTCACAGCAAGGAGGCAACGGGTGACCGCACCAGAGGTGTCTGAAGTCGATGTGGAGCAGTGGCGCGACAAAAAGCGCTACCTGTGGCTGATGGGGCTGATCGCCCCGACGGCGTTGTTCGTGATGGTCCCGCTGATCTGGGCGCTGAACCAGATGGGCTGGCACACCGCCGCGCAGGTGCCCCTGTGGATCGGCCCGATCCTGCTCTACATGCTGCTGCCGGTACTCGACCGCTTCTTCGGGCCGGACGGCCAGAACCCGCCCGACGAGGTGATGGAGCGGCTGGAGAACGACAAGTACTACCGCTACTGCACCTACATCTACATCCCGTTCCAGTACGCCAGCGTGATCTTCGGCGCGTATCTGTTCACCGCGTCGGACCTGAGCTGGCTGGGCTTCGACGGCGGGCTGAGCTGGTTCGCCAAGATCGGTCTGGCGCTGTCGGTCGGTCTGCTGGGTGGTGTCGGTATCAACACCGCGCACGAAATGGGCCACAAGAAGGACTCTTTGGAGCGTTGGCTGGCCAAGATCACGCTCGCGCAGACGTTCTACGGCCACTTCTACATCGAGCACAACCGCGGCCATCACGTCCGCGTCGCCACCCCCGAGGACCCCGCGTCGGCTCGGTTCGGTGAGACGTTCTGGGAGTTCTTGCCGCGCAGCGTGTTCGGCAGCCTGAAGTCGTCGTGGGAGCTGGAGGCCAAGCGCCTGGAACGCACCGGCAAGAGCACGTGGCACTGGTCCAACGACGTGCTCAATGCGTGGGCGATGTCGCTGGTGTTCTACGGCGTGCTGATCGCGGTGTTCGGCTGGGCGCTAATTCCCTACATCCTGATCTCGGCGGTGTTCGGGTTCACGCTGCTGGAGACCGTGAACTACCTGGAGCACTACGGACTGCTCCGGCAGAAGACCGCGAGCGGCCGTTACGAGCGCTGCGTGCCGTCGCACAGCTGGAACTCCGACCACATCGTCACCAACCTGTTCCTGTACCACCTGCAGCGGCACAGCGACCATCACGCCAACCCGACCCGTCGCTACCAGACGCTGCGCAGCATGGACGGCGCCCCGAACCTGCCCAGCGGGTACGCGTCGATGATCGGTCTGACGTACTTCCCGCCGTTGTGGCGCAGAGTGATGGACCACCGTGTGCTCGCCCACTACGACGGCGACATCACCCGGGTGAACATCCATCCACGGGTGCGGGACAAGGTGCTGGCCCGGTACGGCGCCGGCGACGAGCAGCGGTACCAGGCGTGAGCGTCTACCGCTGCCCCGGCTGCGACTACGTCTACGACGAGGCCAAAGGTGAACCGCGCGAGGGGTTTCCGGCGGGCACCCGCTGGGACGAAGTGCCCGACGAATGGTGCTGCCCCGACTGCGCGGTGCGCGAGAAGGTTGATTTCGAACCGGTGTGAACAACATCGAGAAAGCGATAGCGAGAGGAAGAGCCATGGACTACAAGCTGTTCGTGTGCGTGCAATGCGGATTCGAGTACGACGAGGCCAAGGGTTGGCCCGAGGACGGCATCGCCCCGGGCACCCGCTGGGACGACATCCCCGACGACTGGAGCTGCCCGGACTGCGGCGCGGCGAAGTCGGATTTCGACATGGTCGAGGTCGCCCGGCCGTGAACGCGCCGTCATCCTCCGCGAGCGTGCGGATTCGTCAGCGCCGCGCCGTGCGCAGCGCCGCAGACACGCACGCTCGCGGAGAGGGCGGCAGAGCATGACGGCGGGAACCGTTATTGTCGCGCGTGTGAGCAGCCCCGCCGACAAGCGCGTCACCTATGCCGAGGCCTCGCGGGTGCTGCTGCGAGACTCGATCCTCGACGGAATGCGCGAGCTGCTGCTCACCCGCGACTGGTCCCACATCACGCTCTCCGACGTCGCCAAGGCCGCCGGCATCAGCCGGCAAACCATCTACAACGAGTTCGGCTCGCGGCAGGGCCTGGCCCAGGGGTACGCGATGCGGCTGGCCGACCGACTCGTCGACCAGATCCACGGCGCCATCGGCAACAACGTCGGGGACGTCTACGCCGCGTTCCTGCAGGGCTTCCGCGACTTCTTCGCCGAGTCGGCCGCCGACCCGCTGGTGATCTCGCTGCTCACCGGGACTTCGAAGCCCGACCTGCTGCAACTGATCACCACCGACAGCGCGCCGATCATCAACCACTGCTCGTCGCGGCTGGCGGAATCGTTCATGACCAGCTGGGTGCGCAGCAGCTCCGAAGACGCCGGGGTGCTGGCCAGGGCCATCGTCCGGCTGGCGATGAGCTACATCTCGATGCCCCCGGAATCCGACCACGACGTCGCCCGCGACCTGGCCCGGCTGATGACGCCGTTCGCCGAGCGATACGGGGTCGTCGAGCCCTAAAATGCGTGGTCGTGACCCGGCAACCTGCGGAGCGGGATGTGGGTCGTCGGGCCCGGAGAGTGCGTCGTCACGGACGGTCATGACCAGGCAACGGACCCGAGGCGCTACGGTGTCATAGACGCCCCTGGCCGGCAGAGCGCCGAAGCGCCTGTCCCGCGAGCCCGCAGGCCGGGGTTGTTCGCATGGGTGCCGCCGCCGCGCGCGCCCGTGCGCTCACAGGCAATTGACGAAACACAAAAGGGGCTCTACATGACTGCTCTGACCGCCGATGTCCGCAACGGGATCGACTACAAGGTCGCCGACCTGTCGCTGGCAGATTTCGGGCGCAAAGAGATCCGCCTCGCCGAGCACGAGATGCCCGGCCTGATGGCGCTTCGCCAGGAGTACGCCGAGGTCCAGCCGCTCAAGGGGGCACGGATCTCCGGCTCGCTGCACATGACCGTGCAGACCGCCGTGCTGATCGAGACGCTGACCTCGCTCGGCGCTGAAGTGCGATGGGCGAGCTGCAACATCTTCTCCACCCAGGACCACGCCGCCGCGGCCGTCGTCGTCGGCCCGCACGGCACCCCCGAGGAACCCAAGGGCACCCCGGTCTTCGCCTGGAAGGGCGAGACGCTCGAGGAGTACTGGTGGGCCGCCGAGCAGATGCTCACCTGGGAGGGCGAGCCGGCGAACATGATTCTCGACGACGGCGGCGACGCCACCATGCTGGTGCTGCGCGGCGCCCAGTTCGAGAAGGCCGGCGTCGTGCCAACCCTTGAGGACGATGACATTGAAGCCTCCGCCGAGTACAAGGTCTTCCTGAACCTGCTGCGCGAGCGGTTCGAGACCGACAAGGACAAGTGGACCAAGATCGCCGAGTCGGTCAAGGGCGTCACCGAGGAGACCACCACCGGCGTGCTGCGCCTGTACCAGTTCGCCGCCGCCGGCGAACTGGCCTTCCCGGCGATCAACGTCAACGACTCGGTCACCAAGAGCAAGTTCGACAACAAGTACGGCACCCGGCACTCGCTGATCGACGGCATCAACCGCGGCACCGACGTGCTCATCGGCGGTAAGAAGGTCCTGATCTGCGGCTACGGCGACGTGGGCAAGGGCTGCGCCGAGTCGCTGGCCGGCCAGGGTGCCCGCGTCGCGGTCACCGAGATCGACCCGATCAACGCGCTGCAGGCCCTGATGGACGGCTTCGACGTCGTCACCGTCGAGCAAGGCATCAGCGAGGCCGACATCGTCATCACCTCCACCGGCAACAAGGACATCATCACCCTCGACCACATGAAGGCGATGAAGAACCAGGCCATCCTCGGCAACATCGGCCACTTCGACAACGAAATCGACATGGCCGCGCTGGAGCGTTCGGGCGCCACCCGGATCAACATCAAGCCGCAGGTCGACCAGTGGGTCTTCGACAACGGCAACTCGATCATCGTGCTGTCCGAGGGCCGGCTGCTCAACCTGGGCAACGCCACCGGCCACCCGTCGTTCGTGATGAGCAACAGCTTCTCGAACCAGGTGATCGCCCAGATCGAGCTGTGGACCAAGAACGACGAGTACGACAACGAGGTCTACCGCCTGGCCAAGCACCTCGACGAGAAGGTCGCGCGCATCCACGTCGAGGCACTCGGCGGCACGCTGACCAAGCTCACCAAGGAGCAGGCCGAGTACATCGGTGTCGACGTCGAGGGCCCGTACAAGCCGGAGCACTACCGCTACTGACGTGGCACGACTGCTGAGCGCGGTGACCCTCGGCGTTGCGCTGGCCCTGACGGCATGTCAGGGCCAGCCCGCCGAGGAGACCGCCGAGCCCGAGGCCACCTCGACCCGGCCCGCCCCGCAGGTGCGGCACGACACCGAGGAACTGGCCACGACGTTCCCAGCCCTCGGCGCGCCGGTGTCGGCGTCGTGGATCCAATGGGACAACAGCGGCGCCACCGAGCCGACCCGCCTGTCACTGACGTGGATCGACGCCGTCGTGCAGGTCACGCCCGAAACCATGACGGGGTTGGTCGGTAAGTACGACGCCGAGGACGTCGGCAACCGGCCGGCCGTGCAGAAGGTCCTCGAACCCGCGCTGCCGCCCGGACCGTTCCTCACCGGCGTGGAATTGAACATCTTCTTCGGCGGTCCGCGCAGGAGCACCCGAGTGTTCCTCGACCCGCAAGTGAACACCGTGGTGCTGCAGTCGAGTGTGGCCGGCTCCGCCAAGTGAGCGATGCAGGCGTGGGGCTCACTCTGGCCGGTGCATCGGTCGCGGTCGGATGCACACCGTCGCAAGACGCGAACCTCGACCGGTCACGAAACCAGTTGGTGCTCAGCGCCTTCGACGACTAGGCGACCTGCAGCGTCACGTAGCGCGCCGAATCTGTGGGCAGCAGCCCCAGCTGCCGGTAGACGTTGGCCCGCCACACGGGAGCCTGCGAGTTGACCACGATGCCGCCGAGCGCCCATCCGTGCATCTGCCCGTCGCCGATGATCACCGTCAGGTCGGCGTCGGGATCCTGCGACAGCACCTTGTCGCGGAACGCCAGAACGCCCGGCAACAGCTTCTCGATCGTCCCGATGTACACCGTGGTCGGCGGCAGACCGGTCAGATCCGCTCCCGAGATCGGGTTGACGCGGGGATCGTCCAGATCCCAGTCGCCGTTCCAGCGCGGCCCCTCGCCGGGCTCGCGGCGCGGCAGGATCGGGTCGTCGATCGCGTCGATCTCCGGCCCACGCAACGTCAGGTGCAGCGCCGGGGAGACCAGCACCATCCGCGACGGCTGCGCCTCGGCGGGCACGCACGTCACCTCGATTCGGCAGCGGCGCAACATCTCCTGCACCGCAAGCACCGCATACGAACCGCCCGAGGAGTCGCCGTAGAGGCTGACGTTGTCCACGCCGTGGGCGTCGATCAGCATCTTCAGGTAGTCGGCCATCGGCGGCACCAGCGTCTCGGCGGTGCCGGTGCTCTTCGGCGGCGCCATCGGATAGATCGGCACCAGTACCGTCGCCCCGGTCTCGCGGGCCATCTGCGCATAGTCCGACCAGTGCAGGATCGTGGCCTCGGCTTCGAAACCGCCGCCGTGCAACGCCACCACGAACTCGCCGGACGGCTTGGGGGAAGCCAACTCCCACACCGTCCACCCGTTGTACTGACGTTCGGTCACCTTGAGTCCGAGCGTCAACAGCCATGGGGGAGTGGTGCCGGTGGAGGCGCCGGCCACACCGCTGAGGATCTTGATGCCGGTCTCCTCGTTGATCCATCGCAGGGTCCGCAGCAGTCCGACGACGAACTTGTCGCCAAACGACGGTGGTGCGGTGGTGATCGTCTTCGGACCTGGCGCAACATCATTGAGGCCGAGTTGACGGAAGATGTCGGGGCGTACCTTGGGCCCCGCCGAGTTGAAGGAAAGCCCGCCGAGCGCCCAGTCGTGGAACTGCCCCGTGCCGATGACGGTCGACACCACACCGCCTGCGGCTGACCACTTCTCGTGCAGCAGCAGTGTGTCAGGCAGGGCGTATTCCAGTTCGCCCACATAGATCGTCGATGGGGGAAGCGCAGCGAGCACTTCGTCTTCGAAGAACAACGGGCTGAGCAGCGGGTCCCGTGGATCGAGACCATCACCCCAGTGGTTCTCGCGGGTGTAGAAGTCGAGGTTCCGCACGTCGATGATCGGGTCGTCGACCTCGTAGATGTCGGGATTGGAGAGTGAACCGTCGGGGGTGAAGGACAGCAGCACCATGCTGGCCGGCACCGGCCTCCCGTCGAGGATGAGTTCGCGCACCGCCGCCATCGCCAGCGACGGACCGGCGTAGATGCTGACGTTTTCCGCGCCGTAGGTGTCGATCTGGCCGGAGAGGAACTGCGCCATGGCCGGAACGACCTTGAGCGCGGTCCCGGCTTTGGTCGTCCCGAGCGGGTACATCGGCACGACCACCGTCGCGCCGGTCTCGCGCGCCATGTTGGCGTATGCGAGCCAGTGGGTGACAAGCGGCTCCACGATGAACCCTCCGCCGTGCACGGCGACCACCGTCTTGCCGGTCGGGTTCGGCGGGTGGAACTCCCACACATCCCACACCGCATCCTCCGGGTCGTCGGCCACCTCGAACTCGGTGCGACGGACGTTGAGGCCGCCCTTGACGAACCACGGCGGATTCCGGCTCTCCAGTGCCTTGCCGATCAGCCCGTAGAAGTCGACGCCGATGAAGCTGGAGATCCCGCGCAGGACGTAAAGGCTCGCGACCACGATCCGGTCGAAGAACGTCGGCTCATCGGTGTAGACGATCTCGTTCTGCGCCGCCGCATCGACGGCGGTCGCCCTGACCGCCGTCGTCGCGACCGACGGCCCCGACTCGGACGGTCCCGCGTCGAATTCGCGGCGCGATGCGGCCGTCGCGCCGAACAGCTGCGTGGCGGCGACGGGGGCCGGCGACGGCGCAGGCTCGTCGTCGATGTCGACCGCCACGTCGTCGATGTCCACCGCGGTGTTGCCATCGTCGACGACTTCGGGCGCGTCGTCTTCAGCCGCCTCGTCCTCAGCCGCGTCGTCCTCAGCCGCCTCGCCATCGTCGGTCAGCTCGCCGGAGGGCGCTTCCCCGGCGACTTCTTCATCGGTGACCTCTTCGGGAACGTCCTCGTCGGCGGCGTCGTCCTCGGCGTCGGCGGCCGGCGACTCGGAACCGACGTCGGTGGACTCGTCGCCGACCCCGGATGCGGAGTCTTCCCGGGTCGGACCGGTCTCGCGTTGCTCCGACGAATCGGTGCCCGCGGAGTCGTCGGCCGCGGCCACCCCGCAGCCCACTCCGAAGAACACCGCCGCGCCGACCCCCGCTGCGACAGCCAAACCCGCGCCTTTGCCGCCTCCCTGACCACCCCGCACTTGTAGAACTATGGGCGGGGATCCGATCGCCGTCAATGTTTGCCCGCCACATGTCCGAAAAGCTCGATTAGGCTCGCCGGGTGCTCATCGTGATCGAGGGAGTCGACGGCGCCGGCAAACGCACCCTGACCAACGGTCTGCGCGCGGCGTTCCAATCCGGCGGGCTGTCCGTGACGAGCCTGGCGTTCCCGCGGTACGGCGTCTCAGTGCATGCCGACGTCGCGGCCGAGGCGCTGCACGGCCGGCACGGGGACCTCGCCGACTCGGTGTACGCGATGGCCGTGCTGTTCGCCATGGACCGTGCGGGCGCACGCGACGAGATCGAACAGCTCCGGACCACCTACGACGTGGTGATCCTGGACCGCTACGTGGCGTCCAACGCGGCCTACAGCGCGGCCCGCCTGCATCAGGGCGCCGACGGCGAGGTGGTCGCCTGGGTGCGCGACCTCGAATACGGGCGGCTGGGTCTGCCGAAACCCGATTGGCAAGTGCTGCTTGATGTTCCGACCGAGCTCGCGGCGCAGCGGGCGGTGAACCGGGCCGCCGAGGAAGCCGACCGGGCGCGCGACGCCTACGAGCGTGACGACGGGCTGCAGCGGCGCACCGGCGCGGTCTATGCCGAACTCGCCGCCGCGGACTGGGGTGGGCCGTGGGTGGTGGTGCCGCCGGAGGTCGACGCCGCAGCACTCGCCGCGCGGCTGTCGTCGCGCTGAGGGTTGCGGTAACGGAGCGAACTCGTGCCTGAGCGGATAGGCTCCAGTTCCGGGGAAGTCGCCACGGTGACAGTTGTGCTCAGGGGGAATCGTTGCTCGTTCAATCGCGTGTCCAGACCGTATCGCTGCAAACACTGGATCAGCTGCTCGCCTGCGTCAGGTCGGCGAATCAGCGCTTCGATCAGGGCCGGCACACCGAGGTGAAACCGTTGGCCGGTCACCTGCGGGCGCTGCTGTATCGCACCGACGGATCGGATGCGCTCTACGGATTGCGTGACACGCTGACCTGGGTGGACACCGCCGGTGTGCCCAACCAGAAGACGACCTGCGCGCTCGCCGGGCTCACCCTGATGCGGATCCGCAGCCGCCACCACGGCGCCGAGGAGTACGTCCCGAAGCTCGCGATGTACCCGCCGGCGCCGATCCGCACCCGCAGCGGTGACCAGATCTTCAGCGGTTCCCGGATTCCGTTCGAGCACTGGTGGACCAATCCCGTCATCCAGGACGCCGCCGGCGCGCAGTACTCGCGCAAGCAGCTCGTGCTGGCGATGGCCCCGACGGAGGACCGGGAAGGCCGGGCCGCGCGGCGCGCGCTGTCCCGCAGCGCGACGCTGGGCTGGGTGGCCGGTGGGACGACCTCGGCCCGGCTCTGCACCAGCCCGGTCGTCGCCAGTGTCCGCCAGATCGGCTACGAGGTGTTGCAGTCCGTCGCCGAGCAGCGCGACGTGCTCGAAGCGGTCGACTGAGGCTCACGCCGCGAACCGCGCTCAACTCGCAAAACACCCCGCGTGGTAGCGGCGCTTTATCGCCATCTGGTGACACCATGGACACCATGAGGCAAAGGATCCTGGTAGTCGACGACGACCCTTCGCTCGCCGAGATGCTCACCATCGTGCTGCGGGGGGAGGGATTCGACACCGCCGTCATCGGCGACGGCACCCAGGCGCTGACCGCGGTGCGCGAACTGCGTCCCGATCTGGTGCTGCTGGATCTCATGCTGCCCGGCATGAACGGCATCGACGTGTGCCGTGTGCTGCGCGCGGATTCCGGCGTGCCGATCGTCATGCTGACCGCCAAGACCGACACCGTCGACGTGGTGCTCGGCCTGGAGTCCGGCGCCGACGACTATGTGATGAAGCCGTTCAAGCCCAAGGAGCTGGTGGCCCGCGTGCGCGCGCGGCTGCGCCGCAACGAGGACGAGCCGGCCGAGATGCTCTCGATCGCCGACATCGACATCGACGTGCCCGCCCACAAGGTGACCCGGCAGGGCGAACAGATCTCACTGACGCCGCTGGAGTTCGACCTGCTGGTGGCGCTGGCACGGAAACCACGCCAGGTGTTTACTCGTGATGTGCTGCTCGAACAGGTGTGGGGTTACCGCCACCCCGCCGACACCCGTTTGGTGAACGTGCATGTCCAGCGGCTGCGGGCCAAGGTCGAGAAGGACCCGGAGAACCCGCAGGTGGTGCTGACCGTTCGAGGAGTGGGATACAAGGCCGGACCTCCGTGATCAGACGGCCCGCCGTCGGCGTGATCAGACGGCCCGCCCGGCGGTCGCCGTGATCTTCGGGTCCCGGCGGCGCATCCACCGTCGGTCGGCCCCGCTGATCCGCGGACTGGGTGTGCTGGGCCGCGCGCTGAGCACGGTGTGGCGGCGGTCTCTACAACTTCGCGTGGTCACGCTGACCCTCGGGTTGTCGCTGGCCGTCATCCTGGTCCTCGGCTTCGTCCTGACCAGCCAGATCACCGACCGGATTCTCGAAGTCAAGGTCGGCGCCGCCACCGAGGAGATCGAACGCGCCCGCACCACCGTCAGCGGCATCGTCGGTGGTGAGGAGACCCGGTCGTTGGACAGCAGCCTGCAGTTGGCGCGCAACACGCTGATCGACCGCAAAGCCGACGCGGGCGCCGGCCTTGCCGGGACGTTCGACGCGGTGCTCGTCGTGCCGGGCGACGGTCCCCGCGCAGCCACCGCCGCAGGCCCGGTCAACCAGATCCCCGACACCCTGCGCGACTTCGTCAAAGCCGGACAGGTCAGCTACCAGTACGCCACCGTGCACATCGACGGCTTCTCCGGGCCCGCATTGATCATCGGCAGCCCCACCTCGTCACCGGTGACCAACCTCGAGCTGTACCTGATCTTCCCGCTCAACAACGAGGACTCCACGATCGCTCTGGTGCGCGGCACCATGGCCACCGGCGGCATCGTGCTGCTCGGTCTGCTCGCCGCGATCGCCCTGCTGGTCGCCCGCCAGATCGTGCTGCCGGTGCGGTCGGCGTCGCGGATCGCCGAACGCTTCGCCGAGGGACATCTGACCGAACGCATGCCGGTGCGCGGCGAGGACGACATGGCCCGGCTGGCGGTGTCGTTCAACGACATGGCCGAGAGCCTGCACCGCCAGATCACCCAGCTCGAAGAGTTCGGGAACCTGCAGCGCCGCTTCACCTCCGACGTCAGCCACGAGCTGCGGACACCGCTGACCACCGTGCGCATGGCCGCCGACTTGATCCACGACCACGCCGAAGACCTCGACCCAGCCCTGCGCCGCTCCACCGAGCTGATGGTCAACGAGCTGGATCGGTTCGAGTCACTGCTCAACGACCTGCTGGAGATCTCGCGCCACGACGCCGGCGTCGCCGAACTGGCCGTCGAGGCCGTCGACCTGCGCTCCATCGTGCAGAACGCCCTGGACAACGTCGGGCACCTGGCCGAGCATGCCGACGTCGAGATGAACGTCGACCTTCCCACCGACGAGGTGATCGCCGAAGTCGACCCGCGCCGGGTCGAGCGGATCCTGCGCAACCTGATCGCCAACGCCATCGACCATGCCGAGCACAAACCGGTCCAGATCCGGATGGCCGCCGACGTGGACACGGTCGCGGTCACCGTCCGCGACTTCGGCGTCGGGCTGCGCCCCGGTGAGGAGAAGCTGGTGTTCAGCAGGTTCTGGCGCGCCGACCCGTCCCGCGTGCGCCGCTCCGGCGGCACCGGCCTGGGGCTGGCCATCAGCATCGAGGACGCCCGGCTACACCAGGGCAGGCTGGAAGCCTGGGGTGAACCGGGCAAGGGCGCCTGCTTCCGACTGACGCTGCCGCTGGTGCGCGGCCACAAGGTGACCAGCAGCCCGCTGCCGGTCAAGCCGATCGAAGTGTCCGGCGGATCCAGCCGCCGGGTGCGCGAGACGGCAGGGGAGAGCGTGTGAGACGCGTTGCCGCGCTGTGGCTTTGCGCGTTCATGGTGATGTTGACCGGCTGTGCCGGGGTGCCGAGCTCGTCGTCGCCGCAGGCAATCGGGACCGTCGACCGGCCGGCGCCGCCCAGCCTGCCCAAACCCACCCCCGGCATGGACCCGGACGTGCTGCTGCGCGAATTCCTCAAGGCCACCGCCGATCCCGCCAACCGGCACCTGGCCGCCCGGCAGTTCCTCACCGAATCCGCGTCGGCCACTTGGGACGACGCCGGCAGCGCGCTGCTGATCGACAACGTCGTGTTCGTCGAGACTCGCTCGCCGGACCGGGTCCAGGTCACGATGCGCGCCGACATCCTCGGCTCGCTGTCGGACATGGGCGTCTTCGAGACCGGCGCCGGCGCGCTGCCCGACCCCGGCCCGATCGAACTGGTCAAGACCTCGGGCGGGTGGCGAATCGACAAGCTGCCCAACGGAGTGTTCCTGGACTGGCAGCAGTTCCAGGCCACCTACAAGCGGCACACCCTGTACTTCGCCGACCCCACCGGCAAGACCGTCGTGCCCGACCCTCGCTATGTCGCGGTGTCCGAACCCGACCAGCTGGCCACCGAACTGGTGAGCAAGCTCGTCACCGGCCCGCGCCCCGAGATGGACAAGACGGTGCGCAACCTGCTCGGCCCGCCGATGCGGTTGCGCGGGCCGGTGACCCGCGCCGACGGTGGCAAGACCGGCATCGGCCGAGGCTACGGCGGGGCCCGCATCGATCTGGAGAACCTGTCGACCACCGACCCGCACAGCAGGCAACTGCTTGCCGCGCAACTGATCTGGACGCTGGCCCGGTCGGGCATCAACGGCCCGTACGTGATCAACGCCGACGGTGCCGCCCTCGACGACCGCTTCGCCGAAGGCTGGGACACCGCCGACGTCGCGGCGACCGACCCCGGCGCCGCCGACGGCGCGGCGGCAGGCCTGCACGGGCTCGTCGGAGGGTCGCTGGTGCGGATCGACGGTCAGCGTGCTCCGCGCGTCCCCGGTCCGTTCGGACAGATGCCGGGGCAGACGGCCGCGGCGCTGTCGCGCTCCGGCCAAGAGGTCGCCTCCATCGTCACGCTGCGCCCCGGCGCACCCGACATGGCGTCGTCGTTGTGGGTGGGCCCGCTGGGCGGCAACGCCACCCAGGCCATGGACGGCCGCAGCCTGAGCCGGCCCAGCTGGTCGCTCGACGACGCGGTCTGGGTCGTCGTGGACGGCAACAACGTCGTCCGCGTCATCCAGGACGCCTCCGGACAGCCCGCCCGGATCCCGGTCGACGTCAGCGCTGTCGTCACCCGGTTCCCGGGCGCCATCGCCGAACTGCAGCTCTCCCGCGACGGCACCCGCGCGGCCATGGTGATCGAGGGCAAGATCGTCCTGGCCGGGGTCGAGCAGACCGCCGGCGGGAACTACGCGCTGACCTACCCACGACGGCTCGGCTACGGGCTGGGGGAGACCGCGGTGTCGCTGTCCTGGCGCACCGGTGACGACATCGTCGTCACCCGCACCGTCCCGCAGAACCCGGTGTCCTACGTCAACCTCGACGGGGTCAACTCCGACGGTCCGAGCCGCAACCTGCTGATGCCGGTCCGCACGGTCGCCGCCGGCCCGTCGGCGGTGTATGTCGCCGACGGGCGCGGCGTGCTGCTGCTGTCGGGCTCGGCCGCCGAGGACCCGGCATGGAACGAGGTGCGGCCGCTGATGTCAGCGGGTGCGGTGCCGGTGCTGCCGGGCTGACACTGAACGTGCTGCCGGAACAGCCCTCCGGCGGCCAGCTCTACGGAGAGGTTCGGTATGGCGATGGAAGTTCCGCGCAAGACAGTGCTCGCCGGTGCGGGGATCGGCTTGGCGGCGGCTGCAGTGGCCGCGTGTTCGGGTGGATCGAAATCGGAATCGGGATCCGCACCGGAGTCGGTATCGGAGACGGCCCCGGCGTCGGGGGCGTCGCCGTCGGCACCGGGGGGCAAGAGGCTGACCTCGACCGCCGATGTGCCGGTGGGCGCCGGCGTGATCGTCGGTGAGATCGTGGTGACCCAGCCGGCCGCCGGCGAGTACAAGGCGTTCTCGGCGGTGTGCACCCACAACGGATGCCTGGTCGACGAGGTGGCTGACGGGACGATCAACTGCCCCTGCCACGGCAGCAAATTCGGTCTGGACGGCGCGGTGGTCAACGGCCCGGCCGCGAAGCCGCTGCAGCCAGTCGCCCTGCGGGTGCAGGGAGACTCGATCATCGCTGAGTAGCAAGGCCGGCCCGCCGCGAGCGAGGCCGGCCCGGCGCGAGTGAGAAGTGGTGGTTGTGAAAGCTGCCTTTTTCGCAGCCAGGAATGCTATTCCGCGACAAACGGGGTTGGAGTTGTCGGACGTCGGGCCGACACTGGGCCCGTGCTCGATCTGGTGCTTCCGCTCCAGTGCGGCGGATGCGACACCGATGGCACCGCGTGGTGCCGAAACTGCGCCGACGACCTCGCGGTGCGGTCCGACGAACCGCACCTGGTCACCCCGCGGATCGACCCCGGCGTGCCGGTGCTGTCGCTGGGCCGCTACGCCGGCCCGCGGCGCAAGGCCATCGTCGCGCTCAAGGAGCGCGGCCGCGCCGACCTGCGGCACCCGCTCGCCGCGGCACTGTCCGACGCGCTCGCGCATTTGCTGGTTTGGGGGCTGCTCGACGTGCCGCTGACCCTGGTGCCGGCGCCCACGCGCCGCACGGCGGCCCGGCGCCGCGGCGGTGACCCCGTGACCCGCATCGCCCGCGACGCCGCGGCGGGCCTGCCCGGGGTGACGGTCGCTCCGGTCCTGCGCTTCAGGGCGTTCACCCGCGACTCCGTCGGGCTGTCGCCGGCGGCGCGGCAGCGCAACGTCGCCGGGCGGGTGCGTGTGCGCGGGCCCGTCGCCGACCCCGTGGTGGTGGTCGACGACGTGATCACCACGGGCGCCACCGCCGCCGAATCGGTCCGCGTCCTGCAAACCATCGGGGCCGATGTCGTTGCTGTGCTCGCGCTGGCGAACGCGTGACCTCCCGCGCCTGATTACCCGAGGATCAATCCGGCGTGAAGAACTGAGAACAGAAGGACGAATTAGTGGCACGTCCGGTGAACAGCGACTACCGTCGGCACCAACCATCCGTGAACATTTCACGGCGGCGCTCAGTAGCGAGACGCCGGTATCGCGCCAGCGGTAGGAGGTGAGTAGTCGACACCTTGCACCGGCGAGTGGCGAGACCAGAAAGCCCCGTCGGTGCCACGTCTGTTCAGTTGGGCACGCACGGGGCGTGCGATCGCGAGAGGAAATCGAGTTGCCAAGTATGTCAAGAATTTCCGTGGACGCCGACAGCACGATTTTGATGGACCCCGACGACGCGGCGGGGTCGTCTGACGCGACTCCGAACGCCGAGGTGGTGGTGACTGGGCGCAACGTCGAAGTGCCCGATCATTTCCGCGCCTATGTCGCCGAAAAACTGGCCCGTCTTGAGAGATTCGACCGCACCATTTACCTCTTCGGAGTCGAGCTTTATCACGAGAAGAACCGCCGGCAGCGCAAGAACTGTCAGCACGTGGAGATCACCGCGCGGGGGCGCGGCCCGGTGGTGCGCGGTGAAGCGTGCGCAGACAGCTTCTACGCCGCCCTGGAAGCGGCGGTGAGCAAACTTGAGAGCAGGCTGCGCAAGAGCAAGGACCGTCGCAAGATCCACTACGGGGACAAAACCCCGCGGTCGCTGCACGAGGCCTGTTCACCTGACCACCTCGAGCAGGTGTTCGCGCCGCCCACCCAAGATGGCGCGACCCCCGATGCCGGACTCGCCGACACCGCCGACGACCACGAACCCGGGCGGATCGTGCGTGTCAAGGAACATCCGGCCACCCCGATGACCGTCGACGACGCGCTCTACGAGATGGAACTCGTGGGCCACGACTTCTTCCTCTTCCATGACAAGGAGAGCGACCGGCCCTGCGTGGTCTACCGGCGCCACGCGTTCGACTACGGCTTGATCAAGCTCGCCGTACCCTCCTGAGCAACCGGAATCCCCCGGGGCCCGATGTGTCGGATCCCGGGGGATTTCCGTGTGCGCCCCACCGCGGCTGTGAGGCGGCCACGAGGATCCGGCACGTCGCGGCGGAGACGCGCGACCAGCATTTTCGGCGCGTCACCTACGATGGTGTCCGTCTATTCGCGTAACGCATCCGGCGAGGAAAAAGGTATTCAGCGTGCTGTCGAAGTTGCTCCGTATCGGCGAAGGCCGCATGGTCAAGCGCCTCAAGGGGGTGGCTGACTATGTCAACACCCTGTCCGACGACATCGAGAAGCTCTCCGACGCCGAGCTGCGGGCCAAGACCGACGAGTTTCGCCGGCGGCTGGCCGACGGCAAGGAGGACCTCGACGACCTGCTGCCCGAGGCGTTCGCCGTGGCCCGCGAGGCGGCCTGGCGGGTGCTCAACCAGCGGCACTTCGACGTCCAGGTGATGGGCGGCGCCGCGCTGCACTTCGGCAACGTCGCCGAGATGAAGACCGGTGAAGGCAAGACGCTGACCGCGGTGCTGCCGGCCTATCTGAACGCGCTGTCCGGCAAGGGCATGCACATCGTCACGGTCAACGACTACCTCGCCAAGCGCGACGCCGAGCAGATGGGCCGCGTGCACCGCTTCCTCGGCCTCGAGGTCGGCGTGATCCTGTCCCAGATGACCCCGGATCAGCGCCGGGCGGCCTACAACGCCGACATCACCTACGGCACAAACAACGAGTTCGGCTTCGACTACCTGCGCGACAACATGGCGCTGCGGCTCGAGGACTGCGTCCAGCGCGGCCACAACTTCGCGATCGTCGACGAGGTCGACTCCATCCTGATCGACGAGGCCCGCACCCCGCTGATCATCTCCGGCCCCGCCGACGGCGGCTCGAACTGGTACACCGAGTTCGCCCGGCTGGCCCCGCTGATGGAGAAGGACGTCCACTACGAGGTGGACATCAAGAAGCGGGTGGTCGGCATCAACGAGCTCGGCGTCGAGTTCGTTGAGGACCAGCTGGGCATCGAGAACCTCTACGAGGCCGCCAACTCGCCCCTGATCAGCTACCTCAACAACGCCATCAAGGCCAAGGAGCTGTTCGAGCGCGACAAGCACTACATCGTCCGCAACGGCGAGGTTCTCATCGTCGACGACTTCACCGGCCGCGTGCTGATCGGCCGGCGCTACAACGAGGGCCTGCACCAGGCGATCGAGGCCAAGGAACACGTCGAGATCAAGGCCGAGAACCAGACCGTCGCGACCATCACGCTGCAGAACTACTTCCGCCTCTACGACAAGCTGGCCGGCATGACCGGCACCGCCGAGACCGAGGCCGCCGAGCTGCACGAGATCTACAAGCTCGGCGTGGTGCCGATCCCGACCAACCGGCCGATGATCCGCTCCGACCAGTCCGACCTCATCTACAAGACCGAGGAAGCCAAGTTCATCGCCGTCGTCGACGACGTGACCGAGCGCTACGAGAAGGGCCAGCCGGTCCTGATCGGCACCACCAGCGTGGAACGCTCCGAGTTCCTGTCCCGGCAGTTCGAGAAGCGGCGCATCCCGCACAACGTGCTCAACGCGAAGTACCACGAGCAGGAGGCCGGCATCATCGCCGAGGCCGGCCGGCTCGGCGCGATCACGGTCGCCACCAACATGGCCGGCCGCGGCACCGACATCGTGCTCGGCGGCAACGTCGACTACCTGCTCGACCGGCGGCTGCGTCAGCGCGGCCTCGATCCGGTCGAGACGCCCGACGAGTACGAGCAGGCCTGGCACGAGGAGCTGCCCGCGGTCAAGGAGGAGGTGGCCGAAGAAGCCAAGGACGTCATCGCCGTCGGCGGGCTCTACGTGCTCGGCACCGAACGGCACGAGTCGCGCCGCATCGACAACCAGCTGCGCGGTCGCTCCGGCCGCCAGGGCGACCCCGGTGAGTCCCGCTTCTACCTGTCGCTGGCCGACGAGCTGATGCGCCGCTTCAATGGCGCCACCCTGGAGACGTTGCTAACCCGGCTGAACCTGCCCGACGACGTGCCGATCGAGGCCAAGATGGTCTCGCGCGCGATCAAGAGCGCCCAGACCCAGGTCGAGCAGCAGAACTTCGACATCCGCAAGGAAGTGCTGAAGTACGACGAGGTGATGAACCAGCAGCGCAAGGTGATCTACGCCGAGCGCCGCCGCATCCTGGAAGGCGAGAACCTCGCCGAGCAGGCCCACAAGATCCTGGTCGACGTGATCACCGCCTACGTCGACGGCGCCACCGCCGAGGGTTACTCCGAGGACTGGGACCTGGAGAAGCTGTGGGAAGGGCTCAAGCAGCTCTACCCGGTGAGCATCGACCACCACGACCTGATCGACTCCGACGCCGTCGGCGAGCCCGGCGAGCTGACCCGCGAGGAGCTTCTCGACGCGCTGATCGCCGACGCCGAGCGGGCCTACGCCGAGCGTGAGCGTGAGATCGAGGAGATCGCCGGCGAAGGCGCGATGCGTCAGCTGGAGCGCAACGTGCTGCTCAACGTGCTAGACCGCAAATGGCGCGAGCATCTCTACGAGATGGACTACCTGCGCGAGGGCATCGGCCTGCGCGGGCTGGCCCAGCAGCGGCCTGAGGTCGAATACGCCCGTGAGGGCTACGACATGTTCGTCGCGATGCTCGACGGCATGAAGGAGGAGTCGGTCGGCTTCCTGTTCAACGTGCAGGTCGAGCGGGCCCCAGCCGCGCCGGCGGTGGCCGCCCAGCCCACCCCGTCCGGCCTCGCCGAGTTCGCCGCCGCCGCGGCCCAGCAGGGCGGCGTGGCCACCAAGGAGCGGCCCGCCCCCGCGGCCGGCCTACGCGCCAAGGGGCTCGACGAGAAGGCCCAGCCGCTGACCTACTCGGGTCCGTCCGAGGACGGCGGCGTCGAGGTCAAGCGCTCAGGCGGCGCTCCGTCGACCGGCGGCAGCCGCAAGGAACGGCGCGAGGCCGCCCGCCAGCAGCAGAAGAGCGGCCGGCACGCCAAGCGCCGCTGACTCATCCGATCTGCAGCGCCACCAGGCGCCAGCGGTTGTCGTGGCGGATGATCCGTCCCGCGACGGCGTGTACGCGGCCGCTGCGGGTGAACGACGCGAACACCTCCGCGGCGGTGACCTCCCCGTCGCTGCCGACGGAGCGGACCCGCACCCGTCGCAGCGTCGCGCTGCCCGTCCGCGGCGCCGCGGCGCGGGCGATGACGCAGTCGACGAGCACCGGCGGCATCAGCGGACGCAGCTGCGCCACGGGCCGGCGCCGGTCGATGACCTCGATGACCCGGCGCAACGCGGTCTCGGCGAACAGCACGGCCGACCGCGGCGGCGGCGGCTCGTGGGAAAGTGGCGGCGGACGGCGGGTGCGCACCGGTCGTTGCGGCGCCCGGTGCAGGGCTGCCCCGGACGGGACCGGGCACGGCGGCGCCGGGCGGGCCAACGGCCGTGGGCGGGGTTCGTAATCGACGACCGGCGAGGTTCTCCACGCCGACGGCGGCTGCGCGAGTTCGGACAGGTTGCGGGGTGCGGACATGCGGGCTCTCCAGTGATCGCGGTGGTCGATCTGCCGGAGAGTTGCAGACCGCTCCATGTTCGCACGGCTGCCGGACCCCATCGAGCACCTGATGTGCACATGTGGTGGGCTGCCCGGGGGAATGCCGATACCGTGGCAGGGTCCGTACAGCGACGAGGCGAATGGGGAGGCAGCGCCGCACATGGTGACGAGGTTGTCGGCGTCGGACGCGTCCTTCTTCCGCCTGGAGAACTCGGCGACGCCGATGTACGTCGGGTCGCTGCAGATCCTGCGCAGGCCCCGCAACGGGCTGAGCTACGAGACACTGCTGGCCACCGTCGAGCAGCGGCTACCGCAGATCCCTCGCTACCGGCAGAAGGTGCGCGAGGTAACCCTCGGACTGGCCCGGCCGGTGTGGATCGACGACCGTGACTTCGACATCACCTACCACGTCCGGCGCTCGGCGCTGCCGTCGCCGGGCAGCGACGCCCAGCTGCACGAACTGGTGGCCCGGCTCGGGTCCCGCCCGCTGGACAAGACCCGGCCACTGTGGGAGATGTACCTGGTCGAGGGCCTGGCCAAGAACCGGCTGGCCATCTACACGAAGTCGCATCAGGCGCTCGTCAACGGCATGACCGCGCTGGAGATCGGGCACGTGATCGCCGACCGCACCCAGAAGCCGCCGGAGTTCGGTGAGGACATCTGGATCCCCGGCCGCGAACCCGGTGACCGGCAGCTGCTGATGGGCGCGCTCGGTGAGTGGATCATGCGACCCACTGCGCAGGCCGCCGCCGTCCGCTCGATGATGACCGAGGCCGTCACCAACACCAGCCATCTCGTCGACCTCGGGCGTCGCGCCGCGGACGTGGCGCGCACCGTCGCCCGCGGCGCCGCGCCGAGCAGCCCGCTGAACACCACCGTGTCCCGCAACCGGCGCTTCTCAGTGGCCTCGGGCAGCCTCGACGAGTTCCGCGCCGTGAGGGCCCGCTACGACTGCGACGTCAACGACGTGGTGCTCGCGATGGTCGCCGGCGCGCTGCGCAACTGGCTGCTGTCGCGCGGGGAACCGGTGCGCGCGTCGACCACGGTGCGCGCGATGGCGCCGATGCCGGTGTACCCCGACGCCGAGATCGACTCCGCCGGTCCCGGCCAGGCGATCGGCGAGGTAGCGCCGTTTCTGGTGGATCTTCCTGTGGGAGAAGGGAATCCGGTGGTCAGGCTGTCCCAGATCGCGCACGCCACCGAAACGCATCCGACCGCGCCGGCCCTCGTCGACGCCCGCACCATCATCACGCTGTCGGGCTTCGCGCCACCGACGTTGCACGCCATGGGCATTCGTGTCGCGACGAGCTTCTCGGCGCGGCTGTTCAATCTACTCATCACGAATGCTCCCGGCGCCCAGAACCAGATGTACATCGCCGGCACGAAACTGCTGGAGTCCTACGCTGTTCCGCCGTTGCTGCACAACCAGACACTGGCGATCGGCGTCACGTCCTACAACGGGATGCTGTACTTCGGCATCAACGCCGACCGCGACGCGATGAGCGACGTCGACATGCTGCCCAGCCTGCTCCGCGAGAGCCTCGACGAGCTGGTGGAAGCCGCGCGGTGACCATGTCGTAGCGGGCCCGGGATTGACTGGGCAGCGCCACAAGGGTCGAATGGTCGGCGATGGCTGACTTTTCCGAGCACCAGGCGACCGTTGTTCCTTCTTCCGAGGGGGACGCCGACTCCGGCCGTCACCCGGTGCTCGACATCCCGGTCGAGGAGGAGCGGATCACCCGCAGTCGCGGCATCGACTGGGTGGTGTTCGGTGTCACCGCCGTCATCGCGCTCAGCTTCCTGACGTGGGGTTTCCTGAGCACCGAGACGCTGGCCGGCGTCTCGAGCGCGGCGCTGACCTGGGTGATGAACAACACCGGCTGGCTGTTCGTGCTCACCAGCACCGGCTTCGTGGTGTTCGTGCTGTACCTGGCGCTCGGCCGGTACGGCACGATCCCGCTGGGCCGCGACGACGAACCGCCGGAGTTCAAGGGGATCTCGTGGGTCGCGATGATGTTCAGCGCGGGCATGGGCATCGGGTTGATGTTCTTCGGGGTCGCCGAACCGTTGTCGCATTTCACGACCCCGCCGCCCGGTACCGGTCCGGCAGGCAACCCCGAGGCCGTGCAGAACGCGATGGCCACCACGCTGTTCCACTGGAGTCTGCACCCGTGGGCGATCTACGCCGTGGTGGGTCTGGCGATTGCCTACGGCGTGTACCGCAAGGGGCGTCTGCAGCTGATCAGTGCCGCGTTCGAACCGCTGCTCGGCCCCCGGGCCAACGGCGCGTGGGGCAAGGTCATCGACATGCTGGCGATCTTCGCCACGCTGTTCGGTTCGGCGGCCTCGCTGGGCTTGGGTGCCCTGCAGATTCGTAGCGGTCTGCAGATCGTCGGCGGCATCGGAGAGACCGGAAACACGATCCTGGTCGTCATCATCACGGTGCTGACACTGTGTTTCGTGCTGTCGGCGGTCTCCGGGGTGGCGCGCGGCATCCAGTGGCTGTCCAACATCAACATGGTGATGGCGATCGCGCTGGCCTTCTTCGTGTTCGTGGTCGGCCCTACGGTTTTCATTCTCAACCTGTTGCCGACCACGCTGGGTAGCTACTTCGCCGACCTGAGCATGATGTCGGCGCGCACCGGCGCCGAGGGTCCCGACGTCAACGCCTGGCTGCAGTCGTGGACGATCTTCTACTGGGCGTGGTGGGTGTCGTGGACACCGTTCGTCGGCATGTTCATCGCCCGCATCTCGCGGGGCCGCACCATCCGTCAGTTCGTCGCCGGCGTACTGGTGGTGCCGAGCCTGGTGTCACTGGTCTGGTTCGTGGTGTTCGGCGGTTCGGCGATCAACGTGCAACAGAGCGGCACCGATCTGGCCGGCGAGGGCGGCGTGGAGGAGCAGTTGTTCACACTGCTCGACCAGTATCCGATCGCGACGGTCGCCAGCGTGGTGGTCATGATCCTGGTGGCGATCTTCTTCGTCTCCGGCGCCGACGCCGCGTCGATCGTGATGGGCTCGCTGTCGCAGAAGGGCACCATCAGACCCAGCCGCGGCACCGTCGTGTTCTGGGGTGTGGCCACCGGCGCCGTCGCCGCGGTGATGCTGCTCGTCGGCGGCGAGGACGCACTGACCGGCCTGCAGACCATCACGATCATCGCGGCGCTGCCGTTTGTGCTGGTGATGGTCGGGCTGGCGGTGTCGCTGCTCAAGGATCTGCGTCGCGACCCGATGATCGTGCGGCGCGAATACGCCGTCGAGGCCGTGAACAGCGCGGTGATCGCCGGGGTCACCGCGCACGGCGACGACTTCGTGCTCGCCGTGCAGAAGGACCCGCACGCCGACACCGACGACGACGAGCCGAGCGCGTCGCGCTGAGCAGGTGAGCGCGACCGGGCGGCTACCCTTCAGGTCGTGCGCGTCTACGTCCCGGCAACACTGGCCATGCTGCAACGCCTGGTCGCCGACGAATCCCTGCGGCCCGTCAACGGGACCGCGTTCGCGGTGACGCCGGCGTTGCGGGAGGCCTATGCCGAGGGGGACGAGGACGAACTGGCCGATGTCGCCTTGCGTGAGGCGGCGCTGGCGTCGCTGCGCATCCTCGACGACGCGGGCACCGGTGGTCTGCCGCCGCGGCGGGTGGTGGTCGAAGCCGACCTCGACGACGACGCCGTCACCGCGCGGCCCGACCTCGACGACGCCGTGGTCCGCATCTCCGGGGCCGTCCCGCTCGACCGGGTGATCGCCGGCTACGTCGACACAGCGGCGGCCGAGGCCGCCGTGCTGGCCGCGACGGAGGTCATCGACGCCGCCGATCTCGGGGACGAGGACGCCGAGCTGACCGTCGGCGACGCCCAGGACCACGACCTGGCGTGGTACGCGCCCCAGGAGTTTCCGTTCCTGCTCGAGCTGCTCTGAGGCTGGATACGGTGCCGTAAGTTACGGTACCGTAGGTTCACGCGTCGCTCCGGTGGGTACGCCATCGACAGCCACAGCAAGCCGGGTAGGAGCCCATGGCCAAGAACACCATCAAGAACACCGCGAAGGTCGCCGACACGGTGCGGCCGACGATCGCCGGCGCCAAGGAACGGCCCGGCTGGCATCTGCTGCGCACCATCGCAGGCCGGATCACCACACCGTTGCTGCCCGACGACTACCTGCAACTGGCCAACCCGCTGTGGTCGGCCAGGGAACTGCGCGGACGCGTGCTCGAGGTGCGCCGCGAAACCGTCGACTCGGCCACCCTGGTCATCAAGCCGGGATGGGGGTTCTCGTTCGACTACGAGGCGGGTCAATACATCGGTATCGGACTGCTGGTCGACGGCCGTTGGCGCTGGCGGTCCTACTCTCTGACCAGCAGTCCCATCACCAGCAAGGGCTCGCGCACCATCACCATCACGGTCAAGGCGATGCCCGAGGGCTTTCTGTCGACACACCTGGTCGGCGGCGTCGCGCCCGGAACGATCGTCAGACTGGCTGCGCCGCAAGGCAACTTCGTCATGCCGAATCCGGCGCCCGACTCGGTGCTGTTCCTGACCGCAGGGTCGGGCATCACCCCGGTGATGTCGATGCTGCGCACGCTCGCGCGGCGTGAGCAGATCACCGACGTGGCACACGTGCACTCGGCGCCCACCGAGGACGACGTGATGTTCGGCGCCGAACTGTCCGCGCTGGCCGCCCGGCACGACGGTTACCGGCTGCAACTGCGGCCCACCCGCACCGTGGGTCGGCTGGACCTGGCCCGCCTGGACGAGGTGGTGCCCGATTGGCGGGAACGCCAGACGTGGGCGTGCGGACCCGAGGCCATGCTCGAAGCCGCCGAGCGGACCTGGGGGGCGGCCGGGATCGCCGACCGTCTGCACCTGGAGCGCTTCGCCGTCACCCGGGCCGCGCACGGCAGCGGCGGCACCGTCGAATTCTCCCGGTCGGGCAAGACCGCCACCGTCGACGGTGCAACCTCACTGATGGACGCGGGTGAGGCCGCCGGGATCCAGATGCCGTTCGGCTGCCGCATGGGCATCTGCCAGTCGTGCGTGGTGGGTCTGCTGGACGGCCATGTGCGCGACCTGCGCACCGGGGTGGAGCACGAGCCGGGAACCCGGGTGCAGACGTGCGTGTCGGCCGCATCGGGTGATTGTGTGCTCGACGTCTGACATTTACTGACTAGTAACCTACGACGACGTAGGTTACGGTAGCGTAGGTAGACGAGAGGAGGGCTGATAATGGCCATCACCGACGTACCAGAGTTCACGCACCTGACCGAGACCGACATCGAGAATCTCGGACGCGAACTGGACGCCATCCGCCAGGACATCGAGGACTCCCGAGGCGAGCGGGATGCGCGTTACATCCGCCGCACCATCGCCGCCCAGCGTGCGCTGGAGGTGGCCGGCCGGCTGATGCTGGCGGGCAGCTCCAAGCGCCGGTTCTGGTGGGCCGGCACCGCGACCTTGGGCGTGGCCAAGATCATCGAGAACATGGAGATCGGCCACAACGTCATGCACGGTCAGTGGGATTGGATGAACGATCCCGAGATCCATTCCTCCTCATGGGAATGGGACATGAGCGGCGCCTCCAAGCACTGGCGCTTCACCCACAACTTCATGCACCACAAGTACACGAACATCCTCGGCATGGACGACGACGTGGGCTACGGCGTCATCCGCGTGACCCGCGATCAGCGGTGGCGGCCGATGAACATGCTCAACCTGTTCTTCAACACCCTGCTCGCCGTCGGGTTCGAGTGGGGCGTGGGTCTGCAGCACCTGGAGCTCGGCAAGATCTCCAAGGGCCGCGACGATCGCCGGGCCACGCTGGTGCGGGTCCGTGAGTTCGGGGTCAAGGCCGGCCAGCAGGTGTTCAAGGACTACGTGGCGTTCCCCGCGGTGACGTCGCTGTCACCCGGCGCGACGTTCAAGTCGACGCTGACGGCCAACGCGGTCGCCAACGTGATCCGCAACATCTGGTCCAACGCGGTGATCTTCTGCGGCCATTTCCCCGACGGCGCAGAGAAATTCACCAAGACCGACATGATCGGTGAGAGCCGCGGCCAGTGGTACCTGCGGCAGATGCTCGGCAGCGCCAACTTCGACAACGGCCCCGTGCTGCGGTTCATGAGCGGCAACCTGTGCTACCAGATCGAGCATCACCTGTGCCCGGATCTGCCCAGCAACCGGCTCCACGAGATCTCGCTGCGGGTGCGCGAGCTCTGCGAGAAGTACGACCTGCCCTACACCACCGGCTCTTTCCTGGTGCAGTACGGCAAGTCGTGGCGCACGATCGCGAAACTGTCGCTGCCGGACCGGTTCCTGCGCGACACCGCCGACGACGCCCCCGAGACGCGCAGCGAGCGGATGTTCGCCGACCTGGATCCGTCCGAGCGGCGGGGGCTGAAGTCGGCGATCGCCGCGGTGCGCCGGCGCCGGCGCGAGAAGGCCGCCGTGAAGGCCGCGGTCAAGCCGCGGGACCTGGCTGCCTGAGTCTGCTTGCAGACACAGAATCGCCCGCTGTCAGCCGACAGCGGGCGATTCTGTGTCGTGCCACGCTGTCAGTCGGGGACGTAGTCGAACGTGTCCGGGTTCGGTCCGATGCGGCCGGACTCGCCCCGGTCGAGTGCGGAGATCGCGGCGACGTCGTCGTCGCCGAGTTCGAAGTCGAACAGCGCGAAGTTGTCCTTGATGCGTTGTAGCTTGACCGATTTCGGAAACACGATATCGCCGCGCTGGATGTGCCAACGCAGCACCACCTGGGCCGGCGTCTTGCCTGTCGCGTCGGCGATGCGGGTGACGACGGGATCGTCGAGCACCTTGCCCTGCGCGATCGGGGACCATGCCTCGGTCGCGATGCCGTGTTGCCGGCCGTAGGCGCGCACCTCGTCGTTGGCGAAGTACGGGTGCACCTCGATCTGGTTCACCGCCGGCACGGTGCCGGTCTCGTCGGCGAGCCGCTGCAGGTGCGCGACCTGGAAGTTCGACACGCCGATACTGCGCGCCCGGCCGTCATTCTTGAACTCCTCCAGTGTCTTCCACGTCGACACGTAGTCACCGTCGTACAGGGTGGGCAGCGGCCAGTGGATCAGGAACAGGTCGACATAGTCGGAGCCGAGTGCCTCCAGCGTGCCGTCGAACGCGCGGCGGGCGTCGTCGGGCCTGTGGAAGCCGTTGTTCAGCTTGCTGGTGACGAACACCTCGGAGCGGTCGATGCCGGCGTCACGGATGCCCTGGCCGACGCCCTGCTCGTTCTGATACATCTCGGCGGTGTCGATATGGCGGTAACCGACCTCGAGGGCCGACCGCACCGCGGCGGCCGTCTCGTCCGGCGGCACCTGGTAGACGCCGAAGCCGAGCTGCGGAATCGTGGCACCGTCGTTCAATTCAATCGTAGGTACGTTGCTCAAAGTCACTCCTCCTCATTCGCCGAAAGCGTGCCCGGCGGGCAGGCCCTGCAAACCATCCACGGGAACCAACATCCCGGCCGCCTTCACCCTTCCCGCAGCGCAGCCAGCAGCCGGCGGGCTGCGTGCACCCGGGCCTCGGCCGCGCCGGTCAGCCCGTCCAGCGCGCACTCAGGGTCTGCGGGCGGCCCCATGTGCCCGCAGCCCCGCGGACAGTCGTCGATCGCGTCGGCCAGATCGGAGAACGCCAGCACGACGTCGTCGGGCGCGATGTGGGCCAAACCGAACGACCGGATGCCCGGGGTGTCGATCACCCATCCGCCCGCCTTCAGCGGCAACGCCACCGACTGCGTCGAGGTGTGCCGGCCCTTGCCCACGTCGGTGACCGTGCCGATCGCCCGTTCCGCTTCGGGCACAAGGCGATTCACCAGCGTCGACTTACCGACCCCGGAATGGCCCAGCAGCGCGGTGACCTTGCCGGCCAGCAGGGCGCCGACCGCATCCAAAGGGTCGTCGCGCCCGGCGGTGGTGATGGTCAGATCGAGGTCGCGGAACTGTTCGGCGAACGGCGCTGCCGGTGCGAGGTCGGTCTTGGTCAGACACAGGATCGGCGTCAGTCCGCCGGCGTACGCGGCGATCAGCGTGCGTTCGACCAGACCCGTGCGGGGCGGCGGATCGGCCAGCGCCACCACGATCAGCAGCTGATCGGCGTTGGCGACCACCACCCGCTCGGTCGGATCGGTGTCATCTGCGGTGCGCCGCAACACTGTTCGGCGTTCACCGCGACGCACGATGCGGGCCAGGGTGTCGGCGCGGCCTGACAGGTCGCCCACCACGTCGACATCGTCGCCGACCACGATCGGTGTGCGGCCCAGCTCGCGGGCCCGCATCGCCGTCACCCGGCGCGCAGGGTCGCCGTCGAGGACGCAGCCCCAGCGGCCCCGGTCGACGGTCACCACCATGGCCCGCTCGGCGTCGGCGTGTTCGGGGCGGGTCTTGGTGCGCGGGCGAGTGCCGCGTCCGGGTCGGATCCGGACATCGGACTCGTCGTATTCGCGCTTGCTCAAAGGCTTTTATTTCCTCCGCGCGTGCGCGGCGCCGGTCTGAAGGTCGGTCTGACCGGCCAGCATGTCGGCCCACAGCTGCGGAAAGTCCGGCAGCGTCTTGGCGGTGGTGCCGATGTCCTCGACCTCGATGCCCGGCACCCGCAGGCCCACGATCGCTCCGGCGGTCGCCATCCGATGGTCGGCATAGGACCGCCACACGCCGCCGTGCATCTGCCGGGCGGTGATCACGAGGCCGTCCTCGGTCTCCTCACATTGCCCGCCGACGCGGTTCAGCTCGGCGCTCAGCGCTGCCAATCGGTCGGTTTCGTGCCCGCGCAGATGCGCGATGCCGCGCAGCCGTGACACCGAGCCGGGGGTGGCCAGCGCCGCCATCGCCGCAACCGACGGGGCGAGCTCACCGACGTCGCGCAGGTCGACGTCGATGCCGTCATAAGCCGTCGCGCCCTGCACCTCCAGGTAGGAATCACCTTGCCGCACATGGGCTCCCAGGCCGGTAAGCAGCGACAGGATGGTATCGGCGGGCTGTGTGCTGGCCGTCGGCCAGCCCATGATCCGCACTGTGCCCCCGCTGATCACGGCGGCAGCCAGGAAGGGGACCGCGTTGGACAGGTCGGGTTCGACGACCCAGTGCCGGGCCGCGATCGGGCCCGGCGCCACCTGCCAGCGGTTGGTGGCGCTGTCGTCGACCTCGACGCCGGCGTCGCGCAGCATCGCCACCGTCATCGCGATGTGCGGAGCGGACGGCACCGCGCCGCCGGTGTGCACGACGGTCAGACCCTCGGTGAACGCGGCGCCGGACAACAGCAGCCC
Organism: Mycobacterium sp. 4D054; assembly: GCF_052245755.1. Classification (NCBI taxonomy): domain Bacteria; kingdom Bacillati; phylum Actinomycetota; class Actinomycetes; order Mycobacteriales; family Mycobacteriaceae; genus Mycobacterium; species Mycobacterium sp. 4D054. The sequence goes on from NZ_JBQQCF010000013.1 coordinate 53,953, forward strand.
CGACACGAACTGCGACGATCCCGACGCGTCGATCTCGACTGTGCCGCCGCGTACCGATCCCTGGCCGCGCACCGTGAACGGCAGACCGTCACCGTCGACGGACACCCCCAGCCCGCGCAACCCGTCCAGCAACGGGGCGATCGGGCGCGAGCGGGCCTGCTCGTCGCCGTCGAACGTGACGTCCTCGGTGGTCAGCGCCGCGACCGGCGGGACGAACCGCAGCACCGTCCCGGCCAGACCGCAGTCGATGCGTGCCTCGGCCTCGGGAGCCAACGCCCCGCCGAGGGTCAGCTCGGTGGCGTCGCTGTCGTCGGACTCAACGGACACCCCGAGCCCCTGCAGGGCCGCGATCATCAGGTCGGTGTCCCGGCTGCGTAGCGCTCCGCTGACCGTCGACACCCCCTGGGGCACCGCCAGCGCGGCCAGCACCAGCGCCCGGTTGGTCTGTGATTTCGAGCCCGGCACGGTGACGGTCGCATGGATGGGCGTAGCTGTCGACGGTGCCGGCCAGGTAGTCACGGGTTCATTGTTCCCTGTCGCGGACCCGGGGCGTGAAAGCACCCTGGACGTCGCCCGTCGCGCCGGATTCTCCGGGTCTGGAACCATGGAGACCATGTGCGGACGATTCGCGGTGACGACCGATCCGGCGCTGCTGGCCGAGAAGATCAAGGCCATCGACGAGGCGACGGCAGAGCGCAAGGACGCGCCGGGCCCCAACTACAACGTGGCGCCGACGACCACGGTCGCGACCGTCGTCAAACGCCACACCGACCCCGACGACGAGGCGACCCGGCGGGTGCGGCTGATGCGCTGGGGCCTGGTGCCGCCGTGGGCGAAGGCCACCGACGACGGCGGCCCGGACACCAAGAGCGGACCCCTGCTGATCAACGCCCGCTCCGACAAGGTGACCTCCTCGCCGGCGTTCCGCAGCTCGGCCAAGGCCAAGCGGTGCCTGGTGCCGATGGACGGCTGGTACGAATGGCGCGGCGACAAGGGCGCCAAGACACCGTTTTTCATGTACGCCGGCGACGGTGAACCGCTGTTCATGGCGGGGTTGTGGTCGACGTGGCGCCCCAAGGACGCCGGCAAGGACACCAAACCTTTGCTGAGCTGCACGATCATCACCACCGACGCCGCCGGGCCGCTGGCCGACATCCATGACCGGATGCCGCTGACCGTCAGCGAGCGCGATTGGGACCGCTGGCTGGACCCGGACGCCCCGATAGACGAGGGCCTGCTGCGCGGCCACGGCGACCTCGACCGTATCGAGATCCGTGAGGTGTCGAAGCTGGTGAACAGCGTGCGCAACAACGGCCCGGAACTCATCGCGCCGGTCGAGCCGCAGGCCGAGCAGGGCACGCTGCTTTGAGCCACCCGCTGCACGCCTCCGGCGTGGTCGACACGCTGGCCGCCGATCTGCGGGCCGCCGAGTACACCACCGACGGGGTGGCCGAACTGCTCGGAGCCGACGCCTCGGCGGCGTTCAGCCGCGGACTGTGGTGGTCGGCGCTGCGCGCGACCGACCGCGCCGAACCGGGCGACCGTCCGCTGGCCACGTTGGTCCGGCTGTTCCTGCTGGGCACCGCCGAGTCCAGGGACCGGGTCGGGCAGGCGCTGCCCGGCGCGGGCGTCGACGCGCTCATCGACAACGGCGTCGTCGAACCCGCCGGCCCGGACACGGTGCGCGCCGTGCTCGACATCCGGCCGCACAGCGACGGCGCGCGCGACTTCCTGGTGGTCTCCGACCAGGATTCCGCGCTGCGGTCGGGTCCTGTCCGTCACGACCACGTCCTGGGCATCGGCGGGGCGTCGGTGTCGCTGGCCCACGCCGTCGTGCGCTCTCCGGTACGTCGCGCGCTGGATCTGGGCACCGGATGCGGGATCCAGGCGCTGCACCTCGACGCGCACTGCGAAGACATCGTCGCCACCGACACCAACCCGCGGGCGCTGGCGCTCGCGGCGGCCACCGCACGCCTCAACGGCATGTCCTGGGATCTGCGGTGCGGCAGCATGTTCGAGCCGGTGGCCGGTGAACGTTTCGACCTGATCGTGTCCAACCCGCCGTTCGTGGTCGGCGCCGGAACGCTCGACTACATCTACCGCGACTCGGGGATGGCCGGAGATGCGCTGTGCCAGAACCTCATCGAGCAGGTCGCTGAGGTTCTGGAGCCTGGCGGCACCGCCCAGATCATGGCGAACTGGATCGTGCGCCGCGGCCAGGAGGAGGGAGCCTGGCGCGACCGCGTGGGTTCCTGGCTGGCCGGGACCGGGTTGCACGCCTGGGTGGTGCAGCGCGAGTTCGCGGATCCCATCAGCTACGTCTCGCTGTGGACGTCGGATGCCGGTGAGCCGCCCGAGGACGCGGCGCGCCGGGGCGGGCAGTGGCTGGACTGGTTCGACGCCGAGGGCGTCGCCGGGGTCGGCATGGGCATGATCACCCTCCGCGCTCCCCGCGTCGGCGAAACCCGAAGTCCCGACCAGGTTTTCGAAGAGATCACCGGCGCCGACGAGGCGCTGACGGGCCCCGAGGTCGAGGCGTTCCTGGCCCGCCGCGAGTACCTGCACGACACCGGTGACGAGCAACTGCTCGCCGCCCGGCTGTCCACCGCGCCGGTGTTCCTTGAAGAGCAGTCCCTGCCCGGGCCCGACGGCTGGCAGGTGGTCGGCGCCGCGGTACGCCGCCCGGGCGGTCCGGGCGCGGTGATCGGCGTCGACGAGGTTTCGCGCGCGCTGTTCGCCGGCTGCCGCGGCGAGGTCCCGCTGGGCACGCTGATCGATCTGCTGGCCCGTTTTCACGGCGTGGACGCCGACGCGCTGGCCACAGCGGCACTGCCGGTGGTCCGCGAGGCGATCGGACGCGGCATCCTCTATCAGGCGCAGTGAGAACTCACGCACGCACCGTCGCGGTGACCACCACATAGGGGGCTTCGAAGGCCACCGCGCCGGACGCCTCGACGTGCCGCTGCAAGGTGTTCTCGAACTCCGTCGCCAGCCTGTCCTGCTGGGCGGGGTCGGCGCGGCGGAAGGTCTCCACGTGCACCGGAGACTCCGCGCGCAGGAAGTGCATTGCCGCGTCCAGCGACTCGAACTCCCACCGGTGCCGGCCGCGCAGAATGTCGATGTCATCGAAATGCGGCGCCAGTCGGGCGGTCAACAGGTCGGTGTCGCCCCATTGATCGGGGGAGAAGCCGGACGACGCCGGCGGGCCCAGCACCGCGACGACGGGGTCGAAGAACGGATTGCTGGTGGCGCGCACCCACGCCGAAAAGGCAAGAACGCCCCTGGGTTTGAGAAGGCGGATGATCTCGGTGACCTGCGCGGCGGGGTCGACGAAGATGATGCCCATGTTCGACACCGCCGCGTCGAACGCCCCGGCCGGCAGCCCCGTGTCGGACGCGTCGCCGGTGCGCCAGGTGACCGATTCGGCGCCGTCGCGTCGCCCGGCGATGGTCAGCAGTTCCGGGGTGTAGTCGACACCGGTGACCTGTGCACCGCGGGCGGCCGCAGCCAGCGCGGCACTGCCGGTGCCGCAGGCGAGGTCGACCACCGCGCAGTCGCGCAGGGAACGGCGTCGGTGCGCTGCGTCGACGACCTGCTCGGCGATCGAGGCTATGCGGTCACCCACCGCGTCGTAGCGTCCGGCGGACCAGATTGTCGAGGAGACCATGGGGTCAGCCTGCCACGGCCTCGGCTGGCGCGGTGTGTGCCGTGCGCTCTCGCGAAAGTGCCTTCACGGTAGTGATCAGGCGCGCGGCGCTACCGTGGTGGCGCTCTCGCGAACGCTACGGGCCCGTGTAGCCCGGCGGGTTGGCCGACTCGACCCAGAAATCCACGCCGAGATCGGATCCCGGCACGCAGTCGTACACCGACAGGTCGGTGACCCCGGACTCCAGCAGCACGTCCTCGCACAACAAGGTGTTGCCGGTGTAGCTCGACGGCTTGGTCAGGATCACGTACGCCGCGTCCGAATACACCTCGGGCTTGCGTGCACGCGCCATCGACTCGTCTCCGCCGAGGAGATTCTGCACAGCCGCGGTGGCCACCATCGTGCGCGGCCACAACGTGTTCGACGCGATGCCCGCCTCCCGCATCTCCTCGGCGATTCCCAACGCGCACAAGGTCATCCCGAACTTCGCCATCATGTACGGCGTGGGCTTGAGCCATTTCGGCTCGAGGAGAACCGGCGGGGACAGCGTCAGGATGTGCGGGTTGTCGCGGCCCTTCATGTGCGGGATGCAGGCCTGCGACACCGCGTAGGTGCCGCGCACCTGGATGCCGTTCATCAGATCGAAGCGTTTGAGCGGGACTTCCTCGATGGAGCCCAGGTTGATCGCCGAGGCGTTGTTGACGCAGATATCGATGCCGCCGAACTGCTCGACGGTCTCGGCCACCGCGGCTGCCACCGAATCCCCGTCGCGCACATCTCCGACGATCGGCAACGCCTGCCCGCCGACCTCCTCGATCTCCTTGGCCGCGGTGTAGACCGTGCCGGGCAGCTTCGGATGCGGCTCGGCGGTCTTGGCGACCAGCGCGATGTTGGCGCCGTCGGCGGCCACCCGTTTGGCGATTGCCAGACCGATGCCGCGGCTGGCGCCCGAAATGAACATGGTTTTGCCGGCTAGAGACATGGGCCCACCCTAGAGCGCACAGATGTCGGCGGTGACGGCATTGGTCAGGCGCACCAGATCGTGCGGATCCAGCGAGATGTCCCACCCCCGTTTCCCGGCGCTGCACAGCACCCTGTCCCAGTGCAGTGCCGACGAATCGACCACGGTGGGCAGCGCCCGACGCTGGCCGATGGGGGAGATGCCGCCCACCACGTAGCCGGATGAGCGCTGGGCGTCGGCCGGGTCGGCCATCGTCGCCTTCGCCGCGCCGAGCGCGGCGGCGGCCGCCTTCAGCGACAGCTTCGACGGCACCGGCAGCACCGCGACACCCAGCCCTTTCGGCAGCGCCACGACCAGCGTCTTGAGGATCTGCGAGGGGTCGATACCGCCGGCCTGCGCGAGTTCGGCCACCGCCTCCTCACCGAACGAGTCGTTGCGGGAATCGTGCCGGTACTGAAGAACGTCGTGGGGAATACCCGCAGCCACGAGGGCCGCGATCGCCGGTGTCGCTGCACGTGCCACCGGCACAGCGTAGGGCGGGGCGGGAACAAGCGCCCCGGTGGCCGGTGTTGTTCACGACAGCTCTGGACGGGCGTCAGCCCCGGTCAGCGGCTGTCGTCGGAGTCAACCTTTAGGATCGGCAGAAGGGGATTGATGGTGGCATTGTTGGCCATGGAGGCCCCATCGGGTTCGGTGCATTTACTGGACGTGATCGGCGGCGCCGCTACAGAAGGGACGGTGTTCCCCAGGATGACTGACACCAGCGGGTCGGCCGCGGAGGCGACCCTCGACGTTGACACCCAGGTCCGGGAGGAGACCGACGCCGAGCTGACCGCGCGATTCGAGCGCGACGCGATCCCGCTGCTCGACCAGCTCTACGGCGGCGCGTTGCGGATGACGCGCAATCCCGCCGATGCCGAGGATCTGCTGCAGGAGACGATGGTCAAGGCCTACTCCGGGTTCCGCTCATTCCGTGAGGGCACCAACCTCAAGGCGTGGCTGTACCGGATCCTGACCAACACCTACATCAACAGCTACCGCAAGAAACAGCGCCAGCCGGCGGAGTATCCGACCGAGGAGATCACCGACTGGCAGCTGGCGGCCAACGCCGAGCACTCCTCGACGGGGTTGCGGTCAGCGGAGGTGGAAGCGCTCGAGACGCTGCCCGACAACGAGATCAAGGAAGCTCTGCAGGCTCTGCCCGAGGAGTTCAGGATGGCGGTGTACTACGCCGACGTCGAAGGCTTCCCGTACAAGGAGATCGCCGAGATCATGGACACGCCGATCGGAACGGTGATGTCGAGGCTGCACCGCGGCCGACGTCAACTGCGTGAACTGCTCGCCGGCGTGGCCCGCGACCGCGGCTTCATCCGGGGTGAGCGCTCCGGTACGCCGGAGGAGGTGACCTCGTGAGCGACGCTGAGAACACCCAGGAGCGCTGGAAGCCACCGATCGGCCCGGTCGACCCGGAGCATCCGGAATGCGCCGCGGTGATCGCCGAAGTCTGGACGCTGCTCGACGGGGAGTGCACGGTCGAAACGCGAGACAAGCTCCGCCAGCACCTCGAAGAATGCCCGGCGTGCCTGCGCCATTACGGCATCGAGGAGAAGATCAAGAAGCTGATCGCCGTCAAGTGCGGCGGTGAGCGGGCCCCGGAGGGTTTGCGGGAACGCCTGCGAATCCAGATCAGTCAGACCACGATCATCCGTCGCGGCTAGACCTGCCGCGGACACAAATCCGCCCGGCCTCTTCACGAGTGCCGGGCGGTTGTGTTTCCGCGGAAGTCAGCGGCCTACGGACTTCGAGCCTGCGTTGGGGCGCTTGCCGTGGTTGGCCTTCGAGTGCTTGCGGTCGCGCTTCTTTCGGCCACGCTTGGCCATGGTGTACCTCCAGGTGGTTATCGGGTGTCACGCCGCGCAGCGGTGTGCGTTGACCCTATTGTCGCATGCTTTGCCGACACCAATTTCGCCGCGGGCTGTGACCGGCGACATGGGTCGCAGCGGTGTGGTTCGATAGACCGGTCAAGCACCAGTGGAAATGAGTGGGGTGAAGATGGCCGAGGATGTTCGCGCGGAAATCGTGGCCAGCGTGCTGGAGGTCGTGGTTCACGAAGGCGATCAGATCGGCGAAGGCGACACCCTGGTGCTGCTCGAGTCGATGAAAATGGAGATCCCGGTGCTCGCCGAGGTCGCCGGCACCGTCAGCAAGGTCAGCGTGTCCGTCGGCGACGTCATCCAGGCCGGTGACCTCATCGCCGTCATCAGCTAGCGCCCTGACGAGGACGGATCTTCTGCACCGCACAACCGTCGTAAGCCATGTCCACACTCGGTGACCTGCTCGCCGAGCACACCGTGCTGCCCGGCAATGCCGTGGACCACCTCCACGCGGTGGTCGGTGAGTGGCAGCTGCTCGCCGACATGTCCTTCGCCGACTACCTGATGTGGGTGCGGCGCGACGACGACAGATTGGTGTGTGTCGCGCAGGTGCGGCCGAACACCGCCCCGACGGTGCTGCTGGCCGACGCGGTGGGCACGCTGGCCGAGCCCGAGGACATCCCGATCGTGGCCGCGGCGTTCCGCTCCGGCGACATCGGACGCGTCACCATCGACGGCCAGTACGGCTCGCCGGGCCTGAACGTCGAGGCCGTGCCGGTGCGCCACGGCAGCGACGTCGTCGCGGTGCTGACCCACCAGACCTCGTTGGCCCCGCGCCAGGTCAGCCCGCTGGAGGCCGCGTACGTCGCCTGTGCCGGCGATCTGCTGCAGATGCTGTCCGAAGGCACCTTCCCCAACGTCGGCGACCTCGCGATGTCGCGCTCCAGCCCCCGCGTCGGTGACGGCTTCATCCGGCTGGACGAAGCCGGTGTGGTCACCTTCGCCAGCCCGAACGCGATCTCGGCCTACCACCGGATGGGGCTGACCGCCGAACTGGACGGTCACGACCTCGTCAGCGTCACCCGTCCCCTGATCTCGGACCCGTTCGAGGCGCAGGAGCTCGCCAATCACGTCCGTGATTCGCTCGCCGGCGGCTCCAGCATGCGGATGGAGGTCGACGCCGGGGGCGCCACCGTTTTGCTGCGCACGTTGCCACTGGAGGCGCACGGGGTGGGTATGGGCGCGGCGGTGCTCATCCGCGATGTCACCGAGGTCAAGCGCCGCGACCGCGCGCTGCTCTCGAAGGACGCGACGATCCGTGAGATCCATCACCGGGTGAAAAACAATCTGCAGACCGTCGCGGCGCTGCTGCGGCTTCAGGCGCGCCGGACGAACAATCCCGAAGGCCGTGAGGCACTGATGGAATCGGTGCGACGAGTCTCGTCGATCGCGCTGGTGCACGACGCGCTGTCGATGTCGGTCGACGAGGAGGTCAACCTCGACGAGGTGATCGACCGCATCCTGCCGATCATGAATGACGTTGCGGCAGTGGATTCCCCGATTCGGATCAACCGCGTGGGCGACCTCGGCGTGCTGGACGCGGACCGCGCGACCGCGTTGATCATGGTCATCACCGAACTGGTGCAGAACGCGATCGAGCACGCCTTCGATCCGGCGGCGCCGCAGGGCTGCGTAACGATCCGGGCGCAGCGTTCGGCCCGCTGGCTCGACGTCGTGGTCCACGACGACGGGCGGGGACTGCCCGACGGGTTCAGCCTGGAGAAGTCGGATCGGCTGGGCCTGCAGATCGTGCGCACACTGGTCGCGGCCGAGCTCGACGGTTCCCTCGGTATGCACAACACGAGCGCCGGAGGCACCGATGTGATTTTGCGAGTGCCGATCGGCAGACGGGTCAGAGTCAGCCAATACTGACGCGCTGTGCCATTTCTGTTAATTGCTGATTTTAATTCAAGGCATTACACAAAGTTACGGCCCCGACTGTCGTCGGGGCCGTCGCTGCGTATGCAGGAAAAGGTCAGACCCCGGTGCGGGCCTTCGTCCTGGCGTTGCGACGCTTGAGCGCACGACGCTCGTCCTCGCTCATGCCGCCCCACACGCCGGCGTCCTGTCCGGACTCCAAAGCCCAGCTCAGGCAATCCGCGGTGACCGGGCAGCGGTTGCAGACGAGCTTCGCGTCAGCGATCTGGGCAAGCGCCGGGCCGCTGTTTCCGACCGGGAAGAACAGCTCCGGATCTTCGTCGCGACAGACCGCCTTGTGGCGCCAATCCATAAGATCAAACTCCTCGTCAATGTCATGTGTGCGCAGCAGAGCGCACGCGCTTTACTTCGGCTGTTAACGCAAGCGCACCAAATGTTTCTGCGCTGTTGCATCCGATGCTTTCACAGGCTGAACAGATGTCAATAGAACTTCGTTAACTCGTGGGCTATCTCACTACCGAGGACCGCTAACCGATCCCTCACTCCGTTGTACTACGCTCTATCCATCTGCGCCCTAATTCATCCGCGCAAATTTCGTCACACCGACTATCCGTGCAGCTCAGGGGTGCTTATCGACCCATTTTCGGCAGCGGTGCGACCGCCTGAAGGGCGTCGGGCACCGAGGTGAACCGCATCTTGTCGCGCGTCCCGATGTGATCCCCGTCGATCTGGCACGCGACCGGGGTGTCGCTCGTCACCTCCAGCCACGGCAGGTCGTCGTCACGAACCAGATGCCTGGCCGCCAGCTTCGGTTTACGCGACACCATCTGCCGCACCAGGCCGAGGTTGGACCACACGTTCATGCTCGTGGTCGCGAACACCCCCAGCCCCGTTTCGAACGTGGTGTCCGGGTTGGTCCACACGGGCCGGGCGTTGGCGTAGGTCCACGGGCTGGAGTTCGACACGAACGCGAAATGGACGCCCGGAATGGGTTCGGTGCCGGGCAGGTGCAGCGTCAGCGACGGCTCCTTGCGTGCGCTGGCCAGCACCTCGCGGATCGCCACCCGGATGTAGCGGGAGGCGGTCACCTTGCGGCCCTTGGCCCGTTGAGCCTCGACCGCGGCCACCACGTCGCCATCGACGCCCATACCCGCGGTGAAGACCGCCCAGCGCTCCTGGCAGTCCATCAGCCCGATACGGCGCCAGGACCCATTGCGCCGGTAGTCGCCGAGCAGGTCGACGAGTTGATTGGTGGCCTCGATCGGGTCGGGGCTGATGCCCAGCGCGCGGGCGAACACGTTGGCCGAGCCGCCAGGCACCACCCCGACGGCAGGCCCGCCGGCGCCCGGTCCGCACTGCCCGAGAACGCCGTTGACCACCTCGTTCACCGTGCCGTCGCCGCCGTGCACGATCAGCACATCGACGCCGTCGCGAGCGGCCTGCTGGGCGATCTCGACGGCGTGGCCGCGGTGATCGGTGTGAACGACGGTCAGGCGGACGCGGCTCTCCAGCGCGTGGGCCAACAGGTCACGGCCGGCCGGCGTCGTCGATGTGGCATTCGGGTTCACGATCAGCACGGCACGCACGGGGCCTGAGCCTAGCGCCCGGAGGTGGCGGCGCCGGTACCGTACAACGGTGACCGAACGCCGATTGCTACTCGTGAACGGGCCGAATCTGAACCTGCTGGGCACCCGGCAGCCCGAGGTGTACGGCTCGACGACACTGGCCGAGATCGAGGCGAGGGCCGCCCAGGTGGCACAGGAGGTGGGCCTGAAGCTTCGCGCGGTGCAGAGCAACCACGAGGGTGTGCTCGTCGACGAAATCCACGCCGCCCGCGCCGACTGCTCCGGCATCGTGATCAACCCGGCCGCGTACAGCCACACCTCGGTGGCGATCGCCGATGCTCTGCGCTCGGTGGGGCTGCCCGTCGCCGAGGTCCATCTGAGCAATATCCATGCGCGCGAACCGTTCCGGCATCATTCGTACGTGTCCGCAGTGGCCGACATGGTCGTCGCCGGCGCGGGTCCGCTCGGCTACGAGATGGCGGTGCGCTACCTCGCGGACAGGCTCGGACGGTGACGCCCCGCCCCGGGGGCACGGTGGCGCCCCGGGCGGTGCGCATCGCCGGTGGAATCGCTGCGCTGGAGGGCGTTCTCGGGATCGTGATGGCCGTCGTGCTGGTGGTGCGGGAGGCCGCCGGGCATCACGAGGTTGCGATCAGCGGCTACGGCACCGCGGGCTGGTTCGCGATCATGGGCTCCGGGGTGACGGCGGCGGGCGCGGCGCTGTGGACCGGCAGGCGCTGGGGCCGGGGCATCGCGGTGTTCGCCAACCTCGTGCTGCTCGGCGTGGCCTGGTACGTCTACAGCTCGGGCCAGCTGCGCTACGCCGTGGTGGTGGCCGGCGCGGCGATCGCGGTGCTGGCTCTGCTCTTCAGCCCGACCGGCCTGCACTGGCTGACTCAGTCGGACTCCGACCCCAGCTCGGAGGCCAATTCCGACAGGCGTGGACCCGACACCCGGTAGGTGGTCCACTCGCTCTGCTGTTCGCCGCCGACGCTGTCGTACAGCGCGATCGCGTTGACGTTCCAGTCCAGCACCGCCCAGCTCAGCCGCGAATAACCGCGCTCGACGCATTCACGGGCCAGGGTGGCGAGCAGCTTGCGTGCCAAGCCGCGCCTGCGGAATTGCGGACGCACGAACAGGTCTTCCAGGTAGATCCCCGCTACGCCGTCCCAGGTCGAGAAGTTGCGGAACCACAACGCGGCCGCGGCCGCCTGCCCGTCGACCTCGACGAGGTGTGCATACAGCGTGGGATCCGGTCCGAAAAGTGCGTCACGCAACTGACTTTCGGTCACGGTGCACTCGTGGGCGGCGTGTTCGAACTCGGCGAGCTCGTGGATCATCGCGGTGAGCTCGGTTTCGTCCCCGGCGCGCACCGCGCGGATGGTCTCGCTCATTGTCGCGCCCCCAGAGCCGCCAGAATGGTGCGGAACTTCGTTGTGGTCTCGTCGACTTCGTCGTCGGGATCGGATTCGGCGACGATGCCGCCTCCGGAGTGCGCGACGGCCGAGCGCCGGTCGGCGGACAGGTGAGCGCACCTGATCGAGACCACCCAGCGGCCGTCACCGCGGCGATCACACCAGCCCACCGCACCGGCGTAGAAGCCGCGGTCGCCTTCGATCTCGTTGATCAACGCGATCGCCCGGTCGGTCGGGGATCCGCCCACCGCAGGAGTGGGATGCAAAGCGACAGCGAGATCCAGTGCCGTGGTGGACTTTTCGCGTAGCCTTCCGGACATGGGGGTGAACAGGTGCCAGACCGCGGCGGTCTTGCTGAGTTGCGGCCGGTCGGCGATCTGCAGGTCGGTGCACAACGGCTCCAGCGCCGAGCGCAGCGCGTCGACGACCAATTGGTGCTCGTGACGGTTTTTCTCCGAAGCTGCCAGCGCCGCTCCGTTGGCGGCATCGGTGTCTGGATCGGCCGACCGGGGCGCCGAACCCGCGAACGGCCGGCAGATCACCTGCTGCCCTTGGCGGGCCACCAGCAGTTCCGGGCTCGCCCCCACCAGCGCGGCCCCGGAGTACCCCTCACCGGCAGCCGACAGGTCGACCAGATACTTGGTGGCCTGCGCGTCGTTGGCGGCGAGCCGGTTGAGCACGGTCCGGGCGTCGAGCCTGCCGTCGGCAGTCAGGTGCAGTGCGCGCGCCAGCACGACCTTCTGCAGCGCATCGTCGGGATCACGCAGCCGGGTCAGCGCCGCACCGATGCGGCGGCGATGTTCGTCGGCGCCCGGCGTGGTGGCGGTGATCTCCGCCGACACATGGTCGCGGGACGGCCACGCCGGCGGCACGTCGGTGAACCGCACCGACTGAGGCCGTATCAGCGCCGCGGGCCGGCTGAGGTCAAATGGCAAGGCGCCCAAAATGATCGGCGCGCTGTGCGAGGCCAGCGCGGCCCGGGCGTCGGCAATGTGGGGGAACGCGGTGTGCACACCGTCGCCGACGACGGCACAGTCGGGACCGGCCAGGACGAACGCGGGTTCGCGGGTCACGTCGACACGGCCGGGTGGGGGAAACCGGTCTGGGCCAGTGCGCTGAGCTGACGCACCCCGTGCTCGAAGCCGCACACCGCGATCGAGGCGGCGGGCATCGCGAACCGGACGCCCTCGTAGACCGGTTGTTCGATCCACCGGGTGATCACCGCGCGGGAGAAGTGACCGTGGCCGACGAACACCACATCCCGCGATTGGATGTGCTGCAGCGCCAGCTCGATCGCGCGATCGGCACGCGCGCAGACCTCGGCTGAGGTCTCCCCACCCGGGCAGCCATGCGTCCACACCAGCCAGTTCGGCACCGTCTTGCGGATGTCCGCGGTGGTGGTGCCCTCGTAGTCGCCGTAATCCCATTCGGCGATCAGGTCGTTGACCTCGTCGGCCGTGAGACCCGCCAGTTCGGCGGTCACCCGGGCGCGCACCCGGGGGCTGGTCACCACGTACGGATCAAACAACTGCAACTGCTTGAGCGTGTCTGCTGCGGCGAGCGCCTGCGTCCGGCCATGCTCAGTGAGCTCGAGTTCGGTCTGGCTCGTATGCTTGCCCGATTTCGACCATTCGGTTTCGCCATGGCGGAGCAGGATCAGCCGGTGCTGCAGGAGGCCCACAACGACCGATTCTGCCGTACGTCGCCGTTTCGACGGCAATGCGCGGGTGAAGATGAACAGGGGAGGATCAACCATGTCAGGATGGGCACTGTGACGCGGGTACTTGCGGTCGCCAACCAGAAGGGCGGGGTCGCCAAGACGACGACGGTGGCGTCGTTGGGGGCGGCGCTGGTCGAACTGGGCAAGAGTGTGTTGCTCGTGGACCTCGATCCGCAGGGATCGCTGACGTTCTCGCTCGGCCACGACCCGGACAAGCTGCCGGTCTCGGTGCATGAAGTGCTGCTCGGAGACGTCGAACCGGACGCGGCGTTGGTCGAAACTCCGGAGGGCATGACGTTGCTGCCCGCCAACATCGATCTGGCAGGCGCCGAGGCGATGCTGTTGATGCGGGCCGGGCGGGAACATGCGCTCAAGCGGGCGCTGGACAAGATCAGCGCGAATTTCGATGTCGTGCTCATCGACTGCCCGCCGTCGCTGGGCGTGCTGACCCTCAACGGTCTGACCGCCGCCGACGAGGTCGTCGTGCCGCTGCAGTGTGAGACCCTCGCGCACCGCGGTGTGGGGCAGTTCCTGCGCACGGTGTCGGATGTGCAGGCCATCACCAACCCCGACCTGAAGCTGCTCGGCGCGCTGCCCACGCTCTACGACGCGCGCACGACGCACAGTCGGGACGTGCTCTTCGACGTCGTCGACCGCTACAACCTGCCGGTGCTGGCGCCGCCGATTCCGCGCACGGTGCGCTTCGCCGAGGCCAGCGCCTCGGGTTCGTCGGTGCTCACCGGCCGCAAGAACAAAGGCGCGATGGCCTACCGGGAGTTCGCGACGGCGCTGCTCAAGCACTGGAAGAGCGGCAAGGAACTGGCCACCTTCACCCCCGAGGTTTAACTCAACGCCACCAGTTCACCGCCGCGCTGTTCCAGCAGCGTGGATCCCGCCACTGCGGGCACGACGGGCCCCTCGACCGGCGGCCGCCGCAGCGGGATGTGCCGGTCGCCGGTGCCGGTCATCGGATCGAACACGTCGTAGCCCGTGGTGACCGGTACCAGCAGCCGGCCGGCCATTACCGTCGCGGGTCCCACCGGTGCGTGCTCACCCGCCGCGGCGACGGTGTACTTGTACTCCAGCGTGTCGGCGGAAAACACCATCAGCGCATCGCCGGTCCACCAGGTGATCAGATCGCCGGCCCGCGACGCGGTGGCATCGGGGGAGGGTTCGCCGTCGACGACGGTGCTGTCGATCACCGCGCCGGTGTCGTCGATGATGTCCAGGCGGGGAGCCGGGGTGGGCACGTACAGCGCGGTCGCGGTGTCCGTCACCGCCACCACGCGGGCTCCGGTGCCGTCGGCGACACCCTTCTGCTGGACGTACTTGAGCTCGGGGGTGTCCTCCTCGTCGGACGGACGCAGCAGTGTCAGCCGCAGATCGTCCTGACCCTCGCAGGACTCCAGCACCGACACCGCGCTGGAGCCGGCCGCCGCGGAGACGAACCGGCACAGCGGTGAGGCCGGCACGCCCGGTTTGATCGGGGCGTCGAGCGCGCCGTAGCTGAGCATCCGGACCATGTCGGAGCGCCACATCTCCAGCCGCGTCTGTCCCGCCGACAGAACCGTGGTGCCGTCGCCGGACAGGGTCACGTGCGGGTCGGCGTAGCTGCTGCGCGCGGGGCCGCGCCGGCCCGTCTTGGCGTCGACGGTGCTCACCTGTCCGCAGCCGCGGACGTCGGGATAGACCGCGACGGCGTAGTTGTAGACCCAGGTGACGCCGCACAGCTCGCGATCCCGCGAGTAGCTCCACAGCGTGGCCCCGGTTGCCGGGTCGCGGCCCTGGATCGCCGTGCCGTCGCCGGTGACGACGGCGCCGCCGACGACGACCGGTGCGGTGGTCTTGGCGCTGCGGGCCGTCCACCGCTGTTCGAGCGAATCAGGAACGGCCGCAGCCGGTTTCAGGCTCACGACCGGCTGTTCGGCGGGTTGGCTCCGGGTGGCCCTGGCATCACTGGTCCACCATACGAAGACCCCGACGACGACGATGACCACCACGATGGCCGTCGCCGCCAGCAGGTCTCCCAGGGTGCGGCGCTCGGGTCTGACCAACGCAGTGGGTCAGTTGGTGGTGCCGGTGCCCGCGGTCGCGGCTTTGCCGGGCCGGCGTCGACGCCGGCGACGGGCGGGGCGTGCGCCGCCCTCGCCGGCCTCGGCGCCTTGGTTCTCCCCGTCGGGAGCGGTCTGCTCGGCAGCGCCCTCAGGATGTCCGCTGACCGGTTTACCGCCGCGGGTCCGGCGCCGGGTGCGGTTGCGGGCCGGCTTCTCGGCGCGTTCGCGCGGTTCGCGCGGTTCCTTGTCGGCGGTGCGCTTCGGCCTGGCGATCGATCCGCCGGCGTCGGCCGGGATCTTGAGCTCTTCGTAGAGGTGCGGCGAGCTCGAGTAGGTCTCGGCCGGCTCGGGGGTGTCCAGGCCGAGGGCCTTGTCGATCATCTCCCACCGGGGTAGCTCGTCCCAGTCGACGAGGGTGACCGCGATGCCGGTCTTGCCCGCCCGGCCGGTGCGGCCGATCCGGTGCACGTAGGACTGCTCGTCCTCGGGGATCTGGAAGTTGATGACGTGCGTGATGTCGTCGATGTCGATGCCGCGCGCGGCCACGTCGGTGGCGACGAGCACGTCGACCTCGCCCGTGCGGAACGCCTTGAGCGCCTTCTCGCGCGCGCCCTGGCCCAGGTCACCGTGTACCGCACCGACCTTGAAGCCCCGCTCGGCGAGCTCGTCGGCGACCTTTTGGGCGGTGCGCTTGGTGCGGGTGAAGATCATCGTCGCCCCGCGGCCCTCGGCCTGCAGGATGCGGGCGACCATCTCGACCTTGTCGAGTGCGTGCGCCCGGTAGGCGAACTGCTCGGTGGTGTCGTGGGTGGCGGCGGAGTGCGGGGCCTCGGCGCGGATGTGCGTCGGCTGCGTCATGAAGGTACGGGCCAGCGTGATGATCGGGTCCGGCATGGTGGCTGAGAACAACATCGCCTGCCGCTGCGCCGGGATCTGCTTGAGGATTCGCTCGATGTCGGGCAGGAAGCCCAGGTCGAGCATCTCGTCGGCTTCGTCGAGGACGAGCACGGACAGGCCGCCGAGCTGCAGGTGCCCCTGCTGGGCCAGGTCGAGCAGCCGGCCGGGCGTGCCGACGACGACGTCGACACCCTTCTGCAGTGCTTCGATCTGGGGTTCGTAGGGTCGGCCGCCGTAGATCGCGGTGACCGTGAGCTTGCGGGTGTCGTCGGCCATCAGATACTTCGACGCGCCGACCAGGTCTTCGTAGACCTGGATGCAGAGCTCGCGGGTCGGGACGACGATCAGGGCGCGCGGCGCGCCGGCGAGCGGGCGAGCGGTGTCGGTGGTGATCCGGTGCAGCAGGGGCACGCCGAACGCGAAGGTCTTGCCCATGCCGGTGCGAGCCTGGCCGATCAGATCGTCGCCGGCCAGTGCGAGCGGCAGCGTCAGCTCCTGGATTGCGAAGGCGTGCTCGATACCGTTGTCGGCCAGCGCGCGGACGATCTCGTCACGTACTCCGAGCTCGGCGAATGTGGGATTCGGATGTGTAGTTACAGGTGTCATGCAGGAAACGGAGCCTTTCACTTATTCCTCATGCGTTCCACGCGCGCACGAGTTGTGAAGAGAACTTCGCCGGGCCCTGCGCTGAGGAGGCGGGCCGCCGCGTGCACGCACATTTCCAAGGTGCCTGCGGCCAAAACGGCCGGCGTGACCTGGTTCGATCAGTCGGCTCGAGCGCCGACACCGACTCCATGGTAACCGGTCGATCCCGCAGAAGCGGCATCGCCGGCCCCGGAGTCTAGAGTTGGGCCATGTCTTCGACGCCGTCAGCGGCCGCTTCCTCCGCCCAGGCGAGCGAACCGGTGGTCTCGAACGGTTCGCCCGTGACCACGGAGCATCCGGGCATCAACGAACTGTTCGCGCTGCTCGCCTACGGTGAGGTCGCGGCGTTCTACCGCCTGACCGAGGAGGCGCGGATGGCGCCGAACCTGAGCGGGCGGATCAACATGGCCAGCATGGCGGCGGCCGAGATGAACCACTACGAGGTGCTGCGCGACGCGCTGGAGCGCCGCGGCGTCGACGTCGTCCCGGCCATGACCAGGTACGCGTCCGCTCTGGAGAATTACCACCGCCTGACCACCCCCAGCACATGGCTGGAGGCACTGGTCAAGACCTACGTCGGCGATGCGATGGCCGCCGACTTCTACCTGGAGATCGCCGACGTGATGCCCGCCGAGGTGGCCGACGTCGTGCGGTCCGTGCTGTCCGAGACCGGCCATTCGCAGTTCGTGGTGGCCGAGGTACGGGCCGCGGTGACGGCCAGCGATCGGCAACGGCACCGGCTGGCGCTGTGGTCGCGGCGCCTGCTCGGCGAGGCGATCACGCAGGCCCAGTTCGTGCTGGCCGACCACGACGAACTCGTCGACCTGGTGATGTCCGGCGGCGGCCTGTCCCACATGACCGATTTCTTCGATCGGCTGCAGAAGACGCACGCCAGCCGCATGGAGGAACTCGGCCTGGCCTGAAATCCGCTTCTCCCGCCGAAATCGCATTCCGGTAGGTCGCCACTCGAACTTCGGCGGCTGGAATGCAATGTCGGCGGTCGAGTGTCAGCGGGTGCAGTTGGTGATGATCGAGTTGTTGTTCTGCGCGGCGATCAACGATCCGTTCGCGTCGATGATCGCGCAGTTGAGCTGACCGGACATGCTCGTCGCCGTCACCGAACTCAGCGTCACCCCGGGGTTCAACACCACCGTCTTCGACCACGGCAGCGCGACGTTCACGTCGGTCTGCAACGCACCCTGCGCGTCGGTGTAGATCACGGTGACCAGATCGAGCAGCGGGCGGTTGCCGGTGATGCGGTAGGTCACCGTGCCCGCCGCCGCGGCCGGTGGGGGCGGTGCGGCCTGCGGGGCCGGCAGCACCGGCGCGGGCGCGGCCGGTGCCGGGGTGGGTGCCTCGGCGGTGGGGGTCACCGTGGTGACCGTCTCGGCCGGCAGGGACGGCGACACGGGCGCGGCGGCGCGGGGTGACGGCGTGGACGAGGGCTCCGGTGCGGAGCTGGACGGCACCGGAGCGGCCACCGTCGCCGACACCGAGCCGCTGTCACCGCCGCCGAGGATCATGCTCGCGGTGATCACCGCGACGAACAGGATCGCCCCGGCCACTCCGGCGATCCACATCCAGCGGCGGTCGAGCTGCTCCTCGTCGAGGTACTGGTCGTAGTCCTCGGTGTAGCCGTCACCGGGGAACGGCGGCAGTGCGTCGGTGTCCAGGTCCCCGTAACGGTCCGGATCGTCGTCGCCAGGGCTCCCGTAGGAGCCGTATCGCCCACTGCCCCGCGGGCTTCGGATCCGCTCGGTCGGCGTCAGGGAATACGGTGAAGTAGCGGTGTATGGCCTGTTCATTCAGCTTGTCCCAGTCGTCTTTTCCGATTTCGGCCCCGATGCTACTGAGGCAGAAGTGACAGATGGGGCTGACGAGGCCCTGCAGGCGGTCACGTTCGGGACTCGGTTGGATCGCTCCGGCGTTATGACCGTGCGCGTTCGTTCGCTCGTCGCGTACGCGGGTCCCGGGACCGCCTCTGTGGGCCCACGTCCATTAGCCTCCTTGGAGTACGAGCACACGAACAGAAGGGTTTCCACCGTGGAGGTCAAGATCGGTGTCACCGACAGCCCGCGCGAGCTGATTTTGTCCAGCGCGCAGACGCCGGCCGAGGTGGAGAAGTTGGTCACCGATGCGCTCAGCGGCGATCCGAGCGTCCTGGGTCTGACCGACGAGAAGGGTCGCCGGTTCCTCGTGCAGTCCGCACGGATCGCCTACGTCGAGATCGGCGCGGCGGATTCGCGTCGGGTCGGGTTCGGGGTCGTCGGCGCGGAGGTCACCAAGAGCTGATCGTCGCGGGCCGAGACCGCATCCGCGCCGGGAAAGTTCGAGAAACCCCCGGCCCGGATGCAGTTTCGGCCCGAAACCGGATCAGGACCGCGTCAGCGGCACGTGTGAGAGCCCACCCCAGATGAACTGGACCGTACCCTCGACGGCGTCGTCCTTGTCGATAGGGCGCTCGGCGTTGAGCCAGTAGCGCGCCGAGTCGACGCTGATGCTGACCAGCCCCACGGCGATCATCCGCGCGCGGTGCGGCTCCAGCCCGGAATCATGGCTGATCAGATCGAACACCGCGTCGGTGCACGATTCGGTGGCCACCTTGACCTGCGCGGCGACCTGCGGCTCGGTCACGTAGTCATTCTCGAAGATCAGCCGGTAGCCCTGGCTGTCGTGCTCGATGAAGTCGAAGAACGCCTGCACGGCGGCGCGGACGCGCTGCCGGTTGTCGGTGGTGGTGCGCAGCGCCTGGCGCACGCCGGAGACCAGGTTGTCGACATGGCGCTGCAACACCGCCAGGTAGAGCTCCACCTTCGACGAGAAGTGTTGGTAGAGAACCGGTTTGCTGACACCGGCGCGGTCGGCGATCTCGTCCATGCCTGCGGCGTGGTAGCCGCGGTCGACGAACACCTCGCTGGCCGCGATCAACAACTGGCCGCGGCGTTCATCACGCGGCAGACGGTTGCCACGCCGGGCTGCGCCGGAGGCGCTGGTGCCGTTTGCCGGCTGCCCCCCTCGTCGCTGCGCCGTCTTTGCCAGTTCGCTCATCAGAACCTCGAGATCTACAGCCGGCGCGACCGGCGTCTTGAATTCGCTCGCACTGACACTACTACCGTCGGGCGACCATACGTGTCATGACAGGTGTCACGTCGCCGGTTCGCGCGTCCCGCCGTTTGCGGTGATCCGGTGGCGTGCCAGCACGGGATGTCCTCTGAGCTGTGTCATCCTGTTCCGGTGACCTACGGACCGGGGCGTCGCGAGGGCGGTCGCGTTCCGGTGCTTCGCGACCAGTGGCGAGAGCCCTTACGTGCCCAGCGTGACCCGCTGGCCGAGCAGCCGGGCCGGGTCCGCTCCAACCGGGACGACCGCAAGCGCTGGCGCAAGCAGACCTGGCTCGGTCGGTTCGTCTCCACGTACGGATGGCGGGCGTACGCGCTGCCGCTGCTCGTCGTGCTCACCGCGGTGGTCGTCTACCAGACCATCACCGGCACCAGCGCTCCGCAGGCGGTCGACGACGAAGGGCCGGTGCAGGGACCGCCCACGATCGGCGTCCCGAGCACGTCCATCGTGGGCGCCCCGCCCAAAGGCCTGACCCAGTTCGACGCCAACCTGCCAACCGGGATCCTGCCCGACGGCGGGCCGTTCACCCAGGCAGGCGCCCGCACCTGGCACGTCGTGCCGGGCGCCACCCCGCAGGTGGGGCAGGGCACCACCAAGGTCTTCACCTACACCGTCGAGGTGGAAGACGGGCTCGACACCACGAGTTTCGGCGGTGACGAGGGGTTCGCCCGCATGGTCAGTGAGACCCTGGCCAACCCGAAGAGCTGGACCCACAACCCGCAGTTCGCGTTCACCCGCGTCGACGCCGCCTCCGGGGTGGTGCCCGATTTCCGGGTGTCGCTGACCTCGCCGATGACGATCCGCGACGGCTGCGGTTACGACATCCAACTCGAAGCGTCCTGCTACAACCCCGCCTTCGAAGGGCAGCCGCGGGTGTTCATCAACGAGGCCCGGTGGGTGCGCGGCGCGGTGCCGTTCCAGGGCGACATCGGCTCGTACCGCCAATACGTTGTCAACCATGAGGTCGGCCACGCCATCGGCTACCAGCGCCACGAACAGTGCACCGAGAACGGCGCGCTCGCGCCGATCATGATGCAGCAGACGTTTTCGACCAACAACAGCGACGCCGCCAAGTTCGACCCCGGCACGGTCACCCCGGACGGGCTGACGTGCCGGTTCAACCCCTGGCCGTATCCGATCGCCTGATCACCGCGGCCGCGCCCGGCTGCGCCTGTCGTCTGCGAGCAGCGGGGAAGCGTCGGGCCCTCGTTGCTGTTGAAACCCTTACCTGCTGAGATGGGTCATACCGCCAACCAAGGAGATAGTCGGTGTCCTCACCGTTGCCGCCGCTGGTCGAGCCAGCGGCTGAACTCACTCGCGACGAGGTCGCGCGCTATAGCCGCCACCTCATCATTCCCGACCTCGGGCTGGACGGGCAGAAGCGGTTGAAGAACGCCCGCGTGCTGGTCATCGGCGCGGGCGGGCTGGGTTCGCCCACGCTGTTGTACCTGGCCGCCGCGGGTGTCGGCACGATCGGCATCGTCGAGTTCGACGTCGTCGACGAATCCAACCTGCAGCGCCAGATCATCCACGGAGTCTCCGACATCGGCCGATCGAAGGCGCAGAGCGCCAAGGACTCGATCGCCGAGATCAACCCTCTGGTGAAGGTCAATCTGCACGAGTTCCGACTGGAGCCCGATAACGCCGTCGACCTGTTCTCCCAGTACGACCTGATCCTCGACGGCACCGACAACTTCGCGACGCGGTATCTGGTCAACGATGCCGCCGTGCTGGCCGGCAAGCCGTACGTGTGGGGATCGATCTACCGTTTCGAGGGGCAGGTCTCGATTTTCTGGGAGGATGCCCCGGACGGACTTGGCCTGAATTACCGCGACCTGTACCCGGAGCCGCCGCCGCCGGGGATGGTGCCGTCGTGCGCCGAGGGCGGCGTGCTGGGCATCCTGTGCTCGTCGATCGCGTCGGTGATGGGCACCGAGGCCATCAAGCTGATCACCGGCATCGGTGAACCGCTGCTGGGCCGGCTGATGGTCTACGACGCGCTCGACATGACCTACCGCACCATCAAGATCCGCAAGGATCCGTCGACCCCGAAGATCACCGAGCTCATCGACTACGAGGAGTTCTGCGGCGTGGTGTCCGACGCTGCGGCCGAGGCGGCAGCCGAGTCGACGATCACCCCGCGCGAGCTCCGTGAGCTGATCGATTCGGGCAAGCCGCTCGCGCTGATCGACGTCCGGGAACCGGTCGAGTGGGACATCAACCACATCCAGGGCGCCGAGCTGATTCCCAAGGGCGCGTTCGAATCCGGCGAGGCGCTGGCGAAACTGAAGGTGGACCGGACGCCGGTGTTCTACTGCAAGACCGGGATCCGCTCGGCCGAGGTGCTTGCCATCGTGAAGAAGGCCGGATTCTCTGACGCACTGCACGTGCAGGGCGGGATCGTGGCCTGGGGCAGGCAACTCGAACCCGACATGGTCATGTACTAACGCTGGGTTGGCGCTCGCGGCAATTAGGCTGTGGCGGTGACCGCCGAGCGACCGCCAGAGCACGTACTCACAGCCTTCGGGCTGTCCGGAGTGCAGCCTGCGCCGCTCGGATCCAGCTGGGAGGGCGGCTGGCGCTGCGGCGAGGTGGTGCTCTCGGTGGTCGCCGACCACGCGCGGGCCGCGTGGTCGGCCAAGGTGCGCGAGACGTTGTTCGTCGACGGTGTGCGGCTGGCCCGTCCGGTGCGGTCGACCGACGGGCGGTACGTGGTCGCCGGCTGGCGCGCCGACACCTACGTGGCCGGGACGCCCGAACCGAGGCACGACGAAGTGGTCTCGGCCGCGGTGCGGTTGCACGAGGCCACCGCCAAGCTGGAGCGGCCCAGGTTCCTGACCCAGCCGCCCGTCGCGCCGTGGGGTGACGTCGACGTGTTCACCGCCGCCGACCGGGCGGCGTGGGAAGAGCGTCCGCTGCATTCACTGCCGCCGGGCGCGCGGGTGGCGCCGGCCACCACCGACGGGCAGAAATCGATCGAGTTGATCAACCAGCTCGCGACGCTACGCCGGCCGACCAAGAGCCCCAGTCAGCTTGTGCACGGAGATCTCTACGGCACAGTGCTTTTCGCAGGCACCGCAGCGCCGGGCATCACCGACATCACCCCGTACTGGCGGCCCCCGGCCTGGGCGGCCGGTGTGGTCGTGGTGGATGCGCTGGCCTGGGGCGAAGCGGACGACGCGTTGATCGAGCGGTGGTCGGCGCTGCCGGAGTGGCCGCAGATGCTGTTGCGCGCGTTGATGTTCCGGCTGGCGGTGCATGCGCTGCATCCGCGGTCGACGTCGGCGGCGTTTCCCGGTCTGGCCCGCACCGCGGCGCTGGTGCGGCTGGCAGTCTGACCGGGCCACGTCTCCCGCGGAATAGCATTCCCGGCAGCGATTCGTCCCACGATCGCAGCCGTGACCGCTCACTCGGTGATCAGAACGCGTGCCGGTACTCGCGGAGCTGCACCCGTCCGTCCACTGCGAGCACCCCCTCGGCGCGCAGCCGTTCCAGTTGGCGGGTGGCCAGGTGCGCCGCAGGTCGGCCGGACGCCGAGATCACCCGGTGCCACGGCAAATCCGACGAGTCGGTCCGCATGATCCAGCCCACGATCCGCGGGCTCGACAGCCCGGCGGCTTCGGCGATGTCACCGTAGGTCGCGACCGCGCCCGAGGGTATCGACGCGACGAGTCCGCGGACCGTCTCGACCTGCTCCTCGGTGATCGCCGGCATGCTCAGCCCAGGTGGTCGCGAATCACCGCGGCGGTCTCGGCCGGCTTGGCCAACGGCACCATGTGATCGCAATCCCATTCCAGCAGTGTGAAATCCGAGCCGAGGCCGGCATCGAGCGCGGCGATCAGCTCGTCACCGGCGTAGGGCGGGTCGGTGTGCAGGGCACGCACCAACGTCGTGGGTGTGCCGTCCCGCGGCAGCGGCACCGCGCGGGTCAGCTCGCTCCAGTAGCAGAGCATCGCCGGGATGCTGATGCGCCACCCGACCCGCCCGTTGGGCTGGTCGACGAGGTGTTCGTCGAGTTCCCTGTCCAGCTCCTCCTCGGCGACCTCGCCCCAGGAGCCGCCGGCTTTCTCGTCGCGGGCCTCCGCGCGGTCGGTGTAATCGGGGGAGCGGTACATCTCGTCAGCGACCTCACGCATCCAGCGCCTGTCCAGGGCCACCGCGGGATCCAACAGCACGATGCCTTTGATCAGGTCGGGGCGCTGCGCGGCGAGGTTCAGCGCGATCGCCCCGCCGAACGAGTGACCGACCACCACCACCTGTCCGTCGGCCTCGGCGTCCACCAGAGCGGCCAGCGCGGCGACATTGGCCTCGATCGTCCACGGCGCATCCCACGACGAACGGCCGTGCCCCAGCAGATCCGGTGCGATCACCGGCACGTCGGGCAGATGCCTGGTGAACAGACTCTCCCAGCGCTTGCCGTGGCCGGTCAGTCCGTGGATCGCCAGCACACGGGCAGGGCCGGACGATCCGAAACGGTAGGTGCACAACACATCGGTCACACGTGCAGATGCTGCCAGGTCGACGGGGCCGGGGTCTATCCGAGCGGTGTTGTCGGACCCCCGTGATCTGATGCGTGCATGTCCGCGCCGCACACCGAACTCACCGCCGAAGTCCTCAGTCGACCGGACGTGCGGGGCACATTCCGCGTGCTGGGCGGGCCCGGCACCGGTAAGAGCACGCTGCTGGTGGACACCGCCGCGGCCCACATCCAGGCCGGGCGGGACCCGGAATCGGTTCTGCTGCTGACAGGTTCGGCCCGGCTCAATACGCAGGCCAGGGCGGCCATCACCACCGCCCTGCTCGGCGCCGGGGGACGCAGCGCCGTGCGCGAGCCGCTGGTGCGCACGGTGCACTCCTACGCGTTCGCGGTGTTGCGGCTGGCCGCCCAGCGCAACGGCAGCCCGCCGCCGCGGCTGATCACCAGCGCCGAGCAGGACGGCATCATCCGTGAGCTGCTGACCGGTGACCTCGAGGACGGCGACGCGTCACCCGTCCGGTGGCCGGAGCGGCTGCGGCCGGCGCTGAGCACCGTCGGATTCGCCACCGAACTGCGCGACCTGATGGCCCGCTGCAGCGAGCGCGGCGTCGATCCGCTTGCGCTGCAACGCCTCGGCCGGTCCGCAGGCCGGCCGGAGTGGCAGGCCGCGGGCCGGTTCGCCCAGGCCTACGAGCAGATCATGCTGCTGCGGGCGGCGGTGGGTATGGCCGCCCCGCAGGCCACCGTGCCGGCCCTGGGCGCCGCCGAACTCGTCGGTGCGGCGCTGGAGGCGTTCGCCACCGACGCCGACCTGCTGGCCGCCGAGCGGGCGCGGGTGCAGCTGCTGCTGGTCGACGACGCCCAGCACCTCGACCCCCAGGCCGCCCGCCTGGTCGAGGTGCTCGCCGCCGGCGCCGAGCTGACCGTGATCGCCGGCGATCCCCACCAGACGGTGTTCGGTTACCGCGGCGCCGATCCCGCGCTGCTGCGCGGCGACGGGCCCGCACTGGCCCTGACGCGCTCCTACCGGAGTGCGGCTCCGATCGCCGAGCTGATCGCCGCGGTCGGGCGCCGACTGCCCGGTCCCGACGCCGTGCGGGAGTTCACCGGCACCGACGCGGCAGGTTCGGTCGCGGTGCGCATCGCCGCATCCCAGCACGCCGAGTCGGCGCTGATCGCCGACGCCCTGCGCCGGGCGCACCTGGTCGACGGCGTGCCGTGGTCACAGATGGCGGTGATCGTCCGCTCCGTGCCGCGGACGGGCGCCGCGCTGGGCCGCGCACTGGCGGCAGCGGGCGTGCCGGTGGACCTGCCGCAGAACGATTCTCCGCTGGCCGACCAGCCGGCGGTGCGGGCACTGCTGACCGTTCTGGAGGCCACCGCCGACGGCCTCGACGGTGGCCGGGCGCTGGCACTGGTCACCGGACCGATCGGGCGCGTCGACCCCGTCTCGCTGCGGCAGCTGCGCCGAGCGCTGCGCCGGGCGGCCCCGGGCGCACCCGGGGCGTTCGGTGATCTGCTGGTCGACGCTCTGCACCGCGACGAGAACTCGTTGCCCGACGAGCAGGCGCGGGCACCGCGGCGGGTCGCCGCGGTGCTGGCCGCCGCCCGGCGCAGCGCCGACGAGGGACGCGACCCGCGCCACACCCTCTGGCAGGCCTGGCACCGTTGCGGCCTGCAACGGCGCTGGCTGGCCGCCAGCGAACGGGGCGGCCCGGCCGCGGTTCAGGCCGATCGCGACCTCGATGCCATCACCGCGATGTTCGACGTGGCCGAACAGTACGTCGCGCGGACCGCCGGCGCGTCGCTGCGCGGCTTGGTCGATCACATCGGCGCGTTGTCGCTGCCGCCGGCCCGGTCCGTCGAGCAGGCGCCGGAGGCGGTCGCGCTGCTGAGCGCGCACTCCGCGTTGGACCGGGAGTGGGAGTTCGTGGTGCTCGCTGGACTGCAGGAAGGCTTGTGGCCCAACGTCGCTCCGCGCGGCGGGGTGTTGGGCACCCAGCAGCTGGTGGATGTCATCGACGGCGTCGTCGACGCCGGGGACCGCGCCCTGTCGAGCCGGGCACCGCTGCTGGCCGAGGAGCGCAGGCTACTGATCGCAGCGATCGGCCGCGCCCGCGGCCGACTGCTGGTGACGGCGGTCGACAGCGACAGCGGGGACGCTGCGATGCTGCCGTCCTCCTTCTGCCATGAGATCGCCGCGCTGGCCACTGAACCGGCACCTCAGCCGCCGCCGCCGATCCGCGCTCCGAGGGTGCTGGCGCCGTCGGCCGTCGTCGGTCGTTTGCGGTCGGTGGTGTGCGCAGCGCCGGACGCAGTTGATGACATGGAAAGAGCCTGCGCCGCAGCGCAACTGGCGCGTCTGGCCGAGGCCGGGGTGCATGGCGCGGATCCGGCGACGTGGTACGGAGCCCGCGACCTGTCCAGCGCCGAACCGCTGTGGGAGGGCGACGACCACGTGGTGACGCTGTCGCCGTCGACACTGCAGATGCTCTCGGACTGCCCGTTGCGGTGGTTGCTGGAGCGTCACGGCGGATCCCGTGGCCGTGACGTGCGCTCCAGCCTCGGCTCGCTGGTGCACGCCCTGATCTCCGAAGCGGGCCGCACCGAGGCCCAGCTGCTCGATGGACTCGAAAAGGTGTGGGGCGAGCTTCCTTTCGATGCCCGATGGTATGCCGACAACGAACGGGCCCGGCACCTGGAGATGCTGCGTACCTTTCTGCGGTGGCGGGAGGAGACCCGCGGGGAGCTCACCGAGGTCGGCACCGAGGTCGAGGTCGACGGGAAGGTCGGCGAGGCCGACGGCGAGCGGCCGGCCGTGCGGGTGCGCGGGCGACTGGACCGCCTGGAACGCGACAGTGAAGGCCGGCTCGTCGTCATCGACATCAAGACCGGCAAGAGCCCGGTGAGCAAGGACGACGCCCAGAGCCACGCCCAATTGGCGCTGTACCAGCTGGCGGTGGCGGCCGGCCTGCTGCCCGACGGTGACGAACAGGGAGGCGGACGCCTGGTCTACCTCGGCAAGACCACCGGTGGCGGCGCGACCGAACGCCACCAGGACGCGCTGACCGCCGACGGCCGCAGCGAGTGGGAAGCCCAGGTCCACGAGGCAGCCGCAGCCACGCAAGGGCCGGAGTTCGCCGCCCGGATCAACGACGGCTGCGCGCACTGCCCGGTCCGCGCCATGTGCCCGGCGCAGAACACCAGGAGGGACGCATGACGGGTCCGCGGTACAGTCCCGCCGAATTATCCACAGCGCTGGGTCTTTTCGAGCCCACCGACGAGCAGGCCGCCGTGATCTCGGCCCCGCCGGGACCACTCGTGGTGATCGCCGGCGCCGGGGCGGGCAAGACCGAGACGATGGCCGCACGGGTGGTGTGGCTGGTGGCCAACGGGTACGCCCGGCCCGGGGAGGTGCTCGGTCTGACCTTCACCCGCAAGGCGGCCGGGCAGCTGCTGCGCCGGGTCCGTGCCCGGCTGGCCCGGCTGGCTGGGGCGGGTCTGATGCTCCCGGCGGGCAGTGCGGATCTTGCCGACGACCCCGTCACGATCAGCACCTACCACGCATTCGCCGGGAATCTGCTCCGCGAGTTCGGTCTGCTGCTCCCCGCCGAACCCGACACCAGGCTGCTCGGCGAAACCGAGTTGTGGCAGCTGGCGTTCAGGGTGGTGTGTGAACATCCGGCGGCCCTCGACACCGAGAAGTCGCCGGCCTCGATCACCGACATGGTGCTGCGGTTGGCCGGGCAGCTTTCCGAACACCTCGTCGACACTGCTCAGCTGCGCGACACCCATGTCGAGCTGGAGCGATTGGTGCACCACTTGCCCGCGGGCCGTTACCAGCGCGATCGCGGGCCCAGCCAGTGGCTGCTCCGCATGCTCGCCACCCAGACCGAGCGCACCATGCTCGTCCCACTCATCGACGCGCTGCACCAGCGGATGCGGCAGGAGCGGGTGATGGATTTCGGGATGCAGATGGCCTCGGCCGCGCGGTTGGCCGCGCAGTGCCCGCAGGTCGGCGAACAGCTGCGGCTACGCTACCGCGTGGTCCTGCTCGACGAGTACCAGGACACCGGGCATGCGCAGCGGGTGGCGCTGTCCTCGTTGTTCGGCGGCGGTGCCGACGACGGGCTGGCGCTGACCGCCGTCGGGGACCCGATCCAGTCGATCTACGGCTGGCGCGGAGCCTCGGCGACCAACCTGCCGCGGTTCACCACCGACTTCCCGCTGGCGGACGGCAGCCCGGCGCCGACGCTGGAGCTGCGCACCAGTTGGCGCAACCCGCCCGAAGTCCTGCACCTTGCCAACGAGGTGTCCGTCGAAGCCCGGCGCCGGTCGGTTTCGGTCCGCGCGCTGCAGCCGCGCCCGGGCGCCGAGCCCGGCAGCGTGCGGTGTGCGCTGCTGACCGACGTGGAGGCCGAACGGGAGTGGGTCGCCGAGCAGATCGCGTCGCGGTGGCACGCCGGTTCCGCTGCCGGTGGCGCGGCGCCGACGGCCGCGGTGCTGGTGCGCCGCAACGCCGACGCCGGACCGATGGCCGACGCGCTGACCCGTCGGGGAGTCGCGGTGGAGGTCGTCGGCCTCGCGGGCCTGCTGGCGGTGCCGGAGGTCTCCGATGTGGTCGCCATGCTGCGGCTGGCGGCCGACCCGACCGCCGGGGCGGCGGCAGTGCGGGTATTGACCGGGCCACGGTGGCGGCTGGGCGCCCGCGACGTCGCGGCGCTGTGGCGGCGGGCGGTCACCCTCGTCGACGCGGGCGGTCCCGCGCCCGATGCGGTGTCGGCGACCGCGGGGATCGTCGCGCAACTCGGTCCGGACGCCGACGCCGCGTGCTTGGCCGACGCGATCTGCGATCCGGGCCCGGCCGCGGCGTACTCCCCGCAGGGGCACGCCAGGATCGTCGCGCTGGGGCGTGAACTGACCGCGCTGCGCGCCCATCTGGACAGCCCGCTGCCCGAGCTACTCGCCGAGGTCCGCCGCGTCCTCGGTATCGACACCGAAGTCCGTGCCGCACAACCGGTCTCGGCAGGATGGTCGGGCACCGAGCACCTCGACGCGTTCGCCGACGTGGTGGCCGACTTCGCGTCCCGGGGCGCCACCACGGTGTCGGCGCTGCTGGCCTATCTCGACACCGCCGAGCAGGTGGAGAACGGTCTGGCGCCCGCCGAGGTCACGGTGTCATCGGACCGCGTGCAGATCCTCACCGTGCACGCCGCCAAGGGCCTGGAATGGCAGCTCGTCGCCGTGCCGCACCTGTCCGCTCGGATCTTCCCGTCCACCGCCTCCCCGCGCACCTGGCTCACCGACGCCGCCGACCTGCCCCCGCTGCTGCGCGGTGACTGCGCGGCGGTGTCAGAACACGGCGTTCCGGTGCTCGACACCTCCGACGTCAGCGACCGGAAAGGCTTGTCCGACAAGATCTATGACCACAAGCGCAGCCTGGACCAACGTCGCACCGACGAAGAGCGCCGCCTGCTGTACGTGGCCATCACCCGCGCCGAGGACACGCTGCTGGTGTCGGGCCATCACTGGGGTGCGACCGAGTCCAAGCCCAGAGGTCCGTCGACGTTCCTGACCGAACTCAAGGACGTCATCGACGCGTCGATCGCCGACGGAACTCCGTGTGGAACCGTCGACATCTGGACTGACGCCCCCGCCGGCGGTGAGTCCAACCCGCTGCGCGACCGGGTGGTCGAGGCCGTGTGGCCGGAAGATCCGCTGGGCGGTCGGCGTGCGCACACCGACCGGGGCGCGCAGCTGGTCGCCTCGGCGATGTCCGCCGAGTCACCACCGGATCCGACACCCGATGTCCACGAATGGGCCGCCGACGTCGACGCACTGCTGGCCGAACGCGAACGTGCCGCCCGGCGGCCGGTGCGTCCGTTGCCGCAGCAGTTGTCGGTCAGCGCGGTGGTCGAACTCTGCCGCGACCCGGAGGCGGTCGCCGCACGTCTCCAGCGCCGGCTGCCCCGGCGCCCGGATGCACAGGCCCTGCTGGGCACCGCATTTCACGACTGGGTGCAACGCTACTTCCAGGCCGAGAAGCTGTTCGATCTCGATGACCTGCCCGGCGCGGTGGACGCCGACCGTGACGATCGTGGCGAGCTGGAGGAGCTGCAGAACGCGTTCGTGGTGTCACCGTGGGCTGCTCGCACCCCGATCGATGTGGAGGTGCCGTTCGACATGATGATCGGCGCACGGGTGGTCCGCGGCCGCATCGACGCGGTCTTCGCCGACGACGACGGCGGGGTCACGGTGCTGGACTGGAAGACCGGCGAGCTGCCGCCGACCGAAGAGGAGTTGCGGCACAATGCTGTTCAGCTCTCGGTGTACCGGTTGGCGTGGGCACGCCTGCATGACTGCCCGCTGTCCTCGGTGCGCGCAGCGTTCCATTATGTGCGGTCCGGACGCACGGTCATCCCGGACCACCTGCCCGACGAGGACGAGTTGATCGCGCTGCTGACCGACCGGTCCCGGGACGGGGAGGTGGCTCAGCTGTCGCGGTAGACCTTCCAGGCCTGCGTGATCATCGGGATCTGCAACGGCAGTCGGGCGATCGCACCCAACCGCATGGGCAGTGACTTGGTCGGGTCGTTGAACCACAGCCGCACCATGTTCACGTTGCCGGGGAACACGCCGACGAACAACGCGATCGCCGACAGCGCGCCGGCCTTGCGGGTCTTCGGCGCCAGCAGCAGTGCGCCCACACCGACCTCGGCGGCACCGGAGGCGTAAGTGTAGAAGCGCTGCGTGCCGGGGAGTTCCGCGGGCACGATCGAGTCGAAGGGCTTCGGGGCGACGAAATGCAGGATGCCCATGCCGACCAGCCAGGCGCCCATTCGGGCGCCACGTGAGGACTTCGTGATCTGCTGCCGTGCCGTTGGGGACGTGGTCATGATTACATTGTGCTGGTGCGGCTGCCTCACTCCTTGACCGGCCCTCGTGGCTAAGGGACGTCTACGCCGGCGGGTACGCCGGTTCGATCAGGCGCTGGCCGATCTGCCGGTTCACGCGCTCACCGACCGCGTGCAGATCCCGACCGAGACGGTGAGCCCGGCGCGGCGCATCACCGTACGCGTCATCTACGCGCTGGGGGCGCTGTTCGCCGCGGTGCTGATCGTCTACCTCGACCGCGACGGGTACCGCGACAGCCAAGAGAATCCACTGTCCTTCCTGGACTGCCTGTACTACGCGACGGTGTCCCTGTCGACGACGGGTTACGGCGACATCACCCCGATCACCCCGGAGGCGCGCCTGGTCAACGTCCTGGTGATCACGCCGCTGCGGGTGGCTTTCCTGATCGTGCTGATCGGCACCACCGTCGAGACCCTCACCACGCAATCGCGTCAGGTCTATCAAATCCAGCGCTGGAGGAGCAGATTGCGCAACCACATCATCATCGTCGGCTACGGCACCAAGGGCCGCACCGCCGCCGCGGCGATGGTCGGCGACGAGATCGCACCCGGCGACATCGTGGTGGTCGACGAGGACACCGCGGCCCTGGAACGCGCCAAGAGCGCGGGCCTGGTCACCGTTCGCGGCAGTGCCACCGACTCCGAGGTTCTGCGCCTGGCCGGCGCTCAGCACGCCAGGACCATCATCGTCGCGGCCAACCGTGACGACACCGCTGTCCTGGTCACCCTCACCGCCCGCGAACTCGCGCCGAAGGCCAAGATCATCGCCGCGGTGCGCGAAACCGACAATGAACACCTACTCAAGCAGTCCGGGGCGGACTCGACCGTCGTCACCTCCGAGACGGCGGGCCGTTTGCTCGGCATCGCGGTAAAGACCCCCAGCGTCGTCGAGATGATGGAGGATCTGCTCACCCCCGACCGCGGTTTCGCGATCGCCGAACGGGAGGTCACGCCGAAGGAGGTCGGTGGCTCGCCACGCCATCTGCCCGACATCGTGCTCGGTGTGGTCCGCGGCAACAGGCTGATCCGGGTCGACGACCCCGAGGTCGACGCTCTGGAGCCGGGAGACAGGCTGCTCTACATCAGGTCCGCGGACGAGGAGCGATGAGCGCTTGCGCCGCGACGAGCCCTCGGGCGAGGAGCCGTCGAGTGAAGAGCAGAAGGCAGCGATGAGCGCTTGCGCCGCGACGAGCCCTCGGGCGAAAAGCGCTTGCGCGAAGAGCAGAAGGCAGCGATGACACCTTTCCGGCTACGCAATGTCCCGCTGCTGTCCCGGGTTGGCGCCGACCGCGCCGACACGTTGCGCACCGATGTCGACGCCGCGGTCGCCGGATGGCCCGACGCGCTGTTGCTGCGGGTAGACCGGCGTAACCAGGTGTTGATCTCCGGCGGCCGCGCGGTGCTGAACCGCGCCGTGTCCGCCGGTGCCGCCCCGCCCGAGGACGCCGTGTTTCTCGGCAAGCTCGGCGATGGCACCCACGTGTGGGCGCTGCGCTCGGAGCTCGAACCCCCGGAGGACTCCGACGCCCCGCTCGAAGTGCTCGACCTGCGTCGCACCGGCGAGGTGTTCGACGACGTCAGCGCTCAACTGGTCGCCACCGCGACCGCGCTGCTGAACTGGCACGACCATGCCCGCTTCAGCCCGGTCGATGGTGCCCCGACCACGCCGATCAAGAGCGGCTGGGCGCGGATCAACGCGGTCACCGGTCACGAGGAGTTCCCGCGCATCGACCCCGCGGTGATCTGCCTGGTGCACGACGGGCACGACCGCGCGGTGCTGGCCCGACAGACGGTGTGGCCGCCGCGGCTGTTCTCGATTCTGGCCGGCTTCGTCGAGGCGGGGGAGTCGTTCGAGTCCTGCGTGGTGCGTGAGATCGCCGAGGAGATCGGCCTGACCGTCACCGACGTCGAGTACCTGGGGTCTCAGCCGTGGCCGTTCCCGCGGTCGCTGATGGTCGGTTTTCACGCCCTCGGTGACCCCGAGCAACCGTTCTCCTTCAACGACGGCGAGATCGCCGAAGCCGCATGGTTCACCCGTGCCGAGATCCGCGAGGCGCTCGACCAGGGGGACTGGAGTTCGGGCAGCACCTCGAAACTACTGCTGCCCGGGTCGATCTCGATCGCGCGGGAGATCATCGAATCCTGGGCCGCGCTGGACTGACGTCGCCGGAGCCGGGCCGTGCGAGTTATCCGGCCAGCTTGGCTTTGACCTGCTTGATGCTCGGATTGGTGAGCGTGGAGCCGTCGGTGAACTTCACCGTCGGCACGACGTGGTTGCCTCCGTTGACCGACCCGACGAACTCCGCGGCGGAGGGATCGGCCTCGATGTCGACCTCGGTCCAGCTGATGCCTTCGGACTTCAACGCCATCTTCAGACGCGAGCAGTAGCCGCACCACGTGGTCGTGTACATGGTCAGGGTGGCTTCGTCAGCGCTCATAAGCCCATCAACGTAGCCGACGCGCCCGACATGCCCGTCCCGAGGTCCGCGCTTGTCGGGGCACGCTGACATGATGGTCGGCATGCCCTCGACAGCCTCTCGTGACCGGCTGCTGGGTGACCTCGACTCCGAACAGCGCGAGGCGGTGCTGGCGCCCCGGGGCCCGGTCTGCGTACTCGCCGGTGCGGGCACCGGAAAGACACGCACCATCACCCGCCGCATCGCTCATCTGGTGACGGCCGGCCACGTCGCCCCCGGTCAGGTGCTGGCGGTCACCTTCACCCAGCGCGCGGCCGGGGAGATGCGGGGCCGGTTGCGCGCCCTTGACGAGGGCGCAGGCACCGGCGCGGTGCAGGCGCAGACGTTTCACGCCGCCGCCCGGCGCCAGCTGTCGTATTTCTGGCCGCGCGTGGTCGGCAACACCGAGTGGCAGCTGATGGACAGTAAGTTCGCCGTCGTCGCCCAGGCCGCCAACCGCACCGGGCTCCCTACCGGCACCGACAATGTCCGTGACCTCGCCGGGGAGATCGAGTGGGCCAAGGCGTCACTGATCACTCCGGAGGCCTACGCGCAGGCCGTCGCCGAGGTCGGCCGCGACATCCCGTTCGACGCGGAGAAGGTCGCGACGGCCTATGCCAACTACGAGACCCTCAAGTCCCGCCGAGAAGGCATGGCGCTGCTGGACTTTGACGACCTGCTGTTGCACACCGCCGCCGCCATCGAGAACGACCCCGCGGTGGCCCAGGAGTTCCGTGACCGGTACCGCTGCTTCGTCGTCGACGAGTACCAGGACGTCACGCCGCTGCAGCAGCGCGTGCTCGACGCCTGGCTGGGCGGCCGCGACGACCTGACGGTCGTCGGCGACGCCAACCAGACCATCTACTCGTTCACCGGCGCCTCACCGCGCTACCTGCTCGACTTCTCGCGACGGTTCCCCGAGGCCGCGGTGGTGCGACTGGAGCGCGACTACCGCTCCACCCCGCAGGTCGTCTCGCTGGCCAACCGGGTGATCGCGGCCGCGCGCGGGCGGATGGCGGGCAGCCGGCTACACCTGATCGGCCAGCGCCCGCCGGGGCCCGAACCGGTGTTCAAGGAGTATCCCGACGAGGTCGCCGAAGCGACCGCGGTGGCCCGCAGCATCGGCAAGCTCATCGAATCCGGTACTGCCGCTTCGGAAATCGCCGTGCTCTACCGCATCAACGCTCAGTCAGAAGTTTACGAGGAAGCTCTCACCGAGGCAGGCATTGCCTTTCAGGTGCGCGGCGGTGAGGGGTTTTTCAGCCGTCAGGAGATCCGGCAGGCACTGCTGGCGCTGCAGCGCGTCGCCGAGCGCGGCCACATCGAGGATCCGCTGCCCGAACTGGTGCGCGCCACGCTGGAGCCGCTGGGCCTGACAGCGGAGCCACCCGCAGGCGTCAAGGCCCGCGACCGTTGGGAGGCGCTGGCCGCGCTCGCCGAGCTCGTCGACGACGAGGTGGCCCAACGTCCGCATCTGGATCTTCGGGGACTCCTCACCGAGTTGCGGCAGCGCGCCGACGCCCGCCACCCACCTGTGGTGCAGGGCGTCACCCTGGCCTCGCTGCACGCCGCCAAGGGCCTTGAGTGGGACGCGGTGTATCTGGTCGGGCTGGCCGACGGCACCCTGCCGATCAGCCACGCGCTTGCGCACGGCCCCGACAGCGAGCCCGTGGAGGAGGAGCGTCGCCTCCTCTATGTCGGAATCACCAGGGCGCGTGTGCATTTGACGCTGAGCTGGGCGCTGGCCCGCAACCCGGGCGGTCGGCAGGGGCGGCGGCCGTCCCGGTTCCTCAACGGCATCGCGCCGCAGTCCCAGCGGGATGACGGGCCCAGCAAGCCGCGGAAGCCTCGTGGACCGGCGCCGCGCTGCCGGGTGTGCAACGCGCCGCTGACCACACCGCCGGCGATCATGTTGCGCCGGTGCGAAAGCTGCCCTTCGGACATCGACGAGGAATTGCTGGCCGAGCTGAAGGATTGGCGGCTGCGGGTCTCCAAGGAGATGAGTGTGCCCGCGTACGTCGTGTTCACCGACAACACTCTGATCG
The DNA here is from genome assembly GCF_052245755.1 of Mycobacterium sp. 4D054. Lineage (NCBI taxonomy): Bacteria > Bacillati > Actinomycetota > Actinomycetes > Mycobacteriales > Mycobacteriaceae > Mycobacterium > Mycobacterium sp. 4D054. The sequence goes on from NZ_JBQQCF010000013.1 coordinate 89,680, forward strand.
CGATCGCGGAATCGCTGCCGTCCGACAACGCCGCGTTGGTGGCCATCCCCGGTATCGGCGCCCGCAAGCTCGAGCAGTACGGGCCGGACATCCTCGCACTGGTCAAAGGCCGCCAAAAAGCGTAAAGATCGCGCCAAAAGCGCTGGTCAAAAATGTGTTGTGCGATTTTGCTGCTAACCTCTAGCCTCAGAACACGCAGACCACGGCCTTGTGCGAGAGGAGGGTGCCCATCATGAACAGCAACGTTTTCACGGTTGCCGGCGTAGCTGCCGCCATGTCGCGGACCCTCCCTGCGCAGTTCTGGGCACGTCCCGCTCATCCCATCACCGCCGCAGCCGTCGCCGCCGCGCCGCGTAAGCGCCGCGCCGCCGCCGGTGCGATTGCGTCCGTGGGGGGCCACCTCTAGGTAAGCCCCAACCGCCAACCAGGCCACGGACCCGCAATCACGGATCCGTGGCCTTCGTCGTTTCTGGTCGCAGATCCCCGAGAAGTTCACAGCACAGACAGCACCAACGACCAGGAAGCAGAGGAGCGACATGTCTTCGCCGACATGCGAGAAGACGAAGTTAACGGTGCCGTGTCATGTCGAGGACCCCGATCTGTGGTTCGCCGAGGATCCCCAGGATCTGGAACGGGCCAAGGGGCTGTGTGCGGACTGCCCGATCCGGCGCGAATGCCTCAACGCGGCGCTGCAGCGTCAGGAGCCGTGGGGCGTCTGGGGCGGTGAGATCCTCGACCGGGGTGCGGTCATCGCCCGTAAGCGGCCCCGCGGACGGCCCCGGAAGGACGCCAAAGAAACTGTGGCCGCGTGAGATTCAGCTGGCCCCGGCGCTCACACCGCGTCGGGGTCGGCGAATCCGGGCACCTTCTCCATGGCGATACGCCGGGTGTCGACGTGCGCGTCGAGCTGGCAGGAGATCGCGACGATGGATGCGATCACCCGCATCGGGATCGCCAGCTTCGGCGGGATGTCCATCTGCCGGGCCGTTTTGATCTGGCCGGCAGCTTTGTCCAGCTCCAGGGCGGTCATCTTCTGCAACCAGCGCCGGGTGTAGTGGAACACCGGCACCTCCAGCGGTTCGACGTATTGCTTGAGCATGTCGTCGATCTCGCGGGTGGAGACCCGCTGACCCTTCTGGATGAAGCCGGCCTTCTCCATGGTGGGCAGCAACTTGTCGTAGTTCTTGTCCACCGCGTAGCGCAGGATCTGGCCGAGCTCGACGGGCCAGCCGCCGGGCATCGGGGCGACGGCGCCGAAGTCGATGACGCCCATCTTGTCGTCGGGCAGCAGCATGAAGTTCCCGGGGTGGGCGTCGCCGTGCACCATCCCGAGCCGCGTCGGTGCGTCGTCGCAGAACTCGAACAGCCGGGTGGCCATCAGGTCGCGCTGCTCCTGAGTTCCCTCCCGGATGATCTGCGACAGCGGGATGCCCTCGATCCACTCCTGGATGACGACTTTGGGCGCGCTGGCGACCACGCGCGGCACGACGAAATGCAAGTCGCCCTCGTAGGCCTTCGCGAACGCGCGCTGGTTGTCGGCCTCCAGTCGGTAGTCGAGCTCCATCTCGGTACGTTCGATCAGCTCGTCGACCACCCCCTGCACGTCGGCGCCGGGGGAAAGCTGCTTGAGCACACTGACCATGCGCTGCATGGTCTTGAGGTCGGCGCGCAACGCCTCGTCGGCGCCGGGGTACTGAATCTTGACCGCGACCTCGCGGCCGTCGGACCAGACGGCCTTGTGCACCTGGCCGATGCTGGCCGATGCCACCGACTTGTCATCGAAGGACTGGAAGCGTTCCCGCCACTTGGTGCCCAGCTGCTGGTCGAGAACCCGGTGCACCTTGGCGGCCGGCAGTGGTGGCGCCTCGCGCTGCAGCTTGGTCAGTGCCTCCCGGTAGGGCTTGCCGTACTGCTCGGGAATGGCGGCTTCCATCACCGACAGGGCCTGGCCGACCTTCATCGCGCCACCCTTGAGCTCGCCGAGCACGGTGAACAGTTGCTGCGCCGCCTTGTCCATCAGCTCGGCGTTGACCTCGTCTTTCGACTTGCCGGTCAACCGCTTGCCGATGCCGAGCGCGGCACGTCCTGCCATACCGACGGGCAGCGACGCCAACTTCGCGTTGCGCGCCGCGCGCCCGCGCTTGATCTCACTCACCGGTCCATCATCCATGACGCCGCTGAACTTCGACCAACGACTTGGCAACGCGCGATGTCAGCATGCGCAGTCCGGATGCCGCGACCAGCGACGCGCAGTCACCGATCCACTGGTCACCTCGAACTCCAGTGTGGTGTCCAGGGTCGCGGGGCTGTCGGCGCGCTCACCGCGCACCGCGCGGATGACGTGGTCGATCTCGTGGAGCGCAAGCGCGGCGGTGGCCAGCAACGTGGCCCGGTCCGCGCTGCCGACTGTGCGGCACAGCTGCGCGGCGACGGCGGGCCAGGCGGCGTCACGGTCACTGCGGTGCAGGTCCGCGCAGCGCAGGCAGCTGGTGGCGCCGGGAATCACCAGCGGCCCGATCAGCCCGGTGCCGTCGCGCACCCGCACCGGCAGGTGCGCCACACCCCCGTCGTGCAGTTCACGCACGACCCGCGGATCGGCGACCAGGTAGTCGGCCAGCACCACCAGATCGACCTGCGTGGTCGAGGCGTGGGTCCGGCTGCTGAGGCTGACCCGCACATTCGAGCAGCGAAGCGATGCGGTGAGCAGATCGGTCAACGGGCCGTCGCCGTGCACCCGCACCGAGGCCGCGCGGGCGTCGGCCGGGGCAGCGGTGACGACGCCGCGGTCGACGAGATGGCTGAGAAGACCCGCGACGACGGTTTCGGCCACGCCTCGACCGGCGGCCAGCCTCTGCAGCTCCGGCGCGGTCGCCGCACCCTGCAGCGCCCGCAGCAATTCGGCCAGGACCGCGGCGGACAGCCCGGCGGGCGGGTGCACGATGACCGCGCGCCGCGGATCCCACCCGACCTGCACGGTGCCGTCTGGGCGGGACAGCACCGGGGTGGCGGTGCTCAGCGCGTACCGCGTCATGCATTGACAGTGTCATGGCGCGACGTCGGCGGGCGCAGTTATCCACAGGCCGGCCTCACCCGCGAGGTCGCCCTGGCCTAGGCGGCGAGAACGCATGGGCTACGGATCACCCACCTCGTAGGAGGGGCACACCAGCCCCAAGAGCCACAACTATCCGCGTTTTTCAGGGGTCTACTCGGACTTTCCCTGCAGAGCGTGGAAATTTGTGACGGTTGTGACTTCGACCAGGGGCGGACGGGTTGAGGGGTCAGGCCTTCGGGTCGTCGTGCCCCTCGTCACGTCCGCCGTCGCCGGTTTCTTCGCGGGGACCCTCGTCCTGTCCCCCGGAAAGCGCCTCGCCGAAAGCCTGCTCGATCGCGCTGTCGATGTCACTGGTGTCCCCGCCGATCATCCGGTCGATGAAGGCGGCCGGCTCGTCGAGGTCGGCGGCACTGGGCAGCAGGTCGGGGTGCTGCCACACACTGTCGCGGGCGTCGGCGCCGACGGCCTCGGTGAGCTTGCGCCACAGGTCGGCGGCCTCGCGCATCTTGCGGGGACGCAGTTCCAGGCCGACCAGGGTGGCGAACGTCTGCTCCGCCGGCCCTCCGGTCGCACGCCGGCGGCGCAGCATCTCGGACAGCGCCGACGTGCCGGGGATGCGGTCGCCGAGCGCATCGGACACCACGGTCTGCACCCAACCCTCGATCAGCGCGAGGGTGGTCTCCAGCCGTTCCAGCGCCGCGGTCTGCTCCGGGGTGGCCTTCGGCTCGAAGATGCCCTGGTTGAGCAGCTGCTCCATTTCGGACGGATCGGTCAGCGACGCCGGGTTGAAGCCGCGCGCGAACTCCTCGATCCCGGACATGTCGATCTTGGTGCCCTTGGCGAACGCCTCCACGGCGTTGAGCAGCTGGGTGGACAGCCACGGCACATGGCTGAACAGTCGGTGGTGGGCCGCCTCCCGGGCGGCCAGGAACGTGACGATCTCGCTGCGCGGCTGCTCCAGTCCCTCGGCCAGCGACTCCACCGCCTCGGGCATCAGCGCGGCGACCCCCTTGGGGCCCAACGGAAGACCGATGTCGGTGGAGGTCAGCACCTCCTTCGACAGCGTGCCCAGCGCCTGACCGAGCTGTGAGCCGAACGCCATCCCGCCCATCTGCGACATCATCGACAGCAGCGGCCCGGCCATCGCCTTGGCCTCCTCGGGCAGGGCCTGCGCCCACACCGTCGAGATCTGCTCGGCCACCGGATCGCACAACCGCTTCCAGGTCTCCATGGTGTTGTCGATCCAGTCGGTCGGTGTCCACGCCGCCGTGCGGACGGTGCCCGCGGGCAGCGGGGTGACACCGTCGAGCCAGGTCTCGGCGAGCCGCACCGCGTCGGTGATCGCGGACGCGGTCTGTTCCGGCACGGGCGCGACGAAACCGATCGAGCTGGACGCCAGCTGGCGGGCCAGGTCGTAGTTGACCGGGCCGGCGGACTTGCCGCCCGCCATCGACGTGCCTGCCCCGCTGAACATCTCGCCGAGTTTGGAGAAGATCTGGCCCAGCTGCGACATGTCGAACTCGCCGCCGGGGAAGGCGCCGCCGAACGGGTCCCCACCCGAGTTGGGGTCCTTCTTGGGTTTGTCGCGGTCGGGGTCGTCCCCGGCGGAGAAGCCGAAAGGCAGGTCAGCCATGCCCTCAACGGTACTCACCCGGGACGCAGCGTGCGGGTGGCCGGGTCACGCTGAGAGTGAACCGGGGTGGTCTTCGCGGCCGGCCGCGGTCGCCGACCTTTACTGTGGGCGGCGTGAACAGGCGGATTTCCACGCTGGTCGTCGCGCTGGTGCCCATCCTGATCTTCGGGGTGTTGCTGACCGTGGTGACCGTGCCCTACGTCGCGCTCGGCCCGGGGCCGACCTTCGACACGCTCGGGGAGGTCGACGGCAAGGAGGTCGTCGCGATCGAGGGCGCCGACGTTCACAAGACCTCCGGGCACCTGAACATGACCACGGTGGCCCAGCGGGACGGTCTGACGCTCGGTCAGGCGCTGATCTTCTGGGCCTCGGGCCGCGATCAACTCGTCCCGCGCGAGCTGGTGTATCCGCCGGACAAGACCAGGGAAGAGATCGACGAGGCGAACACCAAGGACTTCCGCCAGTCCGAGGACAGCGCCGAGTACGCCGCGTTGCAGTACCTGAAGTACCCGATGGCCGTCACCGTGGAGAGCATCGACGAGGACGGCCCTTCGAAGGGCAAGCTGCAGGCCGGTGACGCCATCGACGGGGTCAACAACATCCCGGTGGCGACGCTGGAGCAGTTCCAGGGGCTGCTCAAGGACACCAAGCCGGGGGACACCATTGTCGTCGACTATCGCCGCAAGAACGCGCCGATGGGCAGCACCGAGATCACGCTGGGTTCCCACCCCGAACGCGCCCAGGGCTTCCTCGGGGTCAACGTGCTCGACGCGCCCTGGGCGCCGTTCGCCATCGACTTCAATCTCGCCAACATCGGCGGACCGTCAGCAGGGCTGATGTTCAGCCTGGCCGTGGTAGACAAGCTGACCACCGGCGACGTCAACGGCGGCAAGTTCGTCGCGGGCACCGGCACCATCAGCGGTGACGGCAAGGTCGGCTCCATCGGCGGCATCACCCACAAGATCGCCGCCGCCCGGGATGCCGGCGCCACCGCGTTCCTGGTGCCCGCCGACAACTGCGCCGAAGCCAAGACCGCCGACGCCGACGGCATCGAGCTGCTCAAGGTGGACACTCTGGAGCATGCGATCGACGGGATGCGCACGCTTTCCGCTGGTGGTGAACCCCCCCGCTGCTGAATCACGGGCACAGGGCCGGTGCGTAGAGTGATGTCTAAGTTGTCACACCTGAAGATCTGCTGGGAATTTCCGAGAGTGGAGTAACGAGTGGGGATGCGGCCCGCGGCGAGAATGCCGAGTCTGACCCGACGAAGCCGGGTTCTGATCGCCATCGCGATGGTCGTGGTGGTGTTGTTGCTGCTGGGCCCGCGGCTCATCGACACCTATGTCGACTGGTTGTGGTTCGGCGAGCTCGGTTATCGGTCGGTGTTCACCACCCAGATCGTGACCAGGCTGGTCATCTTCCTGGCCGTCGCGTTGGTCATCGGCGGTGTCGTGTTCGCGGCGCTGGCGCTGGCCTACCGCACCCGGCCGGTGTTCGTGCCGACCGCCGGCCCCAACGACCCGGTCGCCCGCTACCGCACCGCGGTGATGGCGCGGCTGCGTCTGGTCGGGGTTGGCGTGCCGGTCGTGATCGGCCTGCTCGCCGGCCTGATCGCTCAGAACTACTGGCAGCAGGTGCAGCTGTTCCTGCACGGCGGCAGCTTCGGCGTCGCCGACCCGCAGTTCGGCATCGACCTCGGCTTCTACGCGTTCGATCTTCCGTTCTATCGGCTGGTGCTGACCTACCTGTTCGCTGCGACGTTCCTGGCGTTCATCGCGAACCTGTTGGGCCACTACCTGTTCGGCGGTATCCGGCTGGCCGGCCGCAGCGGCGCCCTGAGCCGAGCGGCCCGTATCCAACTGATCACGCTGGTCGGCATCCTGATGCTGCTCAAGGCGGTCGCCTACTGGTTCGACCGGTATGAACTGCTCAGCCACACCCGCGGAGGCAAACCGTTCACCGGCGCCGGCTACACCGATATCAACGCAGTGCTGCCGGCCAAGCTGATCCTGATGGCGATCGCGGTGATCTGCGCGGCCGCGGTGTTCTCCGCGATCGTGCTGCGCGACCTGCGCATCCCGGCGATCGGTGTGGTGCTGCTGCTGTTGTCGTCGCTGATCGTCGGCGCGGGCTGGCCGTTGGTCGTCGAGCAGATCAGCGTGCGTCCCAACGCCGCGCAGAAGGAAAGTGAATACATCAGCCGCAGCATCGCGGCGACCAGACAGGCGTACGGTCTGACCGACGAAGCGGTGGAATACCGCGACTATCCGGGCAACGCCGCCGCCACCGCGCAGCAGGTGGCCGCCGACCGGGCCACCACGTCGAACATCCGGGTGCTCGACCCGAACATCGTCAGCCCGGCGTTCACCCAGTTCCAGCAGGGCAAGAACTTCTACTACTTCCCCGACCAGCTGAACATGGACCGTTACCGCGACGAGGGCGGCAACCTGCGCGACTACGTGGTCGCCGCGCGCGAGCTGAACCCCGACCGCCTGATCGACAACCAGCGCGACTGGATCAACCGGCACACCGTGTACACCCACGGCAACGGGTTCATCGCCTCGCCGGCCAACACGGTGCGCGGAATCGCCAACGACCCCAACCAGAACGGCGGCTACCCGGAGTTCCTGGCCAGCGTCGTGGGTCCCAACGGCGAGGTGGTCTCACCCGGCCCGGCCCCGCTGGCCCAGCCGCGCATCTACTTCGGCCCGGTGATCGCCAACACCGCCGCCGATTATGCGATCGTCGGCGAGAACGGCGCCCCGCGCGAGTACGACTACGAGACCAACACCGCCACCCGCAACTACACCTACGCCGGCAGCGGCGGTGTCCCGATCGGCAACTGGCTGACCCGCAGCGTGTTCGCCGCGAAGTACGCCGAACGCAACTTCCTGTTCTCCAACGTGATCAACGAGAACAGCAAGATCCTGTTCAACCGCGATCCGGCCATGCGGGTGGAGGCGGTGGCGCCGTGGCTGACCACCGACACCGCCATCTATCCGGCGATCGTCAACGAGCGCATCGTGTGGATTGTCGACGGCTACACCACCCTCGACAACTACCCGTACTCGGAGCTGATGTCGCTGTCCTCGGCGACCACCGACTCCAACGAGGTGGCGCTGAACCGGCTGCAACCCGACAAGCAGGTGTCCTACATCCGTAACTCGGTGAAGGCCACCGTCGACGCCTACGACGGCACCGTGACCCTGTACGCCCAGGATGAGCAGGACCCGGTGCTGCAGGCGTGGATGAAGGTGTTCCCGGACACCGTCCAACCCAAGAGCGCGATCTCCCCGGAGCTGCAGGAGCACCTGCGCTATCCCGAGGACCTGTTCAAGGTGCAGCGCGCGCTGCTGGCCAAGTACCACGTGGACGACCCGGTGACGTTCTTCTCGACGTCGGACTTCTGGGACGTCCCGCTGGACCCGAACCCGACGGCCAGCAGCTACCAGCCGCCGTACTACATCGTTGCCAAAGACCTTGCGCAGAACAGCAATTCGGCTTCATTCCAGCTGACCAGTGCAATGAACCGGTTCCGTCGCGACTTCCTCGCGGCCTACATCAGCGCAAGCTCGGATCCCGAGACGTACGGCAGGCTCACGGTGCTGACGATTCCCGGGCAGGTCAACGGTCCGAAGCTGGCGTTCAACGCGATCAGCACCGACACCGCGGTCAGCCAGGACCTCGGTGTCATCGGCCGCGACAACCAGAACCGGATCCGGTGGGGCAACCTGCTCACGCTGCCGATCGGGCAAGGCGGGTTGCTCTATGTCGCACCGGTGTACGCGTCGCCGGGATCCACGGACGCCGCGTCGTCGTACCCGCGTCTGATCCGCGTCGCGATGATGTACAACGACCAGATCGGTTACGGACCGACGGTGCGTGACGCGCTGACCGATCTGTTCGGCCCCGGCGCGGACGCCACCGCGACCGGGCCGGCGGCGACCGAACCGCCCGCCGGGCAGGCACCCGAGAGGCCGCAGGCCAACAACAATCAGCAGCCGCCCGCGGCGCAGCCGAACCGTCCCGGTCAGGCGCCGGCGCCGCAACAGCCGGAGGTGCCGGCGGCGGTGCCGCCGAGCGGTCCGACCCAGCTGTCCGCGGCGAAAGCCACTGCGCTGCAGAATGTCAACGCGGCGCTGGACGCGCTGCGGGAAGCTCAGCGCAGCGGTGACTTCGCGCAGTTCGGCGAGGCGCTGGAACGCCTCGACGACGCGGTGAGCGAATACCAGTCGGCCAACTGACCATCGACGCCGGTGCGCTATCGGTTGCTCGGGCCACTGCAGGTGGTCCACGGGGGTAGCCCGATCGATGTCGGTCCGCGCAAGCAGCGGGCGGTGCTTGCCGCCCTGCTGCTGGCGCAGGGTCGGGTGGTGTCCACCGACCGGCTCGCTCACGCGGTATGGGGAGATGACCTTCCGGCCAGCGTGACGGCCAGCCTGCAGGTGTACATCTCGAATCTGCGCCGGGCGCTGCGCGATTCGCAGATGGCGTCGCCCATAGTGCGTCAGCCGCCGGGCTATTACCTCGACGTCGGCCCCGACGAGGTCGACGTCGCGGTGTTCGCCGCTGGTTGCGCCCGCGCGAGCGCCGCCATCGAGGGGGAGCGGTGGGAGGAGGCGCTGTCCGAGGCCGACGCCGCGCTGAGCCTGGTGCGGGGCGAGCTGCTCGAAGACATGGCCGACGCGGACTGGGTGCGCGAGGACGCCGCCCGGATCGCCGAGATGCGCACCGAATGCGTGACCTGCAAGGTGACGGCGCTGCTGGCGTTGGGCAAGGTGCCGGCCGCGCTGACCGAGGTGTTGCGGCTGCGCGAACTCGACCCGCTGGCGGACCGGGGCTGCCGGCTGCACATGCTGGCGCTCTACCGCGCCGGACGCGCACCCGAGGCGCTGGAGGTCTACGCCCGGCATGCGCGGTTGCTGGCCGATGAACTCGGCCTGGACCCCGGCTCCGAGCTCCGGGAACTCCACACCGCGGTGCTGCGACAGGCGCCCGAGCTCACCGGCTGGCCCCGCTCGCCGGAGTGGACGGGCGCGACGACGCTGCCACAGCCGGAGGTGACGACGGTGTCGGCGGTTGTGGCCGACGCCGCGCCGCACCGCGCCCCGTTGGTTGGGCGTGACCGCGAATTGGCAACGGCGGCGGAGATGTTGGCGCGGGTCACCGCCGGGGCGACTCGCTGGCTGGTGCTGTCGGGTCCACCGGGCATCGGCAAGACGAGGCTCGCCGAGGAGATCGCCGGGCTCGTCGACGCCGACGGCGGCGACGTGGTGTGGGTCAACTGCCCCGACGAGCGAGGCACCCCGCCGTGGTGGCCGATGCGGCACCTGGTCCGGGCATTGGGGGCCGACGCCGACGAGGTGCTCGAGATCCCGCCGCATGCCGACCCCGACACCGCGAGATTCCTCGTCTACGAACGCATTCAGCGGCTGCTCGAATCCGCGCCGCGACTGCTGGCCGTCGTCGTCGACGACGTGCAGTGGTCCGACACCACCTCGGCGGCCTGTCTGGCCTACATCGCAGGGGCCCTGCGCGATCACCCCGTCCTGGTGATCGTCACGGTGCGCGACGGTGAGCACACGTCGGAGGTCGCGCGATTGCTCAGCACCGTCGCACGGGGCAAGGACAATCGGCTCATCGAGGTGCCGGCCCTGTCGTCGGAGGACGTCGCCACGCTGGCCAACGAGGTCGCCGAGGAGGCCGTCACCGCCGCCGAGGCCGCCGAACTCGCCGACCGCACCGGCGGCAATCCGTTCTTCGTCTCCGAGTACGCGCGCCTGCCCCGGGAAGAGCGCGCCGGCAACGAGATTCCGCACGCCGTGCGCTCGGTGCTGGACCGCCGGCTGGCCGCGCTGGATCCGGCGGTGATGCAGGTGCTGCGCACCGCCGCGGTCATCGCCGACGTCCTCGACTCCGTCACCGTCCCGCTACTGGCACAGGCCACGGCGCTGGATCTGGACACCCTCGCCGACTATCTCGACGAGGCCGCCGACGAACGGATCATCGTCACCTCCCACACCGGTGACGGATACGTGTTCGCCCACGGCCTGCTGCGCGAGCAGTTGCTGACCGGGATGCCGGCGCTGCGTCGACAGCGGCTGCACGCCAAGGTCGCCGACGTGCTCGCCGACAGCGCCCTGCCGGATGCGCCGACCTGGCGCGCGCAGCACCTGGTGGCGGCGCAACCGCTGGCGGAGCCCGCGACGGTGGTGCAGGCCTGCCGAGTGGCGGCCGAACACGCCACTGCGCAGTGGAGCTCGGATATCGCCGCCCGATGGTGGCAGGCGGCACTGGACGCCTACGACCGTCTTCCGGTGTCCGAACGCGACGATGCGCAGCGGGACGGGCTGACCGTCGAACTGCTGGAGGCGCATTCGCGGGCCGGTCGCGGCCAGTTGGTGCTCGATAGCGTGCAGCGTTACCTCGGGGAGGCGTTGCGCACCGGTCGGGCCGCGAGCGCCGGGCGCGTGGCGAGCGCGCTGTTGCGGGCCAGCGGCGGATGGCCTTGGCTGGCACCGGGAAACGACCCCGGAGAGCTGCTGACCTTGCTGGCGCGGGCGGCGACGCTGTCGGAGGGCGATCCGGCCTCGGCGGCGCGGGTGCTCTCAGCGCTGGCCGTGGGGCACTGCTACCACCCCGACGCGACGGTCGCGCCCGAACTGCTCGACCGGGCTGAGCGACTGGCCGAAGCCACCGGCGATCCGGATGTCATCGCTGACGTCCTGACCGGCCGGCTGATCACCTTCTCCGGGGTGGCGACGCTGAGCACCCAGTCGCTGGAGTGGGCGGAACGTCTGAACTCATTGAGGCACACCAGGTCCCGCGAAGACGCGGTGATCGCGCATTCGGTGGCGACGATGGCGGCGATGAACCTCGGCGACGTCGAGGGCACCCGGCGCCATGTGCAGGCCGGTATCGCCGGTAGTGAGGAGCTGCAGCTGCCGGTACTGCGCGCGCAGTTGCGGTGGATGGAGGCGGTGCTGGCGGTGTGGCACGGAGACTTCGCCGAAGCCGAACGGCACCATGCGATCGCGGCGCACGTGCACGAGCAGACCGAACTGTACGAGGCGGGCAGCGGACTGCTGGCGCGGGCGACCCTGCTGCGCGAGCGCGGCGGACCCGTCGACCCCAGCTGGACGGACTTGAACGCTCGGCAGGCCGGCGGCCTGGGCATGGTCGGCGTGGTCCGGACCGGGGTGCTGACCTTGCTGACCGGCTCGCAAGCCCGTGCCGAAGCGCTGGCCACCTTGAGGCAGTGGGCGCGGAATACCGACCGGGCCCATATCTGGACGACGCTGGGCCATCATGCGCTGCTGGCACATCTGGCCGCCGACCACGATCTGAGGGAGTTCGCCGAACCTCTTCTGGCCCAGCTGGACCCGTATCGCGACCGGATTGCGGTGATCGGACAGGTCGGGATGGCCGGGCCGGTGGCGCTGGCGACCGCACGCCTGCGCGCGTTGCGCGGCGACAGGGCGGGCGCGCTCGAGGATCTGGCGGTGGCCCGCGGCATCGCCGAGCGCACCGCCGGCGTCCCCGCGCTGCTGCGCTGCCGCCTGCTGGAGTGCGAGCTGACCGACCCGTCGCCCGGGCGGGCGGCGTCCGCCGCGGCGCTGGCGGCAGAGGCCGCCGAGGTCGGTATGGCGGCGGTGGCGGCCGCGGCGTCGCGGCTGGGCTGAACGCCCCCGGTTTGTCGCGAAAGCGCCTTCACGGTAGTTCCCGCGCCGGATCCGCGACCGTGGTGGCGCTTTCGCGAGCGCGCGGCTGCCGCGGCCATTGCCCTCAGGCAGGCCGGAGAGGACGATGGGTTGGTCCGGCGGCGCCGCTGGGACGCTGCCAACGACGACGGAGGCAGACATGTATGCGCGTAGTTCAACAGTCCACGCGCGGTCCTCGGCGATCGACGCCGGGATCACCTATATCCACGACACGGTGTGGCCCGCGCTGACCGAACTCGACGGCTACGTCGGTCTGTCGCTGCTGGTGGACCGCCAGTCGGGCCGCTGCATCGTGACCACGGCGTGGGAATCGGAGACGGCGATGCACGCCAGCCGGCGCGTTGCCGACGAGTACCGCAACCGCGCCGCCGAGATCCTCGGTGGCAGCCCCACGGTCGACGAGTGGGAGATCGCCGCGCTGCACCGCGACCACCGCTCGGCACCCGGCGCCTGCGTGCGGGTCACGTGGGCCCGCGTCGCTCCCGAAGGCGCGGAACGCGCCATCGATGGCTTCCGGCTGGCCACCATCCCGGCGCTGGAGGAAATGGACGGCTTCTGCAGTGCCAGCCTGATGGTCGACCGCGATTCGGGATTCGGTGTCGCGTCGCTGACGTTCGACAGCGCCGAGGCGCTGCGGCACAACCACGCCGCGATCGACGCGCTCGAGAAGGCCGCGGTGCGCGAGGCCGGGGCCGAGGTGCTTGACGCCTGCGACTGCGACCTGGTGCTGGCACATCTGCGGGTGCCGGAGATGGTCTGACAGCGCGCGCGTGAGAACGCGTACAGGCCGCGATTTGCGGCAGTGCGCGCCGTTTGCGACGTCGTAGCGCGGGCGAACTCCCTGGTCGCGCGGTAAATTCCGCTTGGATTTTTCTTGGTGTTCTCGGCCAAGCGGTCGCCAAGGCCGCTCGGTGATGCTTGTCCGCGACACGAAGCATCCGAGAAAGGACTCCGATGACCGTACCGACCGATCTGAGCCGCGACGAGGCGCTGCGCACCCTGCGCGACCAGGTCGCCACCCATGTGGCGCTGCCCGGCGAGCCGGGCTACGAGCGATGCGTGCCGTGGAACGTGGCCGCACCGGTCACCCCAGCAGCGGTGGTGTTGGCGACCTCGGCCGAGGACGTCGCCGGCACGGTCAGGTTCGCCGCGACGCACGGGTTCACCGTCGCGGTGCAGGCGACCGGCCACGGCGCGGTCGGGGTGGGGCCCGGCACCATCCTGGTGCTGACGGCGGCGATGAAGCACTGCGAGGTCGACGTCCTCAATCGCACGGTGCGGGTGGGCGCGGGGGCGCGCTGGCAGGACGTCATCGATGTCGCGGCCCCGCACGGCCTTGCGCCGCTGTGCGGTTCGGCGCCCGGGGTCGGCGTGGTGGGGTATCTGACCGGCGGTGGGATCGGTCCGCTGGTCCGCACCGCGGGGCTGTCGTCGGATCACGTCCGGGCGTTCGACGTGGTGACCGGTGAGGGACGGCTGTTGCGCGCCACCCCTGATGAGAACGCGGACCTGTTCTGGGGCCTGCGCGGCGGCAAAGCCACCCTCGGTATCGTCACCGCGGTCGAGATGGACCTGCTACCTATTCCTGAGTTCTACGGTGGCGCAGTGTTTTTCGACGGTGCCGCGACGGCTGAGGTGCTGCACGCCTGGCGCGCGTGGAGTGTCGGACTGCCCGAGACGGTGAACACGTCGATCGCGGTGCAACAGCTGCCGCCGTTGCCGGGCGTGCCCGAACCGCTGGCCGGTCGCATGACGGTCGCGGTGCGATACACGGCCGTCGGTGATTTCGCCGATGCGGAGAGGCTGCTCGCGCCGATGCGGGCGGCCGCGACCCCGATCCTGGACAGCGTCGGGGTGCTGCCGTACGCGGCGATCGGGGCCGTGCACGCGGATCCGGTGGACCCGATGCCGATCAACGAGGACCAGGCGCTGCTATCCGAGCTGCCGGCCGAGGCGATCGACGCGCTGCTGGCAGTCGCGGGGCCCGGCTCGGGCTCCCCGCAGGTGCTCGTCGAGTTGCGGTTGCTCGGGGGAGCGCTGGCCCGTGAGCCGCAGCACCGCAGCGCGTTCTGCCATCGCGACGCGGCGTTCTCGCTCGCGGTGATCGGGGCACCGATGCCGGAGAACGCAGCCGTGGTGGTCGAGCACGCCCGCGCGGTGACGGCAGCTGTGGCGCCGTGGGCCACCGGCGGGCAGATGCCGAACTTCGCGCCGTCCTATGACCCGGCCCGCCCGGCGCGGGTGTACAACCAGGACACGCTGCACTGGCTGGCTGCCCTCGCCGACCGATACGACCCCGCCGGTGTCCTGGCCACCGGCCAGGTGATCCGCACACCCCGGTAGACGCCCCCTCGCCGCGAGCGTGCGTGTCTGCGGCCGCCACACCGGGAGAAAGCCGGAGAAAGCGCACGCTCGCGGGAGGCCGACAGTGGCGTTGAGCAGGCGATTTGGAGCCGAAGCGGCCGCCCCGGTAACGTAGCGTTCACCATCGCGGGGTGGAGCAGCTCGGTAGCTCGCTGGGCTCATAACCCAGAGGTCGCAGGTTCGAATCCTGTCCCCGCTACTAGGTGAAACGGCCCTCGGAGGACACTCCGGGGGCCGTTTTCGTTGCCGATGAGACGTCGCAGCCTAATACTCCCGCTGGGGCGTCGCTCGCCCTAAAGCTAAGGCTCACGCTGTCTGGTCCCGCGCCGCGAGTCGGGGTGCTTCGCTATCAGCACGGACTCGCAGGGCAGCTTGGTTGTTAAGGGATGCGACTCAGTTTGAAGGGCATCGAGATGAGGAGCGGTTTGTTGACCCCGCATGCTCCACTGGGGCCGGTGGTGTCGTCGAGGCCGGCGAACAGATCGTCTTGGCTGTTGTCGGCCTGCCCGGTGTGAGCGTTGACGGCGTAGAAGCGGTAGTGCTGGAGGCCGTCGGGGGCGGTCCCGTCGGGGCAGGGCGCCCAGTTCGGCACGACGTGCTTGACGTTCCACAGGCCCGACATCTTGTAGATCGGTGCGCTCCATCCTTGGTCGCTGATGACGGTTCCGGTGCAGTCGGTGGGGTTCGTGCAGGTGCTGGTGATCGTCCACGTCGCGGTGACGGTTGGTTGGTTGTAGTACATCTCGTTGCTCTTGGCCAAGTCGCCGTTGGAAACAGCGCGGAAGGTGCCGTTGAGGGCGCCCTTCAGTTCGGGTGAGTCCGCGGCGGCGGTGGCTCCGCCGGCCAGGACCAGCGCCGTGGTGGCTGCGGCCATCGAAACGGTCTTCACCGTGGCTCCTTCATGTTCGCGGGGACGTTGGCGGCGATTAGTGGGGCAGAAGGTCCGCGAACGAGGCGGGAGCGGGTTTGTCGGCGAAGTCGGTGTGGGTGTACAGGTTCCCGTCGGCGCCGACGTAGCTTCCGGTTCGCGGATTATATTGCGCGACTGCCGCTTTGGGCGTCGAAGGACTCCCGGTGAACGCGTTGGGGGTCGCAGCCGGCGACGCGGGGACCGGGGGAGCAGGTGGCGCGGCGGGCTGCTGTGCTGGGGGCGACGGTGGAGGTAGGGCGGGCGGCGGCGCCGGGGTGCCGGCCGGTGGTGCGAAAATGTTCTCGTCGCGGGAGACTCGCGAGTCGGGTGGGACGCCTTGGGCGATGAGGTTGGGGTCAAAGGGGTAGGGGCCCAGAATGTGGGGGCGGGCGGCCAGTGGTTGGAAGCCCCGCGGGTCGTTGCAAAGCTCTACGGTGGGTGCGCGTTTGCCGGGATGGGCGATGCACGGGTAGTTTCTGGCGCCGCGCACCGTTCCCGGTGAATCCTGCGGGAGTTTGCAGTACAAACCGTCGGGGGTATCGACCTCGGTGAGATCGCCCGGCGAGCGCCACTGGGACGGCGGCAGGAACCCTACTGTACAGGGGTTGGGATCGCCTGCAGTGATGGCGAATTCACCGCCGGTCGGGATGCCGGTGGCGTTGTTGCGGGGCATGGCGGCCTGGATGGTCGACACGAACGGCGGTAGCAGCACGAGAACCTGTTGGAGCGACGGGTTGTAAGTGAGGCCGATCTGCCCGACCGTGGTGAGGTTGGCCAAAAGCACCGGCAGAGTGGGTTTGAGTTGTGTCAGCAGCGCGGAGACCTCGTCGAAGGCACCGGGACCGGCCGCGAGCAGCTGCCGCATCTGTGGGTCGTTGTCGTCGAGCTGGGTGGTGACGCCGGCGAGGCTGCGGGCCCAGGTGCGTAGCGCGTCGGTGGTGGCGGCCTGTCCGTCGAGCAGCGGTGCGGAGTCGTCGATGAGGGTGCGTGTGCGATCGGCGACGCTGTTGAGGTCTGCCGAGAGTCGGGAGGTGGAGTCTGCGAGTGAACCGAGGTCGTAGCCGGCACCGTTGAGGCCGCTGAATGTTTCGTCGAGCAGTGTGTTGAGTTTGTCTTTGGGGATGCTCGCCAGTAGCGCACTGGTCTGGTCGAGGACGGGGCCCACCTGTTGCGGGACGGTGGTATTCGCCATCGCGATGGTCGAGCCGTCGCGCAGGTAGGGTCCGTTGTCGGTGCGGGGGACGAGGTCGACGTACTGTTCACCGACGGCGGAGATGCTGTGGACCTCGGCGGTCAGTGCTGCCGGAATCTGTGTGGAGCCGTCAAGCGACAGAACGGCTTTGGCGTGCCGGGGTGGTCCCGGATCGAGAGTTATCTCGCTGACTTTGCCGACGCTGACGCCGCGATAGGTGACGTTGGCGAAACGGTAGAGCCCACCGCTGTTGGGCAACTCGACGGTCACCGTTATCCGACCCACGCCGAGCAGCGTGGGCAGCTGGAGATAGTTCAGCACCATCACCGCGATGCCGACCACCGACGCGAGGGTGAAGATCGCGAGCTGGATACGAACGAATCGGGTCAACATCAGCCGCCCCCATTCGAGGGCGCCGGGGGGACTGGCGGGGCCGTGGGCGCTGGTTGTCCGGATCCGGGGGCGCCGGTGGGCAGTGTCTTGGTCAGCGGTGCGTTGAGCGGGTCGTAGGTGTATTGGAGGTAGTAGGGATCCCCGGGGGCCGGAATGAGGTCGGCGTCGATGTCGGCGAAGCGGGTGCCACGGAAGATGGTGCGCTTGAGGCGGGGGTACGTCAGGTCGACCACAGCGTAGAGGTTGAGGTAGTCACCGCGTACGCCGCGGTCGATGACGTTCTGCGGGAACGGAAAGGTCGGTGCCAGGGCCAGGGCGGCATCGAGTTTGGGCCCGATGTCGGCCAGGGCCTTCAGGGTGGGTTGCAGGTTGCGCAGGTTGGTCACGAGGTCGTCTTGGCTTTGGCTGATCAGCGTCGTGGTCACGTCGCTGAACGCGCCCAGCTTGGTCAGTGCCTCGGTGAGGCGCGGACGTGCCTGCTCGAGGACGTCGAGGGCGGGCGGGATGTCGCGCAGGGCCTCGGTGATGGTGTCGGTTTGGCCGGCGAGGATGCCGGTGAGGCGGTCGAGTGTGCCGATGGTGGCCGCGACGTTGTCGCGTTGGCGATCCATGGCACTGATGAAGGTGTCCAGGCGGGTCAGCGCGTCACGGATCTGGGTTTGGCGGCCGTCGAGGATGGCGTTGGTGTTGTGGATGATGTCGCCGATTTGGGTGAGGCCGCCTGAGTTGATCAGCAGAGAAAGGGCCGAGAGGGTCTGTTCGGTCGAGGGGTACGTCGATGCACGACTCAGGCCGATTGTGGTACCGGGGGCCAGTTTTCCGGTCGGGACCTCGCCGGGGGGCGGATCGAGGGCCAGATGCATCGAGCCCAGCAGACTCGTCTGCCCGACGGTCGCGACGGCGTTGGCGGGGATGACCACGCCGGGGTTGATCGTGACCTTGACGTCAGCGTGCCAGTTGTTGACGCGCATCGTCGAGACGCTTCCGACGACAACGTCGTTGACGAGGACGGGCGCGTTGGATTCCAGCGTGCCGACATTGCCGATTTCGACGTGGTAGGTGACGGCGTCGGGTCCACGTCCGGGTGTTCCGGGAAGCGGCAGGGATGTCACCCCACCGAAAGCGCAGCCGGCAACGGTCAGGGCGAAGGTGACCGGTGTCAGCACGCGCACCAGGGGGCCGCGGAGGGTCATCCTCCGGCTCCCGAGGCGACGGGTGTTGCGGCGCCGGGGATTTCGGCAGGCAGCAACGGCGCAGCGGGAGCAGGTGCCGGCGGGGGGAGGGGGGGTGAGGCGGCGGGTAACAGTAATCCGGGGAGCGAGGTGGGGTTCGCCGGGGGATAGGCCGATAAGGTCGGTGGGTGTTCGGGCGCGGTGGGGGTGGGACCGGTACCGCCGGGGGCGAGTTTGGGATCGGTGTAGATCATGTTTTCCGGTGCGTAGGAGGGCGCCAGGAACGGGTTGACCGGGAAGGGCAGCCCGTTGAAGTTCAGCAGGTCCAGGCCGGGGCCGAGGTATTGGGCACACAGTTTCGCGGTCTCGGGGGCAGTGGTGTTCTCCACCGCGCCGATGGCCCCGCAGATGAACTGCACCGGGTTGGAGAAGTTGGTGAAGACGAAGGAGCCGTTGACGGCACCGGAGTCCGGGTTCCAGATGTTGTAGGCGTTGGCGACGGCGTTCGGTGCGACGTGGAGAATGTTCTCAAGATCGGTGCGGTGGTCGACGAGATTCTGGGTGACATTGGCCAGCCGTTGAACTTGTTCGGAGGTTTGGTTGCGGCTGCCGGCGATGAAGCGCTGAACTTCGGTGACGGCCTCGGAGAGGGTGGTGACGGCGGCGTCGAGGTCGGAGCGGCTTTCGTCCAGGACACTGGTCAGTGTCGCGAAACGGTCTTGGAATTGCACGATTTGAGTGTTGCTGTCCCGCAGTGCCGTGACGAAGGTCTGCAGGTTGGCGATGATGTCGACGATGTTGCCGCTGCCTTCGGCGAGTATCCGCGTGACGCCGGAGAGTTGGGTGAGGACCTCGCGGAGTTTAGGGCCGTTGCCCTCCAGTGCGGTGGCGGCGCTGTCGATGAAGCGCGAGATCGACGGTGGAGCGTCGGCGCGGGGGCCCAGATCGGTGGCCAGCCGCATCAGTTGGTCTTTGACTTGGTCCCACTCCACGGGCACTGCGGTGCGGTTGATCGGTATCTGCCCGCCGTCGGGCAGCAGAGGTCCGTCTCCGGGAGCGTAGGGCGGAGTGAGCTCGACATAACGTGCTGCGACGAGGTTCTGCGAGACGATGATCGCCTGGGCGTCGGCCGGAATCGGGACGTCGCGGTCCACGGTCATCGTCATCTTCGTCCGGGTTCCGTCCGGCTCGATGGCGTCGATGCGCCCAACGGTGACACCGGCGACTTGTACGGTGTCACCGGGGTAGATGGCGATCGCTTTGGTGAAGTATGCGGTGAGGGTATGCGCGCCGAAGAAGGTGTGGTGGACGAGCACGGCGGGGCCGCCGACCAAGCCGGCTACGAGCGCGAGTGCGGTGAGGGTGAGCAGTCGTCGTCGGTTCATCGCGGCGAAAGGTCTCCTGGCTGGGGTATTCCGTTGTAGGGGAACGGAATTTCTGCGCGTGGACCGGCGTCGTCGGGGGGTTGTCCCTGGTCGGTGCCGCGCCGGAATCCGAACGCGTAGTCGAGGAAGGGCTGCAACACCTCGGGCAGCGCCAGGTTGGGAATGTAGGCGTTGTAGTACCAGCCGTTGGCGACGGTTTCGCCCTGTGTCACCTGATACTTCGCCAGCCCCGGCAGCGCTTTGGCGATGTTGTCGCGATTCTTCTCCAGCATGGCTGCCACCGAGTTCAGCTTCTCCAGAGTGGGTGCTAGCTGAACTTCGTTGTCGGCGACCAGACCTGAGACTTGTTGAGCCACAGCGGTGGTGTTGGCCAGCAGGTCGACGATGGCTTGACGGCGCTCGGTGAGGGCGCCAACCAGATCGTTGGCATTGAGGATGAGCGCATTGAGCGCTTGGCTGCGGTCTGCCAGCACATCGGTGACTGCGCTGGTGTGGCGCAGCAGCTCGGCGAGGGTTTGGTCGCGGCTGTTGATCGACCGTGACAGCCGCGCGATCGCGTCGAAGGCGGGTCCCAGCTGCGGAGCGATCTGGTCAAGCGTTGCCGAGAGGGTGTCCAGTGACTGGTTGAGGGTCGACGTATCAGTAGCGGCGGTGTTGCTGGTCAGCTCGCCGATGGCGTCTGTCAGCGAGTAGGGCGAACCGGTGCGCGACACCGGAATGACCGAGTTGGGCGACAGCGCCGAGGTGCCGCTGGACTCCAAGGTCATGACGCGTTGGCCCAAGAGAGATCCGGTGCGGATGTGGGCGATGGTTTCTGAGCCCAGACCGACCTTGCCCCTTACGGTGAACGTGACGAGCGCTGCACCGTCCCGCAGCACGATGTCGGACACCGACCCGACCGTGACTCCGGAGATTTTGACCTCATTGCCTGCAACGAGCCCGCCGGCGTGAGTGAACTGCGCCTGGTAGCGCACGCTGGTGGCCCAGGTGAGCAGACGTTCGGGGTTGAGCCCCACAGCGATCGTCAACACCACCAGCACCACACCGATGAACCCGGCGCGGACGAGCTGCGTTCCACGGTATTTCAGCATCAGGGCTCCGCGCACCTCCCCGTATCCTGCTTGATCCACGGGAAGACCACGGTGCGGCCCTGCAGGTCACTGGCCCGAAACTGAACCGCGCAGATGTAGTAGTTGATGAAGCTGCCGTATGCCCCCAGACGCACCAGCTTGCGGTAATTGTTGGGCGCCTTCTGAAGCGCTGTGTCGATCAGTTCCTTGTCCGTGTCGAGAAGCGGTGCCAGACGGTTTAGTTCGTCGGCGGTTCCCTTCAGCGGCGGCCGGGCATGGGTGAGCAGGTCAGCCACCGAGGCGGTGCCGCGATCCAGCTTTTCGATGGCCGTACCGATCGGGTCGCGGTCGGCGGTCAGGCCGGCGACGAGCGTCTGAAGTTTGTCGATCGTCGCGGAGAACGCAGGACCGTCGTCGGCGAGCGCCTTGGCGACGGTGTTGAGATTGTCGATGAGTCGCTCGACGGCGTCGTGGCGGTCGGCAATGGTTTCTGAGAAGGATGAGGTCTTCGACAGGATGGACTCGAGCGTGCCGCCTTGTCCTTGGAAGATCTGGATCAGCGAGGAAGTCAACGCGTTGACGTCTTGCGGATTCAATCCGCGGATCACCGGCTTGAGCCCACCGAGGAGCAGATCGAGGTCCAGTGCGGGTTCGGTACGCTCCCGCGGGATCTGGGCGCCCGGGGGAAGGATCTGCATCTGTCCGGGGGAGTCGAGAAGCTCCAGATAGCGGTCACCGACGAGGTTGAGATAACGCACCGCCACTTTGGTCGCCGTGGTCAGAACCACGTCGCGGTCGGCGTCGAATTCCACGACGACGGTTTTGTCGGGCTGTAGCGAGATCGACGACACCGCACCCACGCGGATGCCCGACACACGGACCGAATCGCCCTCTTTGAGGCTTGACGAGTCGGTGAACACCGCTGAATAACTGTTGGCTGAACCGCCGCGGTACTCGCTGAAGGCGAGGAACAACGCGGCGGTGAGCAGCGTCATGACGGTGGCAAACGCCGCGAATTTGATCAGCGTCCTTGTCGATCGCGTCATCCGGGTTGCCCGATCTGAGCGGTGTTGCGTGGGGGCCCGTCCAGTGGTCCGAACAGGAATTGCTTGAGCCCGTCGGAATTCAGGATGATGCCCTGGTTCCCGTATTGATTGGGGTTGGCGCCGATGTCGCCGAGGACGAACTTCGGCTTGAATCCGGCCGGCATGTCCGGCAGCCCGATATCGGCACAGTAGGGGCCGCCGGTGGCAGCCACCTTCGGCAGGTTCGACGGGTAGCGGTAGCGGTCGAGTCCGAACGAGAACCCCAGGCTGGCCACCACGCCGGGCACCGGAGACGGCGGGCTCTCAGTGATCGGGATCAAACCCGCCAAACCGCAATGGATTCCCTCGCGGTAGCGATTCGTCAGGTCCGTGGTTGGCGCCAACAAATCCAGTACTTCGGTCAGTGGCTGCTGATTGGCCCCCACCACCTCCGAACCGACATCGGCCAAACCCACTGCTGACATGAGCATGGTGTCGAGGTCGCGTTGCCGGTCGACCAGGGTGCGGCCGACTCGCGTCGTCGTCGACACGACCGTCATGAGGTCCGGTGCTGCGTCAGCGTAGGCTCCGACAACTGAGGGCGCTACTGACAATTCGTGTTCAAGCGTCGGCAGGCTCGGTTCCAGGCGTGCGAGCATGGTGTCGAGGTCCACGAAGGTCTGGCCGATCTGTTCCCCGCGACCAACGAGGGCGGTGGACACTGTGGCCAGCGTCGCGTTGAGCTTTCCTGGCTCGACGGAAGACAGCAGCGAGGTCAATCTCTGAAACAGCGTGTTGATCTCGACGGTGACCTGTTGGGCGGCCAGGATCTGTCCCGGCCGCAGTGGTTGCGACGAGGGAACTTCGGGAAGGATCAGTTGAACGTATTTGGCGCCGAAGACGGTCGTGGAGGCGATGTCGACCTCAACATTGTCCGGAATGGTCGCCAGCTGTCGGGGATCGAGCGCCAGATGAAGTACTGCGTCGCCGTGAGCGGTCGACTTGATCGACGCGACGCGCCCCACCTCCACCCCAAGCATCTTGACCTTGGCGTCGGGATCCATCACGAGGCCGGCGCGCGGCGAAAGCACCGTCACCGGAACCGTTTCGGTGAACGTGCCCCGAAACAATCCGACACATAACGCGATCACCGCGCCCAACGCCAGCACGGAGATGAGCCCGGTCAACGGTCTGACTGCCGAGGCGTGGAGCCGCCCCGGTCTGCGAGACCTCTGGTGCGCGGCCACTGCTCAGCCCGAGCCGACAGGTTGCAGGCACACCGCTGTCGAGCACACAGGGTCAGCTTGAAGTCGCCGCGGTACGGGGTCAATCCGCTTTGCGCAAGTCGACAAGTCCTGAAGACGCCCCTTCGATGTGCGATACAGGGTCGCACCGGGACCACCAGCCGGGATTGATGAGAAAAACTCCTCTATTTGTCTCACCGTGCAAAAACCGATGAGCCGGACCCGACCATTACTCCGCTGCGGCGAAGCAGGGACCGATGAATCGCGCGACGATGGCGTGCTCGTCGTCGCGGTTCTTGACCGGCCAGTACCACAGCGCGAGCGTGGCACGAAGGAGCCACTGCGCCGCGATCGGGTCGCTCCGACCGATCATCTCTTCGGCGAGTGCCACCACCAGCGGAGATGATGTCAGCCACCCGGTGTCGTGGTGGGGCCGGATAGTGCCCATGATCAGAGGGCCCAGCGGTTCGGCGCGGATATGGTCCAGCGCGACGAGGACGGCCTTCTCGACGCGCTCCGCTCCCTCCAGACCGTCGATTGCCGTCTTCACCCGTTCGACGATGCGCACCGACATCCGGCGCATGACGCCCTCCATGATGACCGACTTGCCACCGACATTGCGATAAATCGTCGCCGGTGAACAGTGCACCTTGGCCGCGAGCGCATCGATGCTGAAAGCCTCGAACCCGTGTCGCGAGATCAGTTCTGCGGCGGCCGTGTGGATTCGTTCGACGGCTTCCGCGCGGCGATCCGTACCGACCAGCCAGTCTTGCCGGACCATGTCACCGGACTCCTTCTGCGAACGATCACACCGATCATTGAATTATCGACGTGAGAACTTCAGGGCAGAAATTCTCACAGTAACGCGAGTTCGGGTAGCTGCCAAGAGAAGCGGGCTAACCCGACTGTCGGACACGGCCTTCTCAACCTGGTCCTCGCGTATTGACGCAGCGGCGTCACACCCCGCAGCCTGACGGCATGTGTGATTGCGCACTGCGACCCCGCCCTGGCGTTCGACGGATGTGACGAAGGTCGACCGGGGGGTCATCCATCCGGAACTGCGCGGCGTTGCGCGCGTGGCGCCGAGAGGCACGATCCCCAACGCCGTAGCCCTCAAGATCATGCGTCGATTGACGACGATGCGGAGGCCGCGCGGGGATGGTGTCAGCATCGAGCGACTGGGTACCGCCGCCACCATGCGTATCTACCGAGGTGCCAGCGACGTGCCTGCCCCAGCACTGTTGTGGATGCACGGGGGCGGGTACGTGATGGGCCGCGCCGATCTCGACGACCGGCTCTGCCGATCATTTGCCGCCGCGTTGGGCATCACGGTGGCCTCGGTCGACTATCGCCTCGCACCGGAACATCCCTACCCCGCCGCACTACTCGACTGCCACGCCGCGTGGAATCGTCTTGCCCTTCTTCCCGACGTTGATCCGGAACGTATGGCGATCGGTGGTCTCAGCGCGGGGGCGGGATTGGCTGCCGCGCTGGCGCTCCGTCTCCGCGACCACGACGCTTCCGCTCCGGTACTGCAACTGCTCGCGTATCCGATGCTCGATGACCGCTCCTCTGCCGCGCCGCACCCTCTGGCCTCGCGGTACCGCTTCTGGAATCAGACGTCGAACCGATTCTCCTGGCGCGCCTACCTCGCCGGGGCTGACCCCGCCGAAGCGGTACCCGCCCGTCACGAAGATCTCGCCGGCGTCGCGCCCGCGTGGATCGGAGTCGGGTCGTTGGATCTCTTCTACGAAGAATGCGTCGCCTACGCACAGCGATTGCGCGCCGCCGGCGTCACCGCTGCGCTTGAGGTGATCGGCGGAGCGTTTCACGGCTTTGATGCAATTGTCCCCAAAACCTCTGTGGCTCAGTCGTTCTTCGCTCGGCAATGTCTCGCTCTCGACCACGCCTTCCGCAATGCCGGCCCGCAGAGCGCAGATTCCGGTGCCCCGTCGTCGAAAGGTCGCGCGTCATGACGCTGACGAATCCAGCACAAGGCGCCACCTCGATGCTCAAACCTTTGACCTCGGCAATACAACTCAACCTCGCCGCCGCGATCAGACAACGACGCCTCGGCTACAGCGCATGGTGCGGCGCGGTCAACACTGACTACGACCCGCTCGACCCCCACACAGCGGCCCAGCCATTCACGGCCTACGCTGCGCTGCACCGCGGCGGCCGGGTGCACTACAGCCCGCGCCGTCACACCTGGATACTTCACCGCCTCGACGATGTGCGCGCCGCCCTCCGCGACACCGACCAGGTGACCAGCAGCGTCGGCGTCACCAGAGTCCGGATGGCCGCCGATCTCGTCGTCGTCACCGACGGTGAACAGCACAGCCGTCTGCGCAAACAGGTTCAACCGGCCTTCACCAAGAAGGCTCTTGACAGCTGGCGCACCATCATCGACGAGCTCGCTGTCGAACTCGTCGACACAATGATCGCCCAGCCCGGAAGCGATGCGGTAGCCCAACTGGCGATTCCGATGCCCCTGCGCGTGATCGCGGCCATCCTCGGCATCCCCGACACTGACATCAGCGACTTCCGCAGGTGGTCAGAAGACAGCGTGCGCCTGATCGACTTCACACCCACCATCAAAGGTGTCCTCAACACCGGCCGATCCCTTCGTGCCGCCGCCGCTTTGCGCCGCTACTTCCTCGACCACCTCGCCACCGGCGACCTCAAAGGATCGAACACCGTCCTCGGGCGGCTGCTCGAGCACAGCACCGACGGCAGCCTTACCGACGATCAACTGTTCTACATCGCGATTCTGCTGCTCATTGCCGGCAACGAGACCACCACCAATCTGATCGGCGGCCTCATCGACACACTGGCGCGAGAGCCCGATCAGTACAGCAGGATTCGCGCTCAACCTGAGCTCATTCCCATGGCCATCGAGGAGCAGCTGCGCTACACCAGCCCCATTCAAAACCTCTACCGCTACACCCGGGCGCCGTATGAGGTGGGGGAGGTAACCATTCCGTCCGGCTCACGAGTGCTGCTGTCGTTTGGAGCCGCCAACCGCGACCCCCTCGTATTCGACGACCCCGACACCTATCGCGTGGATCGCAACCCCCGCATGCACGTGGCGTTCGGCTACGGTGCCCACATGTGCCTCGGCGCTCCACTCGCGCGCATGGAAGCCCACGCCGTGTTGCGCGAGCTTGTCAACCGCGTCAGCCGAATCTCGCCGGCCGGACCCACGTCCTGGTCGACGAACAGTTCACTTCGCGGCCCCACACACCTTCCGGTCATCTTCCACACCGACTGACGAGGTCGCCGGGTACAGGCGGCTCGGGTGAGGATGAGCCAGCGCTGCACATCCCCTCGGGCGGGGCCCCCGTCGCGAAGCTGCCGTCGATTCGGGAACAGATTGGGCGCCGACGTAGCGATGGTTCACATTGACCGGGGCGACACGGGCGCGGTATCCGCCCAGCATTGCCTCCAGGTACCCGTTGGTGTCGAAGCCGGCTGTCATCTCAGTCATGTGAACCGTTGCTCTCGATTGGTGCGGCGCTGTCGGCGAAGCCCATCGGGGTTGCTTGGTGTGCACCGGCGCTGCGCCCTCGGGCGACCAGGTCGATGACTGTGCTCAGGCGGCGGCGTATGTCCGCGTAGGTCCTGGGTCCCTGCACCAGGCCGAGAATCTCTGAGGTCCAGACATCGGCGAGCACTTCGGCGGTGACGCTCATCGGCACGAAATCGGCGTGCGAACAACGACTTATCTGATGGGCGAACAGTTAGGTGGTCTGGCGGCGCACCGTATCGGCTTCCGCTGCAGCCGCGGCGTGTGAAGCCACGTATGCGTGAGCCAGTGCCTCGGTCACCCGGTCGGACTCCTCCATGCCGTTGATGAGGCGCCACACAACAAGCCGCAACCGCGCGAAGGGGTCTTCGACGCCCTGCAAGTCATCGAGCAGAAATGAGTCGAAGCGCAGCAGCTCCCGCGACAACGCGATGGTCAACAAATGCACTTTCGACGGAAAGTAGTGATAGACCGTGGCGAGCGAGACGTCTGCCACTTCGGCAATGTCGCGCATGTGCACACGGTCGTAACCACCGCGCCCCGCGAGCTCGACCGCGGCGTCCAGAATCCGTGATCGTCGCGTGCGCTGACTGTCGGTGGTCAAGGCATCTTCGGGCAGGGCCACACCTTTACCGTCGCCGGGGGTGGAACTTCCCAGCCAATCGCCGTCATTGTTGGGGCCGCGGAACTCACTAGGCGAAGGCAACGTCGGCACCCTTCGATTGAACCGTCCGGAGCTGCATTGGACACCTGTCTATTTGTTGGGTGCGTACGGTCATCGCTGATCTATCGACTGCTGGCTGTCTGCAAGTTCGAAGGTGGCAGTAATAGCCCTCTAGCTGCAATGAAACAGCACCACGAGCCTCTTTTTGCAAAGTTATCATAGACCCTATTATGCTAGACAAGTGTCCAGTTTATGGCGTCGCAAGTAGTGGTCAGCTTGGCATGGGGATTGGCCGACATCCGGTGACGAAGCCGGTAGGGGCATTCAGTCCGAGGAAAGACAGGAGCACGCCGTGGCTTACGTAATCACGCAGAACTGCTGCAAGGACGCCAGTTGCGTTCCCGTGTGTCCGGTCGACTGCATCCGCCCCACTGGGGGCGCAGCGCTGGCGGGCGCGGAGATGCTGTACATCGATCCAGAGGCATGCATCGACTGCGGGGCGTGCATGGAGGAGTGTCCTGTCGGCGCCATCGACTATGTCGACGACCTGCCGCCCAGCCAGGCGCGTTTCGCCGACATCAATGCGGCCTACTTCGAGCAACATCAGGAAGGGGCTGACGGTCCCTGGGTGGAGCAGCAGCACAGCCCGGTCGCTACGGGAGCGCTTCGCGTAGCGATCGTGGGCGCGGGGCCGGCCGCCTGCTATGCCGCGGCCGACCTCATCGCCGTAGACGGGGTAGAAATTTCGATGTTCGAGCGCTTACCCACACCTTTTGGTCTCATCCGCGCCGGAGTCGCCCCAGATCACCAGGCCACCAAGGCCGTCGTCGGTCTCTTCGATCGAGCCCTAGCATCGACGCGCGCGCAGTGCTATTTCAACGTCGAAGTCGGACAACAGATCAGCCACGATGAGCTGCTCGAACACCACCACGCCGTGATCTACGCTGTTGGCGCTTCCTCGGGCAGGACGTTGGACATACCTGGCGCGGACATGACTGGTAGTCACGCTGCGGCAGATTTCGTCGGCTGGTACAACGGCCACCCCGACCACGCTGACCATCAATTCGACCTCGGATCGTCGCGCGCGGTCATCCTCGGCAACGGCAACGTCGCACTTGACATGGCACGAGTACTGCTCGCTGACCGGCAACAGCTCGCCGCCACCGATATCGCGGACCATGCCCTCAACGCCGTCGCACAGTCCGGTATCGAGGAAGTCGTCATCATCGGCCGGCGCGGCCCACGCGATGCAGCATTCTCCGTCGGCGAGTTTCTCGCTCTCGCGCACCTCGACGGCGTAGACGTCGCTATCGACTGTGCGCCCTCAAGTTTGGATCCCTCAGATGGCGACGACATGATCACCAAAACCAAACTGCAACTCTGCCGCGAATATGCAGAGACACCCAACCATCCCGGTAACAAGACCATCGTCTTCCGTTTCCACTCCACCCCACTCGAAGTCCTGGGCAGTGGCCATGCAGAGGGCGTCCGCGTATCGCGCGACGGCGTCACCGACGACCTCGCTGCTGGTCTGGTGCTCCACTCGATCGGATACTCCGGCAGGCCGATTCCGAACCTGCCGTTCGACGCCGCGACAGCGACCGTGCCCAATGATGGCGGCCGCGTCGTGGACGATGCCGGCGCTCCGTTGCCGGGCGTCTACGTCACGGGATGGATCAAGCGCGGACCACGCGGAGTCATCGGCTCAAACCGGATGTGCGCCGCCGAAACCGTCGCGGCGCTTCTCGCCGACTTCAACGCCGGTGTGTTACCGGATACCCCCCGCCCAGAACGTACCGCCCTCGACAGCTTGATGGCGGAGCGCGGAGCAGAACCCGTTGACTGGCAAGGATGGAAGCGGATCGACCGGGCTGAACGTGTTCGCGGCGAACGGTATACGCGACCGCGGAACAAATTCCTAGCCGTCAAAGAGATGACTGACGCTGCCGCCGAGCGCATGTAGAACACCGGCGGCGAACTCCATGCACGGGACGCCCGCGGTGCGTTCGCGCCGAATCCTTGTTCATATCGGAAGCGGTGCTTGATACCGTCGGCTTCGGCCTCGTCGTATCCGCCACGGTTCACCGGTTGAACGGCTTTGGCAGGGAAGTAGTCATCGCCGATCTTGAAACCCTCGCTAACACAGCCGCAGCAGCTGCACTTCCTGCCCATATGGCGTTCGTGCGGGGACGGGGGAGCAGTTGGCGGCGGCGCGGGGTTCCGGCCGCACGACTGGACTGGTGTGCGCCCACCGTCAATTCACTTGATGGTGTAGCCGCCGTCGATGAGCAGGTCGGCACCGGTGATCATGCCCGCCGCGTCTGAGGCGAGATACACTGCGGCCGCCGCGATCTCGTCGGGGTAGGCGAAGCGGCCCATCGGGATGAGCTTCTTCAGTTCGTCGCCGCGCGGTCCGTCCCCGGCCTTGCGGCCGAGTTCGGTGAGCACCACTGTCGGTGAGATCGTGTTGACGCGGACGCCGCGGGGACCCCACTCGGCCGCCAGCACCTTCGAGGCCCCGACCACACCGAATTTCGACGCGCAGTAGGCGACGTGCTGATCAAGGGCGACCGTTGCCGCCTGTGACGCCGTGTTCACGATCGCGCCGCGGCCCGCCGCGAGCATGTGCCTGCCCGCGGCCTGACACATCAGGAAGGTGCCCTTGAGGTTGATGTCGATGGTCTTGTCCCAGGCGTCGAGCGGCAGATCTTCGGCGGGGGCGAGCATGACGACCCCGGCGCTGTTGACCAGAATGTCGATGCGGCCGAAAGCGTCGACCACGGAATTCACCGTGGCGGTTACGGAGGTGGGATCGGCTACGTCGCAGGCGAATCCGCGACTGTCCGGTCCGGCCTCGGCGGCCCGTGCCGCGGCGGCCGCGCCGTCGAGGTCGACGACGGCTATCCGGGCGCCCTTCGCCGCGAATGCGGCGACGATCGCCGCGCCGATGCCTGAGCCGCCGCCGGTCACCACCGCAACCTTGTCGCTCAATGGAAAGTCCAGGTCCACAACCGGTTCGGTGTTGGGTGTCATGTGTCGTCCTTGTCCTCGTCGAATGATCGGCAGGGGTATCGTGGACGTCACCGCGATCGAGCCGGTCGACGCCTTCGTCGATGCCACCGGCGTGCCGGCCGCCGTCGTCAGCGGAATCAAGGCGGTCGGGCCGGCCGGACACGTGGTGCTCGTCGGCATGGGCGCCGACGAATATGCGCTGCCGGTCAGCCACATCGCGAACCATGAGATCACCGTGACCGGGGTGTTCCGTTACACCGACACTTGGCCCGCCGCAATTCATCTCGTCGTCAGTGGCGCCATCGACCTGGACGGTATGGTGACAGGCCGCTACGACCTCGAGCACGTCGGTGACGCACTCGACAGCGACTCCGATCCGGCCAGCCTCAAATCGATCGTGGTGCCCGCGTGAACGCTGCACATGCCCCGGCATCGGGTACCGTCACGCAGTCGCTGTTGCGCTGCACCGACATTCACAAGAGCTTCGGTGGGGTGCCGGTGCTCAAAGGTATCGAGCTGGAACTGCACCCCGGCACCGTCACCGCGCTGGCCGGTGAGAACGGGGCCGGCAAGTCGACACTGATGAAGATCATCAGCGGGCAGTACACCGCCGATCACGGTGTGGTGCAGGTGGGGAAAACCACCCTGACCCCGGGTAACACCAAGGACGCGGTCCGGCATGGGGTGGCGATCGTGCCGCAGGAATTGGCCTCGATCGAGGACATGACGGTCTATGAGAACCTCTACGTCGGTAGGGAACTCAAGATCGGTCCATTCCTGAATCGGCGAGCGATGATCGACGAGGCCCGTGACGCGCTGGGCGTGTTCGGCCTCGAGATCAACCCGTCGGCGCGGATGGGCAGTCTGCCCGTCGGCCTTCGTCAGATCGTCGAGATCGTCAAGGCTGCCCGCACCGGCGCCCGGGTCGTCATGCTCGACGAACCCACATCGGCGATCTCCGAGCGCGAGGTGGAAGGCCTCTACAAAGTGGTGCGCACCCTGCGTGAGCACGGCGTCGCGATGGTCTACACCACCCACAAGATGGCCGAGATCCGCGCCATCGCCGACCGGGTGGTGGTGCTGCGTGACGGTGGGCTGATCCTCGACAAGGGCATCGATGACATCACCGACGACGAGATCGTCACCGCGATGATCGGCCGGGAACTCGACGCGGTGTTCCCCGACCGGCCGACCCCGGGCACCGAGCCGGTACTGGAGGTGCGCGATCTTCAGGTCGAAGGTGCTACCGGGCCCGTCTCATTCACGGTGAAGGCGGGTGAGATCGTCGGGCTGGCAGGCCTTGTCGGAGCCGGACGAACCGAACTGCTGGAAGCGATCTTCGGTGCCCGCACCAGCACTGCGGGTGTGATCACCGTGCGGGGCAAGGTGGTCAAACGCAATCATCCCGCCGCGGCGATCACCGCCGGTATGGCCATCGTGCCCGAAGACCGCAAGCTCTCCGGTGCCGTGCTGTCGATGAGCGTGCTGGACAACGGGACTTTGCCGCGGTTGTCGTCGTTCTCCCTTGCGGGCTGGTTGCGCGGTAAAGCCCGCACCAAGGCGGTGTCGGATGTGATGTCGTCGGTGGGGCTGCGCAGCCGCGGGCTCGGACAGGAGGTCGGCACGCTGTCCGGCGGCAACCAGCAGAAGGTGGTGCTCGCGCGCTGGCTCACCGGCGATGTGAACGTGCTGCTGCTGGATGAGCCCACTCGAGGAGTCGACGTCGGTGCGCGCAGTGAGATTTACCGTATAGTAACCGAATTCGCTGCCCAGGGGATGGCGGTGCTGATGGCGTCGTCGGATATGCCCGAGATCGTGGGCCTGTCACACCGGGCCTTCGTCATGCGGGGCGGCGCCCTGGTCGGCGAGCTCGACCGTGATGCCCTCGATCATCCCGAAGTGCAGGAATCGGTGTTCCGCCTGGCGACGGCACTGGACGGCGGAACCAAGACCACGACGCAGCAGGAGGCACCATGACGACCGACGTCGACGCAGACCAGCAGCCCCCCGGGCCGTCCAAGGCCCCGACGGTGGCGTCGCCGGTCACCGGCGAGCCGGTGAAACTCTTCTCGCGGCAATGGTTCTCGGGCGTTGCATTGCGCTACTCGATGGTGATCGTGGTGCTGCTGGTGATCGCTTACTTCAGCTACCGCAGCGCGCGTTTCGCGACACCCGAGAATCTCGTGACCATCCTGGTCGCGGCCGCTCCCTTCGCGTTGATCGCACTGGGCCAGACGCTGGTGATCCTCACCGGCGGCATCGACCTGTCGGTGGGCAGCGTGATCGCGGTGTCGGCGATGGCTGGTGCGGCGACGGCCAAGGCGAACCCCGGGCAGGTCTGGATGACGGTCACGGTGGCGATGGCCGTCGGTCTGGCATTTGGCTGCATCAACGGAGTTCTGGTGTCGCGCATCAACGTGCCACCGTTCATCGCGACGCTGGGCACCTTGACGGCCGGCTCCGGCGTGGCCTACGTCATCGGCGGCGGCGCACCGATCAACGGCCTGCCAGCCGAATTCGGCTCGATCGCGAACACCAAGATCCTGGGCCTGCAGATCCCGGTGCTGCTGATGATCATCGGCATCGTCTCGCTCGCCATCATCATGAAACGCACGTCCTACGGCATGCGGGTGTACGCCGTCGGCGGCAACCGCAACGCCGCCGAACTCGCCGGCATCAACGCCAAGAACGTGCTGTTCAGCGTGTATGCGTTCTCGGGTCTGCTGGCCGGGCTCTCCGGCGTGATGCTGGCTTCGCGCGTCATCTCGGGACCGCCCAACCTCGGACACGGTTACGAACTCGACGCCATCGCCGCCGTGGTGATCGGTGGTGCCAGCCTGATGGGTGGTCGCGGAAGTATCTGGGGCACGACGCTCGGGCTGTTCATGATCATGACGCTGAACAACGGTCTCGACATCCTCGTGGTCCCCGCCTACTGGCAGGACGTCATCAAAGGCGTGTTGATCGTCGCCGCGGTCGCGGTCGACGTGTGGTCATCCAGGAGGCGAACCTGACTACCGAACACTGACCGTCGCAGGGCCTTTCAACCTCGAATCACTGCAATCGAAAAGAGAGAATGACATGAGACTGACCACCAGAATCGCGGCGATCGCCTCGGTGGGCGCCCTCGGCCTCGGCCTGACCGCCTGCGGCGCGGGTGACACGACGGCCAACAATGACACCACCCGCATCGGTGTCTCGGTGTACGACATGAGTTCGTTCATCACCGCGGGCAAGGAAGGCATGGAGGCCTACGCCAAGGACAACAACATCGAACTGATCTGGAACTCGGCCAATCTGGACGTCTCCACCCAGGCCAACCAGGTCGACTCGATGATCAACCAGGGTGTCGACGCGATCATCGTCGTTCCGGTGCAGGCGGATTCGTTGGGCCCGCAGGTGGCCACCGCCAAGGAGAAGGGCATTCCGTTGGTGCCGGTGAACGCGGCGCTGAACAGCCCGGACGTCGCCGGTAACGTGCAGCCCGACGATGTGGCCGCCGGTGAGCAGGAAATGCAGATGATGGCCGATGCGCTCGGTGGTCGCGGCAACATCGTGATCCTGCAGGGACCGCTGGGACAGTCCGGTGAGATCGATCGCACCAAGGGCATCAACAACGTGCTGGCCAACTACCCGGATATCAAGGTGCTGGCCATGGACACCGCGAACTGGAAGCGCGATGAGGCCGTCAACAAGATGAAGAACTGGATCTCCGGCTTCGGCAACCAGATCGACGGTGTGGTCGCCGAGAACGACGACATGGGTCTGGGAGCGCTGCAGGCGCTCAAGGAGTCCGGCCGCACCGGCGTGCCGATCGTGGGTATCGACGGCATCGAGGACGGCCTCAACGCCGTCAAGAGCGGTGAGTTCATCGGGACGTCGCTGCAGAACGGCACCGTCGAACTGGCGGCCGGCCTTGCCGTGGCCAACGCGCTGGCGAAGGGCGAGGAAGTCAACACCGAGCCGGTGTACATCATGCCCGCCATCACCAAGGACAACGTCGACGTCGCGATCCAGCACGTGGTGACCGAGCGGCAGCAGTTCCTCGACGGGTTGTCCGAGCTGATCAAGAAGAACCTGGAGACCGGCGATATCGCCTACGAGGGGATTCCGGGGCAGACGCAGCCCTGATCGCAGCCATCCGCGACGAGGACCGGCCCACCATCGGTGGCCGGTCCTCGTTGTCGTTGGAGGACACCGCGCTCACACGTCGTGTCGATGCCACTCAGTCCGCGTCGGTCACCGCTCGGATCAGGTTGGGCGACATCAATTCGTCGCAGTGTTCAAGGGGAGGCACCGACAGGCCCTCGTCAGCGCCCATCGTCGAACGCGGATACCTGTGTGCCGGTTGACGTCCTCGGATACGCAGATCGCCCCTCCGCCACCCGGGCAACGGGTGGAGGAAGGGCGATCGCCAATACGTCAGGTGCGGGACGGGTGACTCAGACGGCGTACTCGTCGGCGACGGTCAGCGCGGCGTCCAGGATCTGAAGTCCTTCGGCCACTTCGTCGTCGGTGACATTGCACGGCGGCACGGCATGGATGCGGTTGAAGTTCGCGAACGGCAGCATGCCGCCCGACTTGCACGCCGCCAGCACCGCCGCCATCGGCGGGCTGGACCCGCCGTAGGGAGCGAGCGGCTCTCGGGTCGCCTGGTCGGCGACCAGCTCGATCGCCCAGAAGACCCCGAGGCCGCGGACTTCGCCGACCGAGCGGTGCCGGGCGGCGAGATCGCGCAGACCCGGTCCGAGCACCTGCTCGCCGATGCGGGCAGCGTTGGCCACCATGTCTTCGTCTTCCATCGCGTTGATCGTCGCGACCGCGCAGGCGGTCGCCAGCGGATGGCCGGAGTAGGTCAGGCCACCCGGATAAGCCCGGTCGGCGAAGGTCGAGTAGATCGCATCGTTGATCGCGACGCCGCCGAGCGGGATGTAACCGGAGGTGACGCCCTTGGCGAAGGTGATCAGATCGGGCACGACGTCGAAGTTCTCGATGGCGAACCACGTTCCGGTACGGCCGAAGCCGGCCATCACCTCGTCGGCGATGAACACGATGCCGTAGCGGTCACAGATGTCGCGGACCCCGGCCATGTAGCCGGGCGGGGGCACCATGATGCCCGCGGTGCCCGGAACCGACTCCAGGATGATCGCCGCGATCGTCGACGGTCCTTCCATCTGGATCAACCGGTCGAGATACTCCAGCGCGCGCTGGCTTTCCTGCTCCTCGGTCTCGGCGTGGAACGTCGACCGGTACAGGAACGGGCCGTTGAAGTGCACGATCCCGGCGTTGCCGTGGTCGTTGGGCCAGCGGCGGGGGTCACCGGTGAGGTTGATCGCGGTCTCGGTGCCACCGTGATAGGAGCGGTAGCGCGAGAGCACCTTGTAGCGGCCGGTGTGCAGCCGGGCCATCCGCACCGCGTGCTCGACGGCGTCCGCGCCGCCGTTGGTGAAGAAGATCCGGTTCAGGTCACCCGGGGTGCGCTCGGCGACCAGTCGCGCCGCTTCCGACCGCGCGTCGTTGACGTGCTGAGGGGCGATCGTGCACAGCTTCGCGGCCTGCTCGGCAATGGCGGCAACGACTTTCGGGTGCTGATGGCCGATGTTGGTGTTCACCAGCTGCGACGAGAAGTCCAGCAGCTTGTTGCCGTCGCCGTCCCAGACGTAGGAACCCTGCGCGGCCAGCACCGTCATCGGGTTGATCTGCGCCTGCGCCGACCACGAATGGAACACGTGCTTGCGGTCCAGTTCGTAGGCGCGCTGCCCGCGGGCGATGGCCGCATCGATGCCCTCGCCAGTGGGCAGCGAGGTGAGGTCGGTGGGCTGATCGGTGATGGTCACAATCGATCCTTTGGCAAGAGGGGAGGTGGAAAGCCGTCGGCGCGAGGGTGCGTGAAGTTGGGTCTGCGGGCGGCGTGTCGGTTGCGGACACGCACGCTCGCGGACTGTGGGGGTGGTCTTAGTTGGTGGGGAATCCGAGGTTGATGCCGCCGTGGCTGGGGTCGAGCCAGCGGGTGGTGATGGCTTTTTGGCGGGTGAAGAATTGGATGCCGTCGGTGCCGTGGGCGTGGCTGTCGCCGAACAGGGAGGCTTTCCAGCCGCCGAAGCTGTAGTAGGCCATGGGAACGGGGATGGGCACGTTGATGCCGACCATGCCGACCTCGACCTCGTTTTGG
>NZ_JBQQCF010000014.1:0-121699 GCF_052245755.1 Mycobacterium sp. 4D054
AGCAAATCACGCGCCGTCAACGACACCCCGACCGAACAGGAGGCCACCCCCGCGGCACTGACCGCCTGAACCATTAACTCGAAGAATCACACGACAGGCGTCGTACACCACGCCCCTGGACTTGACCGATATCGAAGTGAGCTCAGGATGAATCCACCGGCGCAGCGTGGCGCGACTCGACCCCTCCGATGAATCAGGAAGTCGCCATGACCTCAGTCGACACCGCGCCCGCGCCGCCGGGTCCGCCACACGGGCAGCACGACCTGGAAGCCGAGCTGACCGTCATCCCGGAATCGGCGAAGACCACCGACCTGCGCGGCCAGTTCTGGATCTGGGCGGGGGCCAATATCGCCCCGATCAACTGGATCCTCGGCGCGCTCGGCGTGACGATGGGTCTCGGGCTGGTCGAGACGATCCTGGTGCTGGCGGTCGGCAACGCGATCGGCATGTCGCTGTTCGGGATCTTCGTCGTGATCGGACAGCGCACCGGCGTCACCGGAATGGTGCTGGCGCGCGCGGTATTCGGCCGCCGGGGTGCCTACGTCCCCGCCGCCGTGCAGGCGCTGGTCTGTATCGGGTGGTGTGCCGTGAACACCTGGATCGTGCTCGATCTGGTGATGGCGCTGCTCGGTCGCATCGGCCTGGTCGATCCCGGTCTGAGCAACAACGCCGCACGCATCATCGTGGCCGGCGTCATCATGAGCATCCAGGTGGTCATCGCGTGGTTCGGCTACCGGGTGATCGCGGCGTTCGAGCGCTGGACGGTGCCGCCGACGGTCGCTGTGCTGGTCGCCATGACGGGGGTGGCCTGGCTCGGTCTCGACGTCGACTGGGGCTACGCCGGCGATGCCGCGCTGACGCCGGCCGAGCATTTCGCCGCGATCACCGCCGTCATGACCGCGATCGGAATCGGGTGGGGCATCACCTGGTTGGGCTATGCCGCCGACTACTCGCGGTTCGTGTCGACGTCGGTGCCGGCCCGCAAGCTCTTCGCCGCGAGCGCGCTGGGCCAGTTCATCCCGGTGGTGTGGCTGGGCGCGCTGGGCGCCACCCTGGCGACCCTGAGCACGTCGTCGGACCCGGGCGAGATCATCGTCGACGCCTACGGCGTGCTGGCGATCCCGGTGCTGCTGCTGGTGGTGCACGGCCCGCTGGCCACCAACATTCTCAACATCTACACCTGCGCGGTCTCCACGCAGGCGCTCGACATCCGGGTCAACCGCCGGGTGCTCAACGTCGTGATCGGCGTGGTCGCCATGGCGTGTGTGGTGTATTTCGTGCTCAACGGGGACTTCGCGCACACCATCGACGCCTGGCTCGTCGGGATCGTCGGCTGGCTCGCCCCGTGGGCGGCGGTGATGCTGGTGCACTGGTTCGCGGTGGCCCGCCGGCAGGTCGACGCCGAGGCGCTGCTCGCGCCGCCGGGGGAATCCGCGTTGCCTGTCGTGCGTCCCAGCGCGCTGATCTCCCTCGCGGTCGGCATCGTCTTCACCTGGCTGTTCATGTACGGGATGGTGCCGGTGATGCAGGGCCCGATCGCCACCGCGCTGGGCGGTGTGGACCTGTCCTGGCTCGCCGGCGGTCTGGCCGCCGGGACGTTGTACGCCGCGCTGGAGATCCCGCGGGCCCGTCGGGCGCGGGTAACCGTTGGCTGAACTGAGCCATCGGCCATTGCGGCGCATGTGCATCGACGAGCAGACTCGTGTGTCGTGGCTTACTTGAAGCCTCCCTGGTTCACGAGGCGCATCTTCAACCGCTTCGCGATGGCCTTCGGGGTGGGGCAGACGCTGACGGTGACCGGGCGGCGTAGTGGCCGGCCCCACCGCATCCCGGTGGTGGTGCCCGAGGTCGGCGGCGTCAAGTACCTGGTATCCACGCGGGGTGAGTCGGACTGGGTGAAGAACGTCCGGGCGAATCCGCAGGTGACGCTGGATGGTGCGGCGTTTCTGGCCACCGAGATCCCGGTGGAGCAGCGGGCGCCCATCCTGGCGGTCTATCGCCCGCAGGCGGGTAAGGCCGTGCAGGGCTACTGGCGGCGCCTGCCCGCAGACGCCGACCATCCTGTGTTCGCCCTCACCCCGGCGGGATGACCACTACACCCTGTAGTTGGACGATTTCGGCCCGGCTGGGACACTGGTCGGCATGAGCAGTACCGACCTGTCCGGGAAGTTGTTCGCCGACGCGTCCTCGGTGATCCCCGGCGGGGTCAACTCGCCGGTGCGGGCCTTCAGCTCCGTCGGCGGCACGCCGCGCTTCATCACCTCGGCCAAGGGGTGCTGGCTGACCGACGCCGACGGCAACCGCTACGTGGACCTGGTGTGTTCATGGGGCCCGATGATCC
Organism: Mycobacterium sp. 4D054; assembly: GCF_052245755.1. NCBI lineage: Bacteria > Bacillati > Actinomycetota > Actinomycetes > Mycobacteriales > Mycobacteriaceae > Mycobacterium > Mycobacterium sp. 4D054. The sequence continues at coordinate 2,342 of NZ_JBQQCF010000014.1, forward strand.
TCGGCCACGCCCACCCTGCCGTCGTCGAGGCGGTGCAGCGGGTAGCCGCCGACGGGCTGTCGTTCGGCGCCCCGACCCCGTCGGAGTCCGAACTGGCCCGCGAGATCATCGACCGCGTGGATCCGGTCGAACTGCTCCGGCTGGTCAACTCCGGCACCGAGGCCACCATGAGCGCGATCCGGCTGGCCCGCGGCTTCACCGGCCGCGCCAAGATCGTGAAGTTCTCCGGCTGTTATCACGGCCACAGCGACGCCCTGCTCGCCGACGCCGGATCGGGGGTCGCCACCCTGGGCCTGCCGTCGTCTCCAGGGGTGACGGGCGCGGCAGCCGCCGACACCATCGTGCTGCCGTACAACAACGCGCCCGCGGTCGAGGAGGTGTTCGCCCGCTTCGGCGCCGAGATCGCCTGCGTGATCACCGAGGCCAGCCCCGGCAACATGGGCACCGTGCCGCCGCTGCCCGGGTTCAACGCCGAACTGCGCCGCATCACCGCCGCCCACGGCGCGCTGCTCATCGTCGACGAGGTGATGACGGGCTTCCGGGTGAGCCGTGCCGGCTGGTACGGCGTCGATCCGGTGGACGCCGACCTGTTCACCTTCGGCAAGGTGATGAGCGGCGGGCTGCCGGCCGCGGCGTTCGGTGGCCGCGCCGAGGTGATGAACCGGCTGGCCCCGTTGGGCCCGGTGTACCAGGCGGGCACGCTGTCCGGTAACCCGGTTGCGATGGCTGCCGGGCTGGCCACACTGCGCGCTGCCGACGACGCCGCCTACGCCGCGCTGGACGCCAACGCCGACCGGCTGGTCGGCCTGATCGGTGATGCGCTCACCAAAGCCGGTGTGGCGCACCAGATCCCGCGGGCGGGCAACATGTTCAGCGTGTTCTTCGGCGCCGAGCCGGTGACCGACTTCGCCGCCGCACGGGCCACCGAAACGTGGCGCTTCCCGGCGTTCTTCCACGGCCTCCTCGACGCGGGCGTCTACCCGCCGCCGAGTGCATACGAAACCTGGTTCGTTTCAACGGCTCTCGACGACGACGCATTCGACAAGATCGTCGCCGCCCTGCCGGGTGCGGCGCGTGCGGCCGCGCAGGCCACCGCATGACGACCAATCACACGGTGGTGCATGTGATGCGCCACGGCGAGGTGCACAACCCCGAAAAGATCCTTTACGGCCGGCTGCCCGACTATCACCTGTCCGACCGGGGCCGGGCGCAGGCGAACGCGGTCGCGGACTGGTTGGCCTCCCGTGACATCACCCACGTCGTGGCGTCTCCGCTGGAACGCGCGCAGGAGACCGCCGCACCCATCGCCGCCCGCCACGAACTGCAGATCAACACCGACGAGGAGTTGATCGAGTCGACGAATGTCTTCCAGGGGCAGCGAGTTTCCCCTGGCGACGGGGCACTGCGCGATCCGCGTAACTGGTGGCACCTGCGCAACCCGCGCCTGCCGTCCTGGGGGGAGCCCTACACCGAGATCGCCACTCGGATGAAGCGCGCGGTGTTCCGGGCCAGGGAGGCCGCCGACGGCCACGAGGCGGTGTGCGTGAGCCATCAGCTTCCCGTCGAGACGCTGCGCCGCGCGATGACCGACCGTCCGCTGCACCATTTCCCGACCCGGCGGATGTGCAACCTGGCGTCGGTCACGTCGTTCTATTTTCACGGCGCCACCTGTGTCGGCTGGGGGTATGCGGAGTTGGCCGGGCGGTGAACCGGGTGGTGGCCCTGATGCGTGCGCTGTTCGCAGCGTGCGCGGCGACCGCTGTGCTCGCCGGATGCGCCACCGGCAGTGATGCCGTCGCCCAGGGCGGCAGCTTCGAATTCGTCGCCCCGGGCGGTCAGACCGACATCTTCTACGACCCGCCCGGCGACCGCGGCACGCCGGGACCGCTGTCCGGTCCAGATCTGATGGATCCCGACAAGACCATCTCGCTGGACGATTTCGCGGGCAAGGTGGTGGTGATCAACGTGTGGGGACAGTGGTGCGGCCCATGCCGCACCGAGATCACCCAGCTGCAGAAGGTGTATGAGGCCACCCGGGACCAGGGGGTGGCATTCCTCGGTATCGACGTGCGCGACAACAACGTCGACGCCCCACGGGATTTCATCATCGACCGCGGGGTGACCTTCCCGTCGATCTACGACCCGCCGATGCGCACGATGATCGCGTTCGGCGGGCGCTATCCCACCACGGTGATCCCGTCGACGGTGGTGCTGGACCGGGAGCACCGGGTGGCGGCGGTGTTTCTTCGCGAGTTGCTCGCCGAGGACCTGCAGCCCATCGTCGAGCGGTTGGCGGCGGAACGATGAACCTGGACCAGATCGATCAGTTGACCACCAGCGGCCCGCTGCTGCTGGCCATGGGACTGGCCGCGCTGGCCGGCCTGGTGTCGTTCGCCTCGCCGTGTGTGATCCCGCTGGTGCCCGGCTACCTGTCCTACCTCGCGGCGGTGGTCGGGGTCGATGACCGACCGGGCGGAGCCGCCGGCCAGACGACGATCCAGGGCGCGCGGTTGCGGGTCGCCGGCGCGGCGGGACTGTTCGTGGCGGGATTCACGGTGGTGTTCCTGCTCGGCACGGTCGCCGTGCTCGGGATGACGACGACGTTGATCACCAATCAGCTTCTGCTGCAACGCCTCGGCGGGGTGGTCACGATTCTGATGGGTCTGGTGTTCATCGGCCTGGTGCCGGTGCTGCAGCGTGACACGCGGATCACGCCGCGCCAGATCTCCACGCTCGGCGGGGCGCCGCTGCTCGGCGCGGTGTTCGCACTCGGCTGGACCCCGTGCCTGGGCCCGACGCTGACCGGTGTGATCGCGGTGGCGTCGGCGACCGAGGGCAGCAACGTCGCGCGTGGGGTGGTGCTCGTTGTGGCGTACTGCCTGGGGCTGGGAATTCCGTTCGTGCTGCTGGCCTTCGGGTCGGAGCGCGCGGTGGCGGGGCTGGGCTGGCTGCGCCGGCACACCCGCACCATCCAGGTGCTCGGCGGGGTGCTGATGATCCTGGTCGGCACCGCACTGGTCACCGGTTTGTGGAACGAGTTCGTGTCCTGGGTGCGCGACGCGTTCGTCAGCGACGTCAGGCTGCCGATCTGATGCGACTCCTGGCCCTGATCCGCAACACCTGGCGGACCCTGACGTCGATGGGCACCGCGCTGGTGCTGCTGTTCCTGCTCGCTCTCGCGGCGATCCCCGGCGCGCTGCTGCCGCAGCGCAACCTCAACGAGGCCAAGGTCGCCGAGTACATCGCCGAACGCCCGACCCTGGGCCCGTTGCTGGACCGGCTGCAGGCCTTCGATGTATTCTCCAGCTTCTGGTTCACCGCGATCTACGTGCTGCTGTTCGTCTCGCTGGTGGGTTGTCTGACCCCCCGCATGGTCGAGCACGTCCGCAGCCTGCGCGCCACCCCGGTGGCGGCGCCGCGCAACCTCGGCCGACTACCCAAGCACCACAGCGCGGAGGTCCCCGCCGCCGACGCCGAAGCCGCGGCGGCCGCCGTGGACGGCGCGCTGCGCGGCTGGCGCCGCACCACCCGTCGCGACGGCGACGCGACAGAGGTCTCCGCCGAGAAGGGCTACCTGCGCGAGTTCGGCAACATCGTCTTCCACTTCTCGCTGCTGGGCCTGCTCGTCGCGATCGCCGCTGGAAAGATGTTCAGCTACGAGGGCAACGTCATCGTCGTCGCCAACGGCGGCCCCGGCTTCTGCTCGGCATCCCCGGCCGCGTTCGACTCCTTCCGCGCGGGCAACACCGTCGACGGCACCTCGCTGTACCCGATGTGCGTGCGGGTCAATGACTTCGAGGCCACCTACCTGGAGAACGGGCAGGCAGTCGGCTTCCAGGCCAACATCGAATACCAGGCCGGCGACGATCTGGACACCGGAACCTGGCGGCCGTACCTGCTGAAGGTCAACGAGCCGCTCCGGGTCGGCGGTGACCGCGTCTATCTGCAGGGCCACGGCTACGCGCCGACGTTCACCGTGACCTTCCCGGACGGGCAGAGCCGCACGCAGACTCTGCAGTGGCGCCCGGAGGACCAGATCACGTTCCTGTCGTCGGGGGCGATGCGTTTCGATCCGCCCGGCGGCACCTACGCCGACGAACTGCAGCGCCGCCGCAGCCAGATCGCGATCCAGGGGCTGTTCGCGCCGACCGCGCAACTCGACGGCACCCTGCTGTCATCCCGCTTCCCCGAGATGAACGACCCGGCTGTCGCCATCGACATCTACAAGGGCGACACGGGTCTGGACACCGGCCGGCCCCAGTCGCTGTTCACCCTGGACGAGCGGATGATCGGCCAGGGCCGGCTGACGAAGATGGCGCGCGTCAACCTCAAGGCCGGCGAGGACACCCGCCTGGAAGACGGCACCGTGATCCGCTTCGACGGCGCGGTCCCGTTCGTCAACCTGCAGGTCTCCCACGACCCCGCCCAGATCTGGGTGCTGGTGTTCTCGATGACGATGATGGGCGGGCTGCTGGTCTCGCTGGTCATACGCCGGCGCCGCGTCTGGGTGCGGATCACCGACGGACCGGCGGGTACGGTGAACGTCGAGCTGGGCGGCCTGGCCCGCACCGACAACTCCGGGTGGGGCGACGAGTTCGAACGGCTGACGGCGCGGGTTCTCACTGCCGTGGAGGGCACCGGGACTACCGCGCCGGCACGGGAAGAGAAGGCGGAGCGCGCATGAGTGAAGCTCGCGAGCGAATGAGGCGGCTGTGAGTACGAGCATCGACATCGGGCTGGCCCGGTACTCCGATTGGGCGTTCACGTCCTCGGTGCTGGTGTTGCTCGCGGCGCTGCTCCTGCTCGCCGTGGAGCTGTCCTACAGCCGCAGCCGCAAGGCCGAGAGTCGCGAGCTGGTCACCGCCGGAGGCGTGGGCCGCGACAGCGCGGCCCCCGGCGTCGTCATCGACGCGCCGCGGCGTCCGTTCGACGAGCGGCTGGGCACCTCCGGGGTGGCGCTGGTCTACGTCGGGATCGCGCTGCTGCTGGCCTGCATCGTGCTGCGCGGACTGTCCACCTCACGGGTGCCGTGGGGCAACATGTACGAGTTCATCAACCTGACCAGCTTCTGCGGTCTGGTGGCCGCGGCCTGGGTGCTGCGCCGCCCGCAATACCGCTCGCTGTGGGTGTTCGTGCTCGTCCCGGTGCTCATCCTGCTGACCGTGTCCGGCAAGTGGCTGTACTCGCACGCGGCACCGGTGATGCCTGCGCTGCAGTCCTACTGGCTGCCGATCCACGTGTCCGTGGTCAGCCTGGGTTCCGGGGTGTTCCTGGTGGCCGGCGTGGCCAGCATCCTGTTCCTGCTGAAGATGTCGCGGCTGGGCGACCCCGACCGCGCCGATGCGATCGGGCGGATCGTGGCCAAGCTGCCGGACGCCCAGACATTGGACCGGATCGCCTACCGGACCACGATCTTCGCCTTCCCGGTGTTCGGGTTCGGGGTGATCTTCGGGGCGATCTGGGCCGAGGAGGCGTGGGGCCGCTATTGGGGCTGGGATCCCAAGGAGACGGTGTCGTTCATCGCGTGGGTCGTCTACGCGGCCTATCTGCACGCCCGCTCGACCGCCGGTTGGCGGGACAGAAAAGCAGCCTGGATCAACATCGTCGGGTTCGTCGCGATGGTGTTCAACCTGTTCTTCATCAATCTGGTGACGGTGGGCCTGCACTCGTATGCGGGCGTCGGCTGAGCCGGGAGAGGGTACTGACTGTTGGTGGACGCGCCGGGGAGTTTTCGGGCACAGCAACGGTTTTCCGATCCCATGGCGCCAGTTCCCGCCGAATGGACGGCGCCCACCCCGCCCGAGGGGACGCCGCCGGTCGTCGCCGCCGACCCGCCGCCGGTTGTCGCCGCCGACCCGGCGCCGTATCTGGATCTGTCGACCGTCGCGCTGCTGGGCCACGCGAACCGCGGCCCGTCGTCGGGCTGGCGCAAGTGGCTGTACTGGGGCTCGGGCAAGCTGATCGACGTCGGGGAGAACCCGAAAGTGCTGCGCCGCAACACCCTTGTCGCGCAGGTGCAACAGCCGCTGCGGGGCTGCTACCGCATCGCGATGCTGTCGCAGAAGGGTGGTGTCGGCAAGACCACGATCACCGCAACGCTCGGTGCGACGTTCGCCACCACCCGCGGCGACCGGGTGATCGCGGTGGACGCCAACCCCGATCGCGGCACCCTGAGCCAGAAGGTGCCGGTCGAGACCTCGGCCACCGTGCGCCATCTGTTGCGCGACGCCGAAGGGATCGCCTCCTACAGCGACGTGCGGCATTACACCTCGCAGGGGCCGAGCCGATTGGAAGTCCTGGCCTCGGAGAGCGATCCTGCGGTGTCGGAGGCGTTCAGCGCCGCCGACTACTGCCGCGCGGTCGACGTGCTCGAGCGCTTCTACAGCGTGGTGCTGACCGACTGCGGCATCGGCATGCTGCACTCGGCGATGTCAGGGGTCATCGAGAAGGCCGACGTGCTGGTGGTGATCAGCTCCGGTTCGGTCGACGGGGCACGTAGCGCATCCGCGACGCTGGACTGGCTGGACGCACATGGCCACGAGGACATGGTGCGCAACTCGATCGCCGTCATCAACGGCGTGCGGCGCGGGTCGAAGCGTGGCGCCTCGAAGGTGGACCTGAACAAGGTCGTGGATCATTTCGCCCGGCGGTGCCGCGCGGTGTGTCAGGTGCCGTTCGACCCGCATCTGGAGGAGGGCGCCGAGATCAGCCTGGAGCGGCTGCGCGGGGACACCCGGGAATCGTTGCTGGAGTTGGCCGCAGTGGTCGCCGAGGGCTTCCCGCGGGCGCGGCGCGCCGACCCGGTGGGTTAGCGGTCGGGCCGAACGTCGATCAGTGTCAAGGCCGGGGCTGGTCGGGACGCGGCTGGTCGTCGCGCGGATTGATCCGTCGCAGGAATTCCGGATCGTCGTCCGGTCCGATCACCCGGTGCCGCGGTCGGTTCGCGTTCATCCGGCTCACCCGCCAGCCCACGTAGACCAGTGCGGCCAAAACGAGCATCAGGAGCAAATACGCCACTCAAAACCTCCTTCCTGTCAATATACGCGCCGTCGGTAGGCTCGCTTTCGTGTCGAAGGACCCACGCCCGACCTCGCGGCTCATTGTTGATGTGCTGGCTTACACCGCCGCACGGCTGGTGCTCGTCGTCGCGCTGACGGCGGCCATTCTCGGTGTCGGGCACCTGGCCGGCATCCGTGAATTCCCCGTCGTGGTCGCGCTGTTGTTCGCGATCGTGATCGGGTTGCCGGTGGGAATCTGGGTGTTCACGCCGCTGAGGCGGCGTGCCAACGAGAGCATCGCGGTGTGGGACGAACAGCGGCGCCGTGACAGGGAGCAGCTGCAGTCGCGGCTGCGCGGAGGTGCCGATGGCCGGCCCGCCGGTCGCGACGGCAAGACCGACACCTGACGCTGCGCGTCGAGAACGTAACGTCACGGTGAATTCGTGGGCTTAGCTGTGCCCGAACGCGGGTAACAGAAATGTCATGAACAATCCGCAGGTCATGACCCGTCCTGGGGGCATGACGAGCCACAGAGGTATCAGTAGCCCCAAGGTCATGGTCGGACAGCGGTTGTACCAGCGGTGGATCCGGGAGCTGTGGGCCGGCGAGAGCATCGCCGCGGAGCTGGTGTCACCGGACTTCGTGGGCCATTGGCCGACCAGGGACGTTTACGGGCCGGACGAACTGCAGGCCGTGGTCGACGAGACCCGCGCCGCGCTCAAAGAACTGCTGTTCGTGGTGGAGGTCGGTCCGATCACCGACGGCGACCTGGTCGCGGCGCGGTGGATCGCCACCGGTTCGGGGCGGGACGGACCGGCGCGTTTCACCGGCAACGACCTGCTGCGGGTGGCCAACGGCAGGATCGTCGAGTACTGGAACGGCACCTCGCGGGCCTGACGGGCCTGACGGTCACTGGGTAGCGGCGTCGCGCAGCAGTTGCCGCAGGGCTTCGAGCGGATCGCCGCCACGGTCGAGGCGACGTTCTCCCGTCGGACCGGCCACGTCGGGCGCCGTGATCGGCGGCGCGGGTGGGGCGACGGTGACGGCAGCGGGAGGCGGCACCGGTGGTGCGAGGGGTGCCACCGAGCCGAGAGCCTCGATCTTGGCGGTGATCCGCTCGTCGGCGTCCTCGCGGATGGCGCGGCGCTCCCGATCGGGGTCGTCGTTGCCGTCGAAGCAGTTTGCAGGCGCGTCCGCGATCACAGTCAGCGCGCTGGTATACCGCTGCCGCGCCACCTCCGAGCGCGCCTCCCACGCGTCGATGTCGCCCTGCCGTTCGCGCACCAACGCGAGGTTCACTCGCACCGCGCACGATCGGCCCGGCTCGGTGCGCGCCAGCGCCGCGGAGAACTCGGTGTCCGCGACGTCGAGCCGGTCTTCGAGCACCGCGAGCCCGCCGGCGGCGAACGCGGTGGTGCCGGGTTCGACGACGTCGAACACCCGCAGCAGCGACACGTCCTGGCGCAGCGCGCCGATGTCCCCGCTCGCGTAGTGCTGTTGCGCCGAACCGCCGACCACCACCACCGAGATCAACTTCACGGCGACGACGATCGCGGCCAGCGCGATAGGCGCCGACGCCAGCAGCAGGCGTCTCCGCAGGCGAATCCGGGCCGGCGTGCGCGTCACTGCAGTACCTCCCGGCGCGTGGCCCTGGCGCGCAGCAGGTCCCGGGCGGTCAGGAAGATCTCCGCGAGCAGGAGCAGGCCGGCCAGCAGGGTGAGCACCCAGTAGTACTCGACCCGTCCGGGACTGTCGGCGGCCTCGGACGGCGCCGCCGCGGAGTCCGTCGGCGCGACGGCCGCGGGCAGCGGGTCCCCGCCGCCACGCTGGACGTAAGACACCCCCAACCGGCCGGCGATGTCACGCAGCGTGGCCTCGCCGCGTCCGGTCCCGTAGCCGAGCACGGCTCCGCCGTCGACCGCGGGGGTGTCGAACGTGCCCTGGGGCGCCGTCGATTCCGGTGCCCCGGAGCCAAGGTAGTAGACGAGGTTCTCCGCGGACGGATACTGCTGGCCCGCCGCGATCAGCTGGTAGCGCAGCACGTTCGCGGCCGCCGCGGCGTTGACCTCTGTGTCGGCCGCGCTCGGGCCGGGAATCGGGGTGAGCGTCTCGACGACGGGTTGCAGACTCCAGGTGTCGTCAGACAGCGGCCACTCGACGGCGGGCCGCGAGGCGAACGTGATCAGCGCGAACCGGGCACCGGGATGCGCGTCGACGAGTCGCTCGATGTCGTCGCGCATCGCCGACATCCGCGGGGTGCCGACGGTCGCCGAGTCCGCCGACCGGTCGACCACGAGGAAGACGTTGGCCCCGCCCGGCCGCGGATGCCCGGTGTCGGTGTCGGCGGTCGCTGCGCTGACCGGTCGCGCGGCGGCCAGTAGCAGCAGCAGCATCGCCACCGTCGTGGTCGACCACCGCAGGACCGCGCGGCCTCCCGCGCCCGCGGCGGCCCGGACACCGAGCAGCCGCAGCACGATCAGCGCCGCCGCGGCGGCGGCCAACACCAGCGGGGGCAGCACCGGATCGAACGTCATCGCCGCACCGCCAACAACGCCACACCCAGCAGTGCCGAGAGTCCCAGCGCGATCACCAGGACGACGACAGGGGAGTCCACCCGGGCGTCGACACCGCCGGGAGGCCCGGCGGGCGGGGCCGCACGGATCGCGTCGAGCTGACCGTCGACGGCCTCGGCGTCGAACCGGAAGAACTGCCCTCCGGTCGCCGCTGCCGCCGCACTCAGCGCGGACGTGTCGCGGCCCGGGGTCGCGATCGCATTGATCTGCACGCCGGCCCGCCGTGCCATGTCGGTGACCTGGGCGTCGGTGAACAGCGACGGCCGGTCGTCACCGGGTGCCCGCAGCGAACCGGGCCCGAGGTAGATCAGCGACCGCCGGGTGTCACCGGGCTGCTGGAAGTCCGGGAATCCGGTCAGGCACAGGGCGAGCACGTCGGCGACTGTGGGAGCGTAGTCGTCGTACTCCACCGGCACCGCGAACCGCGGCGCCGCCGGGCCGCCGCGCGAGAACTCAGCCAGCCGCCCCGCGGCGAACTGGTGGTCCCGGGTCAGCGGCACCAGGCGCCGGTTCACCGACGTGGCGCCGATGCGCTCGGACCCGTATCCGGTGGCCTGCCGGGCGAAGTAGTCGAGGAACCCCGCCGTGGCCTCGTCGGTGGCGGGGGCCCCCGCGCACAGCATGATGTCGTCGCGCGGTTCCGAAGCCTCCGCATTCCAGAAGGTTCCGGTCGGACGGGCCGTGGCCAGAACGGTCGTCGCGAACAGCAGGACGAGGAGCGTGAGCGCGAGCGTCGCGGCGCGGGTCTGCCGTCGCACCACGGCGCGGTACTCGGGCAGCTCGGTCAGCCGTGCGGTGTGGGCCAGCGGCAGTTGCCGTTCGCGGCCGCGGCGGACCGGCACCAGCACCGTCAGAGCGGCGGCCAGCAGCAGGGCGCCGAACCCGAAGGCCACCACCGGCCACCATGTCAGCTCCACGATCGGATCAGCTCTTCGGTCTGTTCCCCGAGCCGGCCCACGTCCGCGGTCGACGCCTTGTCGAACTGCGCCTCGCCCAGCGCTTCCAGCACGGGGGCCGCGGCGGCGAGATCACCGGCAGCCACCGCGCGCAGCTGCATGAACTGTGCCGGAACGCCGGTCGCCTGGTGCAGGAAACTGCGCAGCGTGCGGCTCAGCGCCGCGCCTGCCTGCTCGGTCGAGAGCTCACCTGCCCGGTGGCGCCGGGTGACCGCCCGCGCTGAGTGCGCGAAGCGCTGCCGCAGCACCCTGGCGTGCAGCGCACGCACCCCGGGGATGCCCCGCAGGCTCTGTGACGGCATCGTCGCAATCAAAACCGCTGTGTACCAGCCAAAGACGAGAAGCAGCAAGACAAGTCCGAGCCACAGCCACAGAATCGAGAAGGGGGGCGGCCCGCTGACGAATTCCAACAGGTCATCCGGCACGCGACCACACCCTGGTCATCTCGGTGATACCCCGGCGGATCTGGCGACTGCCCGGGATCGTCGCATAAGAGACGGCGCGGGCAGCCATGAACTCGGCGAGGTGCTGGACTCGCCGCTCCTCGGCGCGGCGGTACGCGGTGACGACGCGCGGATCCACCGCGGCGGAGCCGAGCACCGGGCGGCCCGTCGCGACGTCGTAGCCGCCGTCCTCGGCGTCCACCGCGGGCAGGTCGGCGACCATCGCCCACATCAGGTCGTGCCGCCCGGTCAGCCGGTCCAGCACGTCGCCGAGCCGGTCGTCGGGCTCCGGTTCGTCAGAGACCACGACGACCAACATCGGATGGCGGTAATGCGTTGCCACATAGGTCAACTGGCACACGATGTCACTGGGGCCAGGCCGCGCCGTGTGGTCCTGGTAGTTCTGCAGCATGCTCTCGATGTGGTTCTCGCCGCGCCGCTGGCGCACGCGGATGCTGCCGCGGGCATCTCCGTAGACCATCCCGATCTCGTCGGCCCGGCCCAGCGTGATCATCCCCAACGCGCCCAGGACATTCAGCGCCACAGTCCATTTGAGTTCTCTCCCCGGCGCGAGAGCGTGCATGTTGCGGCCCGCGTCGGCGACCAGGAGGATCTTGTGGTGCTTCTCCGACACGAAGCGCTTGATCAGCACCGCGCCGGAGCGCGCCGATGCCTTCCAGTCGATGTCGCGGACGTCGTCTCCGGGTACGTAGGGTCGCAGTTCGTCGAATTCCAGTGTGCGGGTGTGCAGTAGCGCGTGACGACCGCCCTGCAGGAGGCCACGGGTGTCGGCGCCGAACTGGGCTCGGGCCCGGTTGAGAAGCTTACCCATCGGGAGCCGCCGCTCAGGGCACCCGGACCGCACGCAGCACGGCGTCGATCACCACGTCGGGGGTGACGCCGGCACTGGCCGCCTCGAACCCCAGGATGAGGCGGTGCTGCAGCACGCGGTGGGCGAGATCGGCGATGTCGCCCGGGATGACGTGGTTGCGGCCCGACAGCAGCGCCAGCGCCCTGGCCGACGTGCACAGCGCGATGGTGGCGCGGGGGCTGGCGCCGTACTCGATGAGCCGGGCGATCTGGCCGGGTAGGTAGTGGCCGGGTTCTCGGGTCACCCCGACCAGGCGGCTGGCGTAGAGCATCAGGTCCCTGCTCATGTACACCTCGCGCGTGACCCGCTGCAGCCGGCGGATGTCGGCCAGCGACGCGACCGGTGTGCTGGGGTGCTCCCTGTCGAACAGGCCCGCGTCCAGGCGGGTGAGGACTTCCACCTCCTGCTCGGGGGACGGGTAGCGCACGATCTCCTTGAGCAGGAACCGGTCGGTCTGCGCTTCCGACAGCGCATAGGTGCCCTCCTGGTCGACCGGGTTCTGCGTCGCGATCACCAGGAACGGTTCGGGGATCGGGTACACGACACCGGCGATCGTGGTCTGGCGTTCCTCCATCGCCTCCAGCATCGCGCTCTGGGTCTTGGCGCTGGAGCGGTTGATCTCGTCGAGCAGCACCACGTTGGCGTGCACCGGTCCCAGCTGGGTGACGAACGAGGTGGTGGCCGCGTCGTAGACCTGAGTGCCGACGATGTCGCTGGGCAGCAGGTCAGGGGTGCACTGGATACGGCGGAACTGCCCGTCGATCGCCTCGGCGATGACGCGCGCGGCGGTGGTCTTGGCCAGCCCCGGCACGCTTTCCAGCAGGATGTGCCCGCCGGTCAGCAGCCCGATCAGCAACGTCTCGCGCAGGTGTTCCTGCCCGACCACCTTGGCCGAGAACGCGTCGGCGAGCGCGGAGAGAACCCCCCGCGCCTCGTCGACATCGTCGGCGGACTCGCGGGGCATCGGCGCAGCATTCATCCCGCTGCTTGTACCACGCGAATCCGACGCGCAAACCGACGCTCAGGGTGCCCCAGCGCGCCGGCTTCGCTACCCGAGGACCAGCGCGAGTGTCACCGCGACCGCCCACACCAGCATCGTCAGGCCGGTGTCCTTGAGGACCGGGATCAGGTCCTTCCCTCCGGAGCCGGCGCGCACGGGTTTGGCGGCGCGCACCGCCAGTGGCAGCGCCACCAGCCCGGCCGCGCACCACGGGGTGGCCGCGATCAGCACCAGCGTCAGCACGAACGGCACCGCCAGTAGCGCCTGGAACAGCACCCGCGTCTTGGCGTCGCCGAGCCGCACGGCCAGCGTGATCTTGCCGGTCTGGGCATCGGTCGGGATGTCGCGCAGGTTGTTGGCCACCAGCACCGCCGAGGACAGGCAGCCCGTCGCGACCGCGAGCGTCACCCCGACCCAGTCGACGCGCAGCGCTTGCGTGTATTGGGTGCCCAGCACCGCGACCAGCCCGAAGAACACGAACACCGCGACCTCGCCGAGCCCGGAATAGCCGTAGGGCTTGGAGCCGCCGGTGTAGAGCCAGGCCCCGGCGATGCACACCGCACCGACCGCGATCAACCACGGCGCCGAGAACCACGCCAGCACCAGACCGGCCAGCGCACCGACCGCCAGGCTCACCACCGCGGCCGTCAGCACCGACCTGGGCGCCGCGAGCTTCGAACCGACCAGCCGCAGCGGCCCGGCCCGCACGTCATCGGTGCCGCGGATCCCGTCGGAGTAGTCGTTGGCATAGTTCACGCCGATGACCATGCCGAGCGCGACGATCAACGCGAGCAACGCCTTCCACCACGACGCGGCGTCCAGCCACGCGGCGGCGCCGGTGCCGGCGATGACGGGCGCGACGGCGTTGGGCAGCGTGCGGGGACGCGCCCCCTCGACCCACTGGGCGAAATTGGCCACGACGGTCAGTCTTGCAGGTGCCGACCGTGGCAGACTGGGCGCATGGACGAGCGACTGAGCAAGACCGAGATCGGCAAGGACGCGGTCCAGGAGATCGTCGCGGCCGGCGCGTCGGCTGTCGGTGAGGTCACCTCGATCATCACCACGGCGGTCAAGGACGTCGCGAATACGATCGGCGGTTTCGCCACCGACGTTTTCGAGATCCGCGACGGCGCCCGCCGCGCCGCGTCGCAGCAGGACGAGGACGACGCGTAACCCGGTGCTGGGAGTCATCGGAGGCAGCGGCTTCTACTCGTTCTTCGGACCTGACGCGCGTGCCGTCGACCTGGACACGCCCTACGGCGCGCCCAGCGCGGCGATCACCGTAGGAACCGTCGGCGGCCACGAGGTGGCCTTTCTGCCCAGACACGGTGTGCGCCACGAGTTCTCGCCGCATACGGTGCCGTACCGGGCCAACATGTGGGCGTTGCGCGCGCTCGGGGTGCGGCGCATCTTCGCGCCGTGTGCGGTCGGCAGCCTCGACCCGCAGCTCGGCCCGGGGGCGATGGTGGTGCCCGATCAGCTCGTCGACCGGACAACGGGCCGGCCCGACACGTACTTCGACTCCGGCGGCATCCACGTCGGGTTCGCCGACCCGTACTGCCCGACGCTGCGCGCCGCGGTGACACCTCTGCCGGGGGTCGTCGACGGCGGCGCGATGGTGGTGATCCAGGGCCCGCGGTTCTCGACGCGCGCCGAGAGCCGGTGGTTCGCCGACCAGGGCTTCCGGCTGGTCAACATGACCGGCTACCCCGAGGCCGTGCTGGCCCGCGAGTTGGAGATGTGTTACGCCGCAATCGCTCTGGTCACCGATCTGGATGCGGGGATCGAGAGCGGGCAGGGGGTCAAGGCGGTGGACGTGTTCGCGGAGTTCGAACGCAACATGGTGCCCTTCAAGCAGTTGGTGCACGAGGCCATCGACCAGGTCGACGCCGAGCGCACATGTACCCACTGCCTGGCTCACGAGGGCGTGCAGCTCCCGTTCGACCTGCCATGAGGGTGCTGCTCACCGGTGCGGCCGGCTTCATCGGCACCCGTATCCGAGAGCGGTTGGCCGTTGCAGGGCACGACGTCGTCGCCGTCGACGCGATGCTGCCCGCCGCGCACGGCCACGATGCCGCCCCGCCCGCCGACGTGCGCCGCGTCGACGTGCGCGACGCGGACGCCGTCGCCGAGGTGGTCGCGGGAACCGAGGTGGTCTGTCACCAGGCGGCGGTGGTCGGCGCCGGGGTGGATGCCGCCGACGCCCCGTCCTACGCGGCCCACAACGACTTCGCGACCGCGGTGCTGCTCGCGGAGATGTTCGCCGCCGGTTGCCGGCGGCTGGTGCTGGCGTCGTCGATGGTGGTCTACGGCCAGGGCCGCTACGTCTGCCCGGCCCACGGGGAAGTCGACCCGGTGCCGCGCCAACGTGAGGACCTCGACAGCGGCGTGTTCGACCACCGCTGCCCGATCGGCGGCGAGCGGGTCGACTGGGCCCTGGTCGGCGAGGACGCGCCGCTGCGGCCGCGCAGTCTGTACGCGGCCAGCAAGGTGGCCCAGGAGCACTACGCGCTGGCCTGGAGCGAGGCGACGGGCGGATCGGTGGCGGCGCTGCGCTATCACAACGTCTACGGGCCCGGCATGCCGCGCGACACCCCGTACTCCGGCGTCGCGGCAATCTTCCGATCTGCTCTCGAATTAGGAGATGCACCAAGGGTTTTCGAGGATGGCGGGCAGATGCGCGACTTCGTCCACGTCGACGACGTCGCCGCGGCGAACGTGGCGGCGGTGGAACGGGGCCTCGACGGATTCCAGGCCGTCAATGTGTGCTCGGGCACACCGGTCTCGATTCTCGGCCTCGCCACCACACTGTGCGAGACGCGCGGGGACGTCGCGCCCGTGGTCACCGGTCAGTACCGCAGCGGCGACGTCCGCCACATCGTCGCCGACCCGGCCAAAGCCGCGGAGGTCCTCGGCTTTCGCGCGGTCGTCGACCCGGCCGACGGGTTGCGCGAGTTCGCGACGGCGCCGTTGCGGGGACCCGCACCGGCATCGTGACACCGGTAGGCGCTCCGCGCGCAAGCGCTCGTCGTCAATGTCGCTCCGCGCGCAAGCGCTCGTCGGTCGTCAAGCCATACTGGGCCGATGACGTCCACAGCGCTGTGTGAACAGTTCGGTATCGACTTTCCGCTCTTCGCTTTCAGCCACTGCCGAGACGTGGTCGCCGCGGTGACCAATGCCGGCGGTTTCGGTGTGCTCGGCGCAACGGCGTACAGCCCCTCGCAACTGGACCAGGAGTTGGCGTGGATCGATGACGCGGTGGGCGGTAAGCCCTACGGCGTCGATCTGATCGTGCCGGCCAAGTTCGAGGGCAAAGGGGAGAAGCTTTCCAGCGCAGACCTCGCCGATCGGATCCCGCAGAGTTACCGCGACTTCGTCGACGACCTGCTGCGCGCCCACGACATCGAACCCGAACCGAACCGGCGCCTCGGCGGCTCGTCACTGTCGGGGAACACCGGCCGTGAACTGCTCGACGTCGCGCTGACCCACCCGGTCAAGCTGATCGCCAACGCTCTGGGCGTGCCGCCCGATTACATGATCGAGGCAGGCAAGGAGCGGGGGATTCCGGTCGCGGCGCTGGTCGGGGCGAAGGAGCACGCGGTCAAGCAGGCCGCCGCCGGGGTGGATCTGATCGTCGCGCAGGGCACCGAGGCCGGTGGGCACTGCGGCGAGGTCAGCACGCTGGTCGTGGTGCCCGAGGTGTTGGAAGGACTGGCGGCGCTGGGCGTTTCCATCCCGGTGCTGGCGGCGGGCGGCATCGTCACCGGCCGCCAGATGGCGGGCATGGTGGCGATGGGCGCATCCGGCGCGTGGACAGGCTCGGTGTGGTTGACCACCGAGGAAGCCGAGACGGCGCCGCACACAGTGGCCAAGATGCTGGCCGCGACGTCGCGCGACACCGTGCGGTCGGCGGGCCGCACGGGCAAGCCGTCGCGGCAGCTGGTCTCCGACTGGACCGATGCCTGGGCGCCGGCCAGGGACGGGCACCAGCCACTGGGGCTGCCGCTGCAGTCGATGCTGTGCGAGCCGGTAATCCGCCGCATCGACGTGCTGGCCTCGCAGGGACACCAGGGCGCGCAGGCGCTCGCGACGTATTTCGTCGGCCAGGGTGTCGGCCTGATGAACAAGGTCAAGCCGGCCCGCGAGGTGGTACGCGAGTTCATCGAGGACTACCTGGCCGCCGCCGAACGCCTGAACAACTCCCTGCCCGGCTGAGCCACCTCGCGAAAGCGCCACCACGGTAGTTGCCGAGGCCGCTTCGCTACCGTGGTGGCGGTCTCGCGAAAGCCCGAAAGGCTAGTCGGCGGCCAAGGGCAGGCGCACCTCAAAGCGGGCGCCCGTCGGCAGATTGTGCGCGGTGAGCGCGCCATGGTGGGCCTGCACGAGCCCGGCCGCGATCGCGAGCCCGAGCCCCGAACCGCTCGGCAGCGACGAATCACTGCGCGGCACACGGCTGTTGGAACCCCGGTAGGCGACGTCGAACACCCGCGGCAGGTCCGCCTCGTCGATGCCCACGCCGGTGTCGTCGACTCGGGCCCAGGCGCTGTCCCCGTCGGTGCCCAGGGCCAGCTCGACCGTTCCCCCCGACGGCGTGTGCGCGATCGCATTGGCCACCAGATTGGACAGCACCCGCACGAGCGCGCGGTCGCTGCCGACTGTCCGCACCGGTTGCTCGGGGATGTTCGCCACCAGCCGAACCCCGGCACGTTCGGCGGCGATCCGGTGCGCGGCCAATACGTCGTCGACGACTTCGTCGAGCGCCACCCGGTCGAATGACGGCGTCAGTGCACCGGCGTTGATCTTCGACATCTCGAACAGGTCGTCGACCATCTCTGAAAGCCGAATCGACTCGTGCTCAATGTGTTTGGCGTGCACCTGGACCTCGTCCTCAGGGACCACCCCGTCGGCGATCGCTTCGGACAGTGCGCGGATCCCGGCCAGCGGGGTCCGCAGGTCATGGCTGACGAACGCGATCAGCCGTCGCCGCGACTGTTCGGCGGCGCGCTCTGAGTCGCGGATCTCGGCCTCCCACACCGTGCGCCGGGCCTGGAACCGGCCCAGCATGATCGCCGCCGGGATGGTCACCACCGACACCACCACCAACACGGCGGCCGTGCGCTCGAACGTCTGGGTGATCATGAATCCGCTGGCGCCCAGCACCCCGGCCAGCGTGGCGAGCACCGGGATCAGCACCAGCGCCACCATGCTCACCGCCAACGACCACGACCGGGCCAGCCGGATCACCGCTGCCCCGACGAGCACGACGGGCACCGAGCACGCCAGCGCCCATCCGACGATTTCCCAGAAGTCAGCCGTCGGCACCGGAGGTCCACATGTAGCCGCGACCCCAGACGGTCTGCACCCGGTGCCGGTCGCCCAGCTTGGAGCGCAGTCGCTTGACGTGGACCGTGACCGTCGACAAATCGCCGAAATCCCAGTGCCAGACCTGTTTGAGCAGGTCCTCGCGGGTAAAGACAGCGTCGGTGTGGGTCAGGAAGAACAGCAGCAGATCGAATTCACGGTTGGTGAGGCTGACGGGTGTGCCCGCGACGGTCACGGTGCGCGACGCCGTCGTCACCGTCAGATCGCCGGACACGAGGTCGACGGGAGGGGCGCCGCCGGCGACCGGCGCGCGGCGTAGCACCGATTTGACCCGCAACACCAGCTCCCGCGGACTGAACGGCTTGGTCAGATAGTCGTCCGCGCCGGCTTCCAGCCCGGCGATGCGGTCTTCCTCCTCGCCGAGGGCGGTCAGCAGGATCACCGGCACGGAATGCTCGCCGCGATGACGCAGCGTGCGGCACAAAGTCATACCGTCGGGGCCCGGCATCATCACGTCCAGCACGGCGACGTCGATGCGCCGCGATCCGAGGAGCCGTAGCGCCTCGGTGCCGTCGTGGGCGGTGAACACCTCAAGGCCGTCACGCTCCAGGTAGCGGCGTACGACGTCGCGAACGACGTCGTCGTCGTCGGCGATGAGCACCCGGGTCACCACACCGAGGGTAGCGCGCAGACGTCCCGACCTGCGGTGCTGTCACCATTTCGTCAGGGTTGCCCCTCGCGCGGCCATCGCTGCCGGCCTAGCGTGGAGGAAGTGCCAGAATGCGCCGTCACGGTGGTGCTGCCTTGTCGCGATGAGGCGGCCTCACTGCCCGGCGTCCTCGAGGCGATACCGGACGGCTATGCGCCGCTGGTGGTCGACAACGCCAGCACCGACGGCACCGCCGAGGTGGCGCGCCGGCACGGCGCCGACGTCGTCACCGAACCCCGGCCGGGGTACGGCTCGGCGGTGCACGCCGGGGTGGTCGCGTCGGCGACCCCGATCGTGGCTGTGCTCGACGCCGACGGGTCTCTGGATCCCCGTGAATTGCCCGCCCTGGTCGCCGACCTCGTTCGGGGCGCCGACCTGGCGACCGGCAGGCGCCGCCCGGTCCCGGGCCTGATCTGGCCGTGGCATGCGCGCCTCGGCACGGACGCGGTGTGCTGGCGATTGCGGCACCGTCACGGGCTGGCGGTGCACGACATCGCCCCGATGCGGGTGGCTTGGCGGGATGGCCTGCTGTCGCTGGGGGTGACCGATCGGCGCTCGGGATATCCGCTCGAGCTGCTCGTGCGCGCGGCCGCCGCGGGCTGGTCGGTCACCGAGCGTGACGTCGCCTACGGACCCCGCACCGGTGGCACGTCGAAGGTCAGCGGATCGGTGCGGGGCTCGGCGGTCGCGGCCTGGGACTTCTGGCGGGCGATGTCATGATCCCGGTCAGCGTTCTGGTGGTCGCCAAGGCGCCGGTGCCCGGGCTGGCGAAGACGAGGCTGGCCGCCGCGGTCGGTGACGGCGCTGCCGCCGACATCGCCGCGGCTGCGCTGCTGGACACGCTCGACGCGGTGGCAGCCTGTCCGGTGCAGGCGCGGGTGGTGGCGTTGACAGGTCATTTGCGCGACGCGCGCTGTACCGACGAGATCCGCTGTCGGCTCGCCGATTTCGCGGTGATCCCGCAGCGCGGCGCCGGCTTTGCCGAGAGGCTGGCCAACGCACACGCCGATGCCGGCGCCGGGGGACTGCCGGTGCTGCAGATCGGGATGGACACGCCGCAGGTGAGCCCGGATCTGCTCGCCGGGTGCGCGGACCTGCTGGCAGGTCGCGACGCGGTCCTCGGCATGGCCCGTGACGGCGGTTGGTGGGTGCTCGGCGTGCGCGACGCCGGCAGTGCCGGGTGCCTGCGCGACGTGCCGATGTCGGTACCCGACACCGGTCGGCGCACCCTGGAGGCCTTGCGGCGCAGAGGATTACAGGTGGCACTCGGGGACGAGCTCACCGACGTCGACACCATCGACGACATCGACGCGGTCCGGGACGTCTGCCCACCGACCTCGCGGTTCCGCCGGGTCACCGCGACGGTCACGGCTCGGGAGGGCTGAATGTTCGGGCAACTCTACGACCGCGCGCTCGGCGGTGAGCACTGCTGGGTTCGCCGCGACGACGGCCGCGTCGAACGACTGCCCGTGCGCAGCTGGCTCGGTGGGCCCGGCGCCGACGCGGCATTCGACGATGCGGTGCTCGACTTGTGCCAGGGGCCGACTCTCGATCTGGGCTGCGGCCCGGGTCGTCTGGTCGCGACGCTGGTGCGGCGCGGACTGCCCGCGCTGGGAGTGGATCTGTCGACGACGGCGGTGAAGCTGGCCAGGGACAGCGGCGCTCCGGTCTTGCGCCGCGACGTTTTCGGGCGGCTGCCGGCCACCGGGCGCTGGCACACGGTGCTTCTCGCCGACGGCAACGTGGGCCTGGGTGCAGACCCGCACCGGATCCTCTCCCGAGCGGCGGAGCTACTTTGCCGGGGCGGACGATGTCTCGCTGAATTCGATAGCGCCACAACGGGGATCGATATCGGATGGATTCGCCTCGAGTCTGTCCGTGCTGTCGGACCATGGTTCCGCTGGGCCTCGGTGGGCGTCGACTGCGTCGGGTCGCTGGCGGCCGAGGCGGGGTTCGCCGTCGCCGGCATACACCGGATCGGCCCTCGGGTCGTCGCGCAGCTGATCGCGTGAGCGGCTACCAGTTGGTCAGGATCAGGTGGTTGACGGCCAGCGCGCCGGTCACGTTGAGTGCCAGCCACCACCGCGCCGAACGCCGCGGCAGCAAGGCGGTGGCGGCCACCAGCCACACCGTGAACGGCAGCCAGATCCGTTCGGTCTCGGCCTTGCTGAGCCGCGACAGGTCGGCGAACGCGATCGCGAGCAGCGCGCCGAGTATCAGAAGGTGCAGGCCCGAGCGGCGTTTGAGGGCGGCGATGTCGAACACTCTGCTCAGGCCGGCCACACTGCCCAGGCCGATGGCGCACACCACCGAGGCGAGATTCGCCCAGCCCCAGTACTGGAACGGCCGATCGTTGGCGATGCCCTGCCAATAGCGTTCCTGCACCAGTAGGTAGCCGTCGAACCACCAGAACCCGGCGAGGGCGAACGCCACGACGACGACCAGCGCGGCGGCCACCGCGGGGATCGCAGCGCCCAGAGCCGCCCGCCAGTTCGCGGCACCGAGCAGTACGGCCACCGCGGGCAGGGCCATCAACACCAGGCCGTAGTTGAGGAAGACCGCCCATCCCAACAGCAGCCCGGAGCCCACCGCCACCAGCACGGGCAGTCGTGCCGATCGCGTCACGGCGAGTGTCAGCAGCGTGATGCCCCACGCCGCGACACCGGCGAAGTAGCCGTCTGCGGACACCGCGATCCAGATCGCGGTCGGTGCCACCGCCACGAAGGACGCGGCGGCGCGTGCGGTGTCCTCGTCGGCCAGGGCGCGCACGGCCACGATGATCGCGGCCGCGATGCTCGATCCGACCAGAACGCACAGCGTAGCCGCCCAGGCGCCGCCGCCCAGTCCGACGCGGTCGAGCCAGACGAAGGTCAGCAAAGCGCCCGGAGGGTGCCCGGAAACGTGGGTGATCCACGAATCCGGTTGATAGTCAAGGATTCTGTCGGAGAAGCTGCGCACCGCCTCGGGGATGTCGTCGACGGTCGGCACCTGCCGCAGATATTCGTGGCGTGCTGTCAGTCGGCCCGCGAAGCCCCTCTGCCAGCCGTCCACCAACGCCAGGCTGAACGCCCATACGCACGACACCGCCCAGGTCGTCCACGGCAGCCACCGCCACGGCAGCCGCTGGGCGACGGTCGGCCCCCACAGCACGGCGGCGGACGCGATCGCGACCGCCGGTATCGTGCCCGGCCCGACGTGGGCGTTCCACCAGCCGAAGATCGGCGCGGTGTCGGCGAAACTGCGGATCCGCGCAGGGGTGGCGTTGATCAGTGGGGTGACGACACCCAGGTCGAGATGGGGGACGACGAACGCGGCGACCACCAGCACCAGACCGGCAGCCGCCGCACCGACCTCCCTACGCATCCCCCCATACTGCGCGAGCGTGCGTGTCAGAGGCCGCCACGCCGTCAGATGTCGCGAGTTCGCGCACGCTCGCGCCGCCCGTCAATAGAGCACCTCGCGCATGTTGTCCTCGTCGAGACGCCGGCGCATCTCGTCGAGGTCGGCGCCGGCGTACACCGCTGCGGCCAGCTCCGCCGCGCTCGGCACCGCGGTCGGATTCCAGCTCTCCGGCTGCCACGCCCCCGATCGTAGAAACGCCTTCGCGCAGTGGAAGAACACCTCTTCGACGGCGATCTCCAACGCCAGGATCGGCCTCTTGCCGCGCACCGTCATCGCGTCGAAGTAGTCGGCGTCGGCCAGGATGCGGGCACTGCCGTTGATCCGCAGCGTGTCCCCGCGGCCCGGGATCACGAAGAGCGTGCCGACCCGGGGACGTTCGAGCACGTTCAGATAACCGTCCACGCGCTTGTTGCCGGGGCGTTCGGGGATCGCGATGGTGCGCTCGTCGACGATGTGTACAAAACCGGCCGGGTCACCCTTCGGGGAGACGTCGATCCGGCCGTGTGCATCCGTCGTCGCGACGAACCCCAGCGGGGAATGCGACAGCCAGTCCTGCACGGCCGGTGACAGGCGGTCGCGGACCTTGTTCGCCACCGCGGCGTTGGGATGCCCGACGATCTCACGCAGTTCCTCGACCGAGGTGACCTCACGGCTCATGTCTTCATTGTGCGGGGTCCGGGCGCGGATGTGGGCCGCACCTCACCCGAACCGCCTGACGAGTTGGCGGCGGTCCACCTTGCCGATGCCGCGCAGCGGCAAGGCGTCGACGATGTGAAGCTGCCGCGGCGCCGCCGTCGACGGCAAGGTGGCCGCGACGTGAGACCGCAACTGCTCCAACGTGACCGACGTGCCCGCCGCAGTGACGACCGCGGCGACGACACGCTGTCCCAGGCGTTCGTCGGCGACACCGAAGACCGCGCACTCGGCCACCGCGGGGTGACTCGACAGAGCCGATTCGACGACACCGGGCAGCACCTTCAACCCGCCGGTGCTGATCGCGTCGTCCACCCTTCCCAGTACCCGAAGCACCCCTGAATCATCCACTGCGCCAAGATCGTCGGTGAGGAACCAGCCGGGCTCGGCAAACGGGTCCGGGGTCACGGGGTTGCGGTAGCCGGCGGCGACGGTCGGCCCGCCCAACCGGATCCGGCCGTCGTCGTCCACCCGCACCGTGACGCCGTCGAGCGGCGTCCCGTCGTACACACAGCCCCCGGATGTCTCACTCATGCCATACGTGCGGACCACCGAAACCCCTGCCGCCGCAGCTTTTTCAGCCACCCCGCGCGGCATCGGGCCGCCACCGATCAGCACGGCGTCCAGGCCGCCCAGGGCCCGCGCGGCGTCCGGGTCGCGCAGCGCCTTGTCCAACTGGTTGGCCACCATCGAGGTGTAGCGCCGCCCGGTACCCATCGCCTCGATCGCCGCCACCAGGTCCGCTGCCGTGAACGACGGGGCGACCGCCACCGGCGTGGTGCCGGCCAGCACGCTGCGCACCAGCACCTGGAACCCGGCCACGTGGTAGCCGGGCAGCGCCAACAGCCAGCGTCCCGGCCCGCCGAGCCGGGCGTGCGTCGACTCGGCGCTCGCCGTCAGCGCCCGCACCGTCAACATCGCGCCCTTCGGGGTTCCGGTAGTGCCCGAGGTGGACAGCACCACCCCGACGGCATCGTCGATGGCCTCGCCGGCACGCAGCGCGGCGGCGAGCACCCCGGCCTGACGGGCGTCGTCAGCCGGAACCGGCAGGACGCAGGCGCGGCCGTCCAGGACGTCGCGGACGATCGGGAGTTCGTCACCGGCGCCGAACTCGACCGCGCTCAGGACGGCTATCGCTCCTCCTCCATGTCGTCGCGCGGGTCGTCGAGTGGCCAGCCCTGCGCGGACAACCGGGCGCGGACCCGCTCGACGTCCTCGGGGGAGGGCAGTTCGTCGGTGATCGCAGTGATCAGCACCCCGATGTCGACGGGGCCGATGTCGGCCGATCCCTGCTCGCGGAAATCAGCACGGGCGACGAGTTCGCTGACGACGGTCATCACGTCGTCGTCGGTCAACCGGCGCCGCAACAAGGCCAGCAGCGGCACGCGGTCCGGCCCCGGCACCCCCTCCGGATATCCGGCCGCGATCCACGCCACGATTCTGGCGAGAAATCTGGTCACGAATCCACTCCCCGCCGGGGGCGCGAAGTAGCCCTCGGCAGTTCGATGGTAGCCGCGGCGCCGCCGGGGAGCCGCTCTCAGCTGCGGGGCACGAACGGGCACCCCTGAGAAGATGAACAGTAGATGAACACCGCGCCGGCAGCCGGAAAAAGACCACGTCGCGGCCTCGACACGAGTTGTCAAAGATTAGTCAAAACCGCTGGCCGGGCAGCAGAATCAACGCCATGAGCGCAGAGCTGATCATCTTGGTGCTGTTGATCGCCACCGCGTTGGCGTTCGACTTCACCAACGGCTTTCACGACACCGGGAACGCGATGGCGACGTCCATCGCGACCGGCGCGCTCAAGCCCAAGACGGCGGTCATCCTGGCCGGCATCCTGAACCTGGTCGGCGCGTTCCTGTCCGTCGAGGTCGCGGTCACGGTGACCACCTCGGTGCTGAAGATCCAGGACGGCAAGACCGGTCAACTCATCCCGTCGATCGACGCGTCCACGGGGTTGACGATCATCTTCGCCGGTCTGATCGGCGGCATCCTGTGGAACCTGCTCACCTGGCTGTTCGGCATCCCGTCGAGCTCGTCGCACGCGCTGTTCGGCGGTCTGATCGGGGCCGGTCTGGCCGCCATCGGGCTGGCCGGGGTGAACTGGTCCGGCGTGACCGCGAAGGTGCTCATCCCGGCGATCGCGGCGCCGCTGATCGCCTGCCTGGTGGCCGGCTGCGGCACCTGGCTGGTCTACCGCATCACCCGCAACGTCGCCAAGAAGCGCCGGGAACAGGGCTTCCGATGGGGTCAGATCGCCACCGCGTCGCTGGTCGCGCTGTCGCACGGCACCAACGACGCCCAGAAGACCATGGGTGTGATCGCGCTGGCCCTGATCACCACCGGCCACCTCACCGGCGACGTCAAGGAGCAGGGCCTGCCGTTCTGGATCATCGCGTCGTGCGCGCTGGCCATCGGCCTGGGCACCTACCTGGGTGGGTGGCGCGTCATCCGCACCCTCGGCAAGGGGCTTGTCGAGATCGAGTCGCCGCAGGGGCTGGCAGCCGAAGCGTCGTCGGCGGCCATCATCCTGAGCTCGAGCGCCGCAGGCATGGCGCTGTCGACCACGCATGTGGCCACCGGTTCGATCCTGGGCAGCGGCGTCGGCAAGCCGGGCGCCGAGGTCCGCTGGGCCGTCGCCGGCCGGATGGCGGTGGCATGGCTGATCACCCTGCCCGCCGCCGGTGTCGTCGGCGCGCTGTCGTTCTGGCTGTCTCACGGTGTCGAGTCGCTGACCGGTTCGTCGCTGGCCGGTGACGGCCTGATCTTCGTACTGCTGTGCGCCCTGTCGTTCTACCTGTGGTGGCGCGCGCAGCATCAGAAGGTCGACCACCGCAACGTCAACGCCGACTGGGACGCTGCGACCAACTCGGTGGTCCCCGCCGAACTGCGCGCCTCGGTCACCGAGACCGAACCGGCGGCCAAGCCTGCTGCGACGGTGAAGGAAACCACGCTGACATGACGTACCTGGAAAGCATCCTCAAGGTGCTCGGCATCGGGCTCCTGCTCGGCGCGGGGCTGCCCGCCGTCTTCGCCGTCGGACTGGTGGCATTCTCCGGCTCCGACGGCTCCGACGGATCCGACGGCACCGCGGCGGCCGCGTCGAACCCGTTGCTGAAGTTCCTCGGGGTGGCGTTGTTCGTGTTCGTCGGTGCGGTGATTCTGACCGCGGTCCTGTGGATCACGCGGGCCACGATCATCCACCACACCGGCGTCGACCTCTTCCCGTTCCTGCCTGGAAAGTGAGTTGAGTGGCCATGGCCGAGAGCGCGTTCACCAACATCCTGGGCTGGCTGCACCAGGGCTACCCCCAGGGCGTCCCGCAGACGGACTACTTCGCCCTGCTGGCGTTGCTGGCACGGACCCTGACCGAGGACGAGGTCATCAAGGTCGCCCAGACGGTGCTCAAGGGCAACGACTCCGACACGGTGACGCCCGAAGAGATCCGCGCGGCGATCCATCTGGTCACCGATAAGGAACCCAACCCCGAAGAAGTGCACCAGGTCGCGGCGCGGCTGGCGTCGGTCGGCTGGCCGCTGGCGGCGCCGGCGCGCTGAACCTGATTGCGGGACTTTTCAACGCGGCTCCTGCCTCCCCGCTGAACTTGATTGCGGGACTCCTCAACGCGGCTCGTGCCTCGCCGCTTGATCGTCGCCCCGCTGAGTCAGCCCCGGGTGTCGCGGCGCAGCGGATGATCCTCGGGCACCTCGACGAAGATCAGCGTGACGCCGTCCGGATCGGTGACATGCATCTCGTGCAGCCCCCACGGTTCGCGCCGCGCCTCCCGCATGATCGGCACTCCACACTCCCGCAGTTGGTTCTGGGTCGCCGACAGGTCGCGCACCTGCAGCCACAACGCGCCCGGGAACGGCGGCGCGCCGCCGGCGGGGGCGCCGTGCCCGGCAAGCTCAATCAGCGCCTGGCCGGCGTAGAACACCATGCCGCCCGGATACTCGCGGGCAATTGCGAGACCGAGGCCGTCGCGGTAGAAGGCCACCGACCGGGCGTAGTCGCTGGGACGGAACAGCACGCGACTGGCCAGGATCTCCATGCCAGTGTGTCTACCACGCCACTCAGCCGATCTGTCGGCCCGCTCCGACCCAGTGCGGTTCGCGCAGGGCGCGTTTGAGCAGCTTGCCGCTCGGGTTGCGGGGCAGCACGGCGACGAAGTCGACGGATTTGGGCAGTTTGTACCCCGCCAGTCGGTCGCGCGCGAACGCGATCAGTTCGGCCTCGCTGGGGTCGGCACCGGGGGCGGCGACCACGACGGCCTTCACCGCCTCGCCCCACCGTGGGTCCGGCACCCCGATGACGGCGACGTCGGCGACGGCCGGATGGGTCATCAGCACGTTCTCGACCTCCGCCGGGTACACGTTCTCGCCGCCCGAGACGATCATGTCCTTGATCCGGTCGTGCAGAAACAGGTAGCCGTCGGCGTCGACGAAGCCGGCGTCGCCGGTCTTGAGCCAACCGTCCGGGGTCAGCGTCGCCGCGGTGGCATCGGGGTTGTTCCAGTAGCCGAGCATGTTCTGCGCCGAACGGGTCCACACCTCACCGACGCCCCCGGGTGCGACGTCAGCGCCGTCCTCGCCGACGATCCGGATCTGCACCCACCGATACGGTTTGCCGCAGGAGCGCAACAGTTCCGGCACGTGGTCGGGACCGTCGAGTTGGGTGATCGAGCCCGTGGTCTCGGTCATGCCGTACACCTGGGCGAAGATCCCGCCGAATCGTTCGATGCCGCGGACCAGCACGTCGTCGCTGATCGGTGACGCGCCGTAGACGATGACCCGCAAATGCGAGAAGTCGACGGTGTCGACCCCGTCGGTGTCGAGCAGGAACTGGATTACCGCGGGCACCAGCAGCATGTTGGTGACACGGTGCCGCGCAACGGAATCCAGGATCGCGGCCGGTTCGACGTCGCGCAGCACGACGGTCTTCGCGCCCTGCCACAAACCGGCCAGCGCCCACCCGGAGCCGGCCATGTGGAACAGCGGCATCACCGCCAGGCTGACGGCGTCGGCGTCGAACTGCCACGGGCCGGCCACCCCGCCGGTCTTGCAGACGTAGTTGGTGTTGCTCAGCATCACGCCCTTGGGCAGGCCGGTGGTGCCCGAGGTGTACATCAGGAACACCAGGTCGTCGGGTCCGGTGACCACGCCCGGGTCGACGGCCGGATGCTCCGCGACCCACTCGTGGAACGCGGGCCAGCGGGCGTGGCTGCCGATCACCACGATGTCGGCGTCCAACTCCGCCTCGATCGCTTCGAGGTGACCGGCGAACTCCTCGCCGACCACGACGATGCGGGCTCCGGAGTCGACGATGACGTGACGCATCTCCGGGGCGGCCAGCCGCCAGTTCACCGGCACGCCGACCGCCCCGATCTTCGCCAAACCGAAAGCAACATCGAAGAATTCGATGCCGTTCTTCTCCACGAACGCGACCCGGTCGCCGGATCCGACACCGGATCCCAGGAACGCCTGGGCGACCCTGTTGGACCGGTCGTCGAGTTCCCCGTAGGTGACCGTGGTGTCACCGGCCACCAGCGCCGGCGCGCCGGGGCGCTGCCGTCCGTGGCCGCGGACGATGTCGGCGAGGTTGCGGAACAACGCTTTTCAGTCCTTGGGCTGCATCCGTTGGCGTTTCATGATGGTGTCCACCGCCGCCGGCGCGACGCTGTTCATCGCGTGCGCGGTGACCGCGATGCGGGGTGCGATGTGGACCGGGCGGTGGCGCGCGGCGGTGACGATCCAGCCCGCCGCTTCGTCGGCGGACAGTCCGGGCAGCCCGTCGTACGCCCGTGTCGGTGCGATCATCGGTGTCTTCACCAGCGGGTAGTACAGCGTGGTGGACTGCACGCCGCGGTCGGACCATTCGGTCTCGATGATGCGGCTGATCGACGACAGCGCCGCCTTCGAGGCGTTGTAAACGCCGAACAGTGGCGGGGATTCGGTCTTCACACCCCAGGTGGACACGTTGATGATGTGGCCGTCGCCGCGCTCGAGCATGCCGGGGGCGAACCCGCGGATCAGGCGCAGCGGTCCGTAGTAGTTCAGCATCATGGTGCGCTCGACGTCGTGCCAGCGCTCCAGCGACTCCTCCAGCGGCCGTCGGATGGACCGTCCGGCGTTGTTGACCAGGATGTCGACACCGCCGAGCTGGTCGGAGACCGTCGCGACGAGCGCGTCGACGGCGTCCAGGTCGGACAGGTCGCACGCGTGCGCGCTCGCCTGCCCGCCGGCGGCGGTGATGCGGGTGACGACCTCGTCAAGCAGGTCACCGCGCCGGGCCACCACGACGACGGTGGCTCCGCGGCGGGCCAGCTTCTCCGCGGCGGCCTCACCGATGCCCGACGATGCCCCGGTCAGCAGAACGCGCTTGCCTCTCAGGTCGACGAGCTGCCGGCCGGCCCGGTTCAGCAGCGTGGGAAGTATCGGGGGGCGCATGCTGGTCAGCACGACCTGCTCGGCCAGCCGCCGCAGCGGGTTCCTGCTACTCACGGACCGGAGTCTATTTCCAGCGCGAAATCGCCTTGCACGTCCACGGGGTTCGGTGCCTAGAAGTAGCGGGGGAACGGCGACCAGTCCGGGTCGCGTTTCTCCAGGAACGCGTCGCGGCCCTCGACCGCCTCGTCGGTCATGTACGCCAGCCGGGTGGCCTCACCGGCGAACAGCTGCTGGCCCACCAGGCCGTCGTCGGGCAGGTTGAACGCGTACTTGAGCATCCGGATGGCCTGCGGCGACTTGCCGTTGATCTCTGAAGCCCATTGCAGCGCGACGTTTTCCAGCTCGGCATGGTCGACCACCTCGTTCACCGCGCCCATCGCGTGCATCTGCTCGGCGGTGTAGGGCCGGCCCAGGAAGAAGATCTCGCGGGCGAATTTCTGGCCGGCTTGGCGGGCCAGGTACGCCGACCCGTAGCCGCCGTCGAAGGAGCCGACGTCGGCATCGGTTTGCTTGAAGCGGGCGTGCTCGCGGCTGGCCAGCGTCAGGTCGCACACCACGTGCAGCGAGTGCCCGCCGCCGGCTGCCCACCCGTTGACCAGACAGATCACCGGCTTGGGCATGAACCGGATCAGCCGCTGCACCTCGAGGATGTGCAGCCGTCCGGCCCGCGCCGGGTCCACGGTCTCGGCGGTCTCCCCGGACGCGTACTGGTAGCCGCTGCGGCCGCGGATGCGCTGGTCGCCGCCGGAGCAGAACGCCCAGCCGCCGTCCTTCGGCGAGGGTCCGTTGCCGGTCAGCAGCACCACCCCGACGTCGGAGGACATCCTGGCGTGGTCGAGGACGCGGTAGAGCTCGTCGACGGTGTGCGGGCGGAACGCGTTGCGCACCTCGGGGCGGTCGAAGGCCACCCGGACCGTCGGCTTGCGTTCACCACCGTCGATGTGGCGGTGGTAGGTGATGTCGGTCAGGACATCGAAACCGGCCACCGGCTCCCACAGGCCGGCGTCGAACGGATTGCTCGCAGGGTCAGACACCTCTCAAACGTTATCGAAGCGGAATACCGGGCAGCGCCCGACCAACGCTTCGAACTCGTCGGGATGGGATCCGGTCACCAGGGCCCGGTCGTCACAGTTCGATGCCGTGGGCCCGCAGGGCCGCGAGCAACCCGTCCCTGCGTTCCCGGGTGGGCAACGGATCGACGAGCGCGAACGCGCACCCCAGCGCGCGGGCACCGCCGTCGGCTTCGTCGCTGTCCCCGACCATCAGCGCCCGCTCGGCGGGCACGCCCAGCCGATCCAGCGCGGTCTGGAAGATCGCCGGATCGGGTTTGACGGCGCCCACCTCGAACGACAGCACGAACTCGTCGACGTGGGCCTGGTCGCCGAGCGCATCGAACGCGGGCCGGATGTCGAACGCGATGTTGGAGACCACCGCGGTTCTGATTCCGCGCCGGCTCAGACCGTCGAGCACGGCCGCGGTGTCGGGGTACGGCGTCCAGCAGGCCGGGTCGATCACCCTGCTGTACAGCGACTCCGCGTGGTGATCGGCGAGTCCTGACTCACGCAGCACGTGCAGATAGGCCTCACGGTGCAGGTGCGGGGCCAGATCGCGGTTCATCCACGCCTGCAGCGCATCGGGTGTCATGGGCACCGACCGGCCGGTCGGCGCGGTCAGGCGGCGTATCAACTCGGCCTGCACGTGCTCGTCGATCTCACGGTTGCCCTCGGGGGTCATCGGGCTGTCGAGCTCCATCTCGACGAACCAGCCGTCGTCCTCTTCGAGCCGAAACAGCGTCCCTGAGAAGTCGAACAGCACCGCCTGCAGGTCAGCCACCCCACCATCCTGCCAGGTGTGAAATCTTCGCTGATTGGCTAACTAGCGCCCATGACTGTGTTCGACGACCTGCCGGAACCCGTCGTCGTGGTGGTGCCCGCGCACAACGAGGCGGCCCACCTGCCGGGCTGCCTGCGCGCGGTGACGACGGCGGCGTTGTGCGTGCCGAACCCGGTCACCACGGTCGTCGTCCTGGACTCGTGTGACGACGGCAGCGACGCGCTGGCCGGGCGATTCGGCCCCGACGTTCACTTCGTGACCATCGACGCGGGCAACGTCGGGGCCGCCCGGGCCGCCGGCTTCGAATACGCGCGCGCACTGCCGGCCCTCGTCGGAGCCGACGCGTGGTACGCGACCACCGACGCCGACAGCGTCGTGGACTCCGATTGGCTGGTCCGAATGACCGATCCGGACCGTCACGCAGACGCGGACATGGTGCTCGGCGTGGTGCATGTCCCGGTGTGGCGCCACTTCTCGCCGGCGCTGGCGCGCCGGTATCTGCGTGCCTACCGTGCCAAGAGCGCCCCCGGACAGGGACACGGTCACATCCACGGCGCCAACATGGGTTTCGCGGCATCGGCCTACTGGAGCGTCGGCGGCTTCCGCGCGTTGCCCAGCAGCGAGGACGTCGACCTGGTGGAACGGTTCGAAGCGGCGGGACTGCGGGTGCACCGCGACCGGAATCTGTCGGTGGCGACGTCGGATCGTCGGAACGGCCGCGCCCCAGACGGTTTCGCGAAGCACCTGCGTGACCTCGACGGGGCCGAACACTCGGACGACCCGTGTCCGACGGGGCTGAGCGCGTGAACGCCGGCCTGGTCCTCGACTGGCTCGCCGGAGGGGACCTGGACCTGCCGCTCCCCGGCCGCGGCCGCACCGCGCAACGGTGGGCGCAGCTCACCGCGCTCGCCGAACTCGACCTCACCGCAGCACGATTGGCCGAGGCCCACACTGACGCGGTCGCCATCCTGGCCGAACTCTGCGGAGATACGCCGCCGCCGGGGCAGCTGTGGGGGGTGTGGGCGGCCGAGTCCAGCGAGGCATCACTGACCGCCATCGTCGAGGGAGCCCAGGTGCTGCTCGAAGGCACCAAGACGTGGTGCTCCGGGGCGGGGTTGTGCTCACATGCGCTCGTCACCGCGAGACTGCCGTCAGGAGAGCGTGGCCTGTACGGGGTCGACCTGTCCGGCCCCGGGGTGCGGGCGCTGCCCGGCCGGTGGAGCAATGCGGGCATGGCCGAATCTGACACGCGCTCAGTGCAATTCCACGGCGCACCGGCCACCCCCGTCGGTGCACCCGGTGAGTACTTGAGCCGGCCCGGCTTCTGGCACGGTGCGGTCGGGGTGGCGGCGTGCTGGCTGGGCGGCGCCCGGGCCGTCGCCGCGGCGCTGTACGACCGGGTGCGTGGCGGCCGGGGCGACGCGCACACCGCGGCGCATCTGGGTGCGGTCGACGCCGCCCTGAGCGCTGCCGCGGCGACGCTGACGGTGACCGCGGCCGAAGTCGACGCCGATCCGGCCGACAAGGCCGGACGCGCGGAACTGCTGGCTCGCCGGGCGCGCGCCGTGGTGGAGACAGCCGTCGACGAGACCCTCACCCGCACCGCCCGCGCGCTCGGCCCGACGCCGTTGTGCGCGGACCCCGTGCACGCCCAGCGGGTGGCCGACCTGAGCGTCTACGTCCGGCAAAGTCACGCCGAACGCGATCTGGAGCGGTTGGGCGCGCTGGCCGGGGAGGCGACGTGACCACCGCCCAGCTGGACAACACCGCCAGGCTGGCCGCCTGCCCGCTCACCGAAGGCGGTACCGCCGCACAGGTGTGGACTTCGGCCGGCTTGTCGCTGCCCCGGCTCGATCTGCGCGACTGCGCCGAACTGGTGGTCGTCGGCGCCCACCCCGATGACGAGACCCTGGGATTCGGCGGGGCGGTGGCATCGCTGGCCGAAGCCGGTGTGCCGGTGCAGATCGTGTCGTCCAGCGACGGCGGCGCCGCGTTTCCGGATGCGTCACCGCTGCAGCGGTATCGGCTGGAGAAGACCCGAAAAGCCGAATTGCAGAGGGCAGCAGGGGTACTCGGGGTGGCGCCGCCGATCAGTTTGGGGCTGCCCGACGGACAGCTCGCACACCACGAACAGCGGCTCTCCGATCTGCTCACCGAGATCCTGGCCGACCGGTCGCCGGGAACCTGGTGCGCCGCGACATGGCGGGGCGACGGGCACCCTGACCACGAAGCCGTCGGCCGGGCCGCCGCGGTGGCCGCGCAGCGCACCGGCGTCACGCTCGTCGAGTATCCGGTGTGGATGTGGCACTGGGCGCTGCCGGATGACGGGGCGGTGCCGTGGCAGCGCACCTACACCGTGCCCCTCACGCCGGTCGCGTCGCAACGCAAACTCACTGCCGCGCAGTGCTTTCTCAGTCAGTTCACGCCACCGTCGCCCGGCGCGGAGCCGGTGTTGCCGCCGTATGTCCTGTCGAGGCAGCTGGCGGTGGGGGAGGTGGTCTTCCGCTGACTCCCCGGCTTCCTGACAGCTATTTCGACCGCATGTATGCGCAGGCGGCCGACCCATGGCGGCTGGAAAGCCGGTGGTATGAGCGGCGCAAGTACGACATCACCGTGGCGTTGCTGCCGTACGCCCGCTACCGGCATGCCTTCGAGCCGGGCTGTTCGGTCGGCGTGCTCACCCAGAGGCTGACCGGCCGCTGCGATCACCTCACCAGCTCCGACGTCAGTGTGGCGGCACTGGATTCCACACACCGCCGACTGCTCGGCGCAGGTGTGCGGGACAAGGTGACGCTGCTGCGCGGCTCACTCGATGGGCCCTGGCCCGCCGGGCCTTTCGACCTGGTGGTGCTTTCGGAGGTCTGCTACTACCTCGCGCCGGCGACGTTGCGGGAGGTCCTGGACCGTGAGGTACCCCGCCTGCGACCAGCGGCGACCGTGCTCGCCGCACATTGGCGCCACGACGTCGAGGACTATCTGATGAACGGCGACCACGCCCACGACATCATCGGCGCCACCGACGGACTGCATCATCTGGGTGGGTACCGCGACACCGACGTGGTGATCGACGTGTTCGACACCGCCGGCGCGACGTCGGTGGCCGCCCGCACCGCCGTCCCCGGCGCCTGACCCTCTCTCCCGCCTTCAGAGGGCGAGGGTGCGTGTCGGCAGCCGACACGCCGCGATAAATCCGGCAACGACGCACGCTCGCGCCGACGGAGTCAGCCGCCCAGCACCCCGCGCACATCCGGCCTCGACCACAAAATCAACAATTTCGTCATCATCCGGTACCCCGGCGTCCTCACACGTAGCGGCCGCGCCCGGCCAGCGCGCCGGCCACGATCTGCACGGCGTACACGGCCAGGAACATCACCCACGGCACCGTCCACCCGTGCGACACGTCGTGCAGCAGTCCGAACAGGAACGGTCCGGTTCCGGCGACGAGATACCCGAACCCCTGCGCCATGCTCGACAGTTGAGCGGTCTCCTCGGCGGTGCGGGCACGCAGACCCAGCACCGCGAGCGCCATGGAGAACGCGCTCATCCCGATGCCGATCAACACGCTCCACAGCAGCGGCTGTGCGCCCGGCGCCACCATCAGGCCCACCGCCCCGGCGAACCCGAACACCCCGACCGCGACGATCCATGCGCTCTGGCTGGGTCTGCGCGCGGCCAGCGGTGCGATCAGCAGCGACAACGGAACACCGATCAGCGAGGTCAGCCCGACGAGAAGGCCGGCGTTGACCTTGTCGACGCCGTTGTCGATGAAGACCTGGGGCAGCCACCCCATCACGATGTAGGCCAGGAACGACTGGCTGCCGAAGAACGCGGTGACCGTCCAGGCCAGCGGG
Source organism: Mycobacterium sp. 4D054 (assembly GCF_052245755.1). Classification (NCBI taxonomy): domain Bacteria; kingdom Bacillati; phylum Actinomycetota; class Actinomycetes; order Mycobacteriales; family Mycobacteriaceae; genus Mycobacterium; species Mycobacterium sp. 4D054. Next base: position 37,439 of record NZ_JBQQCF010000014.1, read on the forward strand.
TTGCCGAGCAGTGACCGACGCCCGGCGGTGGGCCGAGTGTGGGCCGCCCAGGCGTCGCGGTGCCGGCGCGTGGCCGGGATCCACACCGCGAGCGCGAGGAACGAGACGACCGCCCAGGCGGCCAGCGCCTCGCGCCAGCTGCCCAGCGGAGCCTCCAGGCCGGGCGTGGCCGCCGATCCGAGCGCTCCGCCGCCTTGCAGCGCCGCGGTGTAGATGCCGGTCATCAGCCCGATTCGGGCGGGGAACGATCCCTTGATGACGACCGGGATCAGAACGTTGGCCAGGGCGATGCCGGCGCACGCGACCAGCGTGGCGCCCAGGACGACCCGGGGTCCGTCCACCACGCGCAACGCAAGACCCGCGGTCAGGGCCACCATGGCCGCCGAGATGGTCCGTCCGAGGCCGATGCGGGACGCCAGCCATGGTGCGGCGAAGCCGGCGCCGGCAAAACACAGCGCCGGAAGTGTGGTCAGCAGTCCGGCCCAGGTGGCCGAGACCCCCAGCTCGGCGCGCATGTCCCCCAGCACGGTCGCGATGCTGGTGACGGCGGGACGCAGGTTCAGCGCGGTGAGCACAACGGCCAGCGCCAGTAACACGCCGCCGGCGACTCCGGGTACCCGGCTCGACGCGTGGGACGTCGAATCCGCGGTGATGGTCTGCCGGTCGGTGTGCATCTTGCTACCGTGCCATACATCCCATGATTGGACGAAAGGGTTTACGTGTGCCATTGAGCACTGCGCGTCGGGCAGGTCTGGTCGAGCAGGTCATCGAGCAACTCAGGCATGCCGTCCTCGCCGGCGAATGGCCGGTCGGGGAGCGGATACCCAACGAAACCGTGTTGGTCCAGACACTCGGGGTCGGACGCAACACGGTACGTGAGGCGGTCCGCGCGCTGGCACACGCCGGAATCCTCGAGGTCCGTCAGGGTGACGGCACCTACGTGCGCGCCACCAGCGAGGTGTCCGGAGCGTTGCGCCGCCTGTGCGGCACCGAACTGCGCGAAGTGCTCGAAGTGCGAAGGGCGCTCGAGGTGGAGGCCGCACGCCTGGCCGCCGCCCATCGCACAAAGGCCGACGTCGACCAGATGCGCGCACTGCTGGCCCGCCGCGACAAGCACAGGGCCGCCGGCGACACCGAGGGGTACGCCCGCGTCGACGCCCAGTTCCACCTCGCCGTGGTGCGCACCTCCGGCAACCGCACCCTCATCGAGCTCTACTGCGGACTCATGGAGGCGGTCACCGCCAGCGTCGTGACGACGCAGCATGTGCCGGTAGACCGCTGCGATCACCGCGTGCTGCTCGATCAGATCGCCGCCGGAGACGCTGAACGAGCCGGCCGGACGGCAGGGGAGTTCCTGGACCGGATCCTGGCAGGCGTCGGCTCAGCCGACTGAACGCCCCGCGCCTTCCCAGAACTGCGCCCGCACGGCCTTCTTGTCCGGCTTGCCCAGCGCGGTCACCGGTACCGAGTCCACCACGATCACCTGCTTGGGTGACTGCACCGAACCCTTGCGCTCCTTGACCGACTCCTGGATCTCGGCGGTCATCGTCGCGACGGCGGACTCGGAACGGTCGGCGTCGGGCCGTAGCACCACCACGGCCGTCACCGCCTCGCCCCACTTTTCATCCGGGGTGCCGATGACGCACACCTGGGACACCGAAGGATGTTCGGCCACGACGTCTTCCACCTCGCGGGGGAACACGTTGAACCCGCCGGTGACGATCATGTCCTTGGTGCGGTCGACGATGTAGTAGAAGCCGTCCTCGTCTTCCCGGGCCAGGTCGCCGGTGTGCATCCAGCCGTCCCGGAACGTCTCCGCCGTCGCCTCCGGCAGGTTCCAGTACCCGCCCGATAGCAGCGGCCCCGCCACGCAGATCTCGCCGACCTCACCCTGGGGCACCGGCTGACCGTCCTCGCCGAGCAGCGCCACCTTGGCGAACAGCGTCGGCCGCCCGCACGAGGTCAGCCGCTTCTCGTCGTGGTCCTTTTTGGACAGGTAGGTGATCACCATCGGCGCCTCGGACTGGCCGTAGTACTGCGCGAAGATCGGCCCGAACCGGCGGATCGCCTCGGCCAGGCGCACCGGGTTCATCGCCGAGGCGCCGTAGTACACCGTCTCCAGCGACGACAGGTCGCGGGTGTGCGAATCCGGGTGGTCCATCAGCGCGTAGATCATCGACGGCACCAGCATCGTCGCGGTGATCTTCTGCTCCTCGATGACGCGCAGCACCTCGGCCGGATCGAACTTCGTCAACACGATCAGCTCGCCGCCCTTGACGATCACCGGCGTGAAGAACGCCGCACCGGCGTGAGACAGCGGCGTGCACATCAGGAAGCGCGGGTTCTCCGGCCATTCCCACTCGGCCAGCTGCACCGTGGTCATGGTGGTGATCGACTGCGTGGTGCCGATGACGCCCTTGGGCTTACCGGTGGTGCCGCCGGTGTAGGTCAGGCCGCCGATGTGGTCGGGCGGCAGGTCGGCGGCGACCAGCGGCTTGGCCGGGTACGTGGCGGCCTCGGCGGTCAGATCCACAGCGGTCACGCCGGCGGCGGCGAATTCGGGCGGGACGGGCCCGATGGTCAGCACCTGCTTGAGCGACGGCACCTTCTCCACGAGGCCGAGGGCACGTTCGACGAACATCGGGTTGGGGTCGATGATCAGCGACGTGACCTCGGCGTCGGACAGCACGTAGGCGTGGTCGTCGAGGGAGCCCAGCGGATGCAGCGCGGTGCGGCGATAACCCTGTGTCTGGCCGGCGCCGATGATCATCAGCACCTCGGGACGGTTCAGCGACAGCAGTCCGACCGCCGCGCCGGTTCCCGCCCCCAGCGCCTCGAACGCCTGGATGTACTGGCTGATGCGGTCGGCCAGCTCGCCGCCGGTCAGGGTGGTGTCCCCGAGGAACAGCACCGGCTTGTCCTTGTGGCGCTTGAGCGCGCCGACGGTGAGGTGGCCGGAGTGGAGGAAATGGCGCAGCTGATCACTCATGCCGACCAGACTAGAACGTGTTCCAATTCCAGTCAGCCGGTCCCCGCGAAATCGCATTCCACGTGGGGCTACGGCGAACTTTTGCGCGTGGAATGCGAGTTCGGCGGCGGACGGTCAGAAGCGGGCCGGGACGTGACCCAGCTCCCGCAGCCACCCCTTGCGCGCCGCCGGATACCACGCGAGCGACCCGGGCAGATACCGCCAGCCCGTGCGGATGGCCGACCGGATCGCGCGGTAGCGCCGTTCGTCGCCGCGCGTCCAGCGGATGCCGAAGCGGTCCCGCACCAGGGCGGGCAGGCCGCCGAAGATCACCAGCCGCATCGGCGGGGCCAGCGCCATCCGCACCGGCAGGGTGGGCAGCAGCGCGTCGGCCAGCGGACGCAGCCGGGGATGGCTCGGATAATCGGGGGAGGCACTCATGTCCGGGATCGCCCGCCTGCCGATGAACTCGATCAGATAATCCGACGCCGGGTTGGGCTGCAGCACCTCACGGCAGTAGCGGTCCACCTCGCCTTCGAACGCGGCGCGATCGGCGGGTACGACGCTCGCGGTCATCCCGTAGCGGCGGTACCACTCGCGGCCCTCGGCGTAGAGCTGCTCGCTCTCCTGTGTGGTCAGCCCGTGCGAGTCCCAGTGCATCGCCAGCCGATCCACCATCCGCTGAAAGGTTGCGTGCGCCCACCAGAACGTCTCCGGGTGCAGCGCGTGATAGCGCTGCCCGTCCGCCAGGGTGCCCTTGATGTCGTGGTGAAAGTCGCGGACTCGCAGTCCCGTCGCCTCGGCCAGGTCCCCGTCATACACCGTGCCGAGAATGCCTGGCAGTGAACGGAAGACGCGGTCGACGGGGTCGTCGAAGAAGTCGGAGTGGTCGATCAGCCCCTGCCCGATCGCCGGGTGCATCGTCTGCAGCAACCCCGCGGTGCCGCCTTCGAACGCGATGCGCATGTCCCCGGCCCAGCGCCACAGCAGCGACGACGGACCGAGGGCGTCCTCAGCCGGGGAGTCGGCCGACGTCATGCTGCTGCTCCCCGAAGTACTTGTCCAGCTGGCGATTCCGTGACCGGTCGCCCCACCGCTCCAGGTAGGCCCGGCCCCGGCAGGTGCGGGACAGCAGTTGATAGCGGACGGTGTTCTTGGCGATCGCCGGCAGCACGGCCCAGGGCAGTGCCCGCGGTAGTTCCAGGTCGGCCATGCCCTCGGCGCGCAGGAAGAACCGCAGCATGCTCAGCAGCCTGGCCCGGTGGTAGGCGCCGCGCAGCGCGGCGGCGTTGGGGTAGTGCAGCTCGCGCTGTGCGTCGACGATCGCATTGGCCAGTGCCGGCCCGGCGGCGCTGACGGTGGACTGGGTGACCAGCAGGTGGTAGTTCAGCCGGTGCTGCTGAGCTTCGTTGTCGCATAACCAGTCCTCGTCGACTCCCATCAGCCAGCCGACGTACTTCCATAGATGCATGATGGCGCGGGACTCGGCGGGGCTGACGCGCACACCCAGCATCCGCACCCCGAGCAGTAAGGCACCGTTGAACAGGCCCAGGGTCGCGGCCTGGTCGGTCTGGTTGATCGGCAGCCCCCAACGCTCGATGTCCCAGCGGCCGTTGCGCTCGAACTGATGGTTGACCAGTGCGTGCATCAACCGAACGTGCACGGTGAGTTTGAAGCCTTCGCCGTCGCGGCGCATCGCATCGGGCTCGGAGACGGCGACGGCCCACTTCTGGGTCTCGGCCAGCCGTCGCACGGTCGTGCGGCCGGTCAGCCCGCCGGTTTCGACGAGCAGGTCGGTCGGACCGCCGAACCGGTACCCGCCGATCAGCGACAGCTGCAGCATCACGTCTGCGGCGTTGGTGCCGAGGCGCCGGTACGCGGCGGCACCCCGGTTGACGAGGTCGAAATCGACCCAGGCCGGGGTGTTCTCGACGACGGCGAAGAAGTCGCGCAGCGGTGCGGGGCAATTCGGCACGGCGTCGACACCGTGCTCGAGGGCCAGCTTGAACTGGCCCATGCTCACCCGGTCGGGGCCCTCGGATTTCATCGCCGCCACCAGCGCCGCCCCGACCTCGTCGCGGTGCATGAGGCGCCTGCCGATTTTGGTGGTCAGCGTCGAGTCGAGCCGGACGGTACGGGTGAGTGCGCGCAGCGGCCGACCCATCCTGCGGTTGCGCCGTTCCCCCTCCATGAACCGGCGGGGGTATACGGCGGCGGTTTCCTGTGTCACCATGGCGCCATGCTGACACGAGCGATCATTCGCGTTCAATTCGCGTACGCATGAGCGCTGATCCGTCGTCCCGGCTCCGTCGGGCGCCCCGCCAGGAACGGTCCCGCGCCATGGTGGACCGCATCCTGGACGCCGGTGAGCAGATGCTGATCACGCATGGATTTGACGGCGCCTCGACCAACCGCATCGCCGCCGCGGCGGGCATCAGCCCGGGGTCGCTCTATCAGTACTTTCCGAACAAAGACGCGATCGCCGCCGCGGTCATCGACCGGTTCAGCGACCAGTTGTCCGCCCGGGTGGCGGCGCGGGTGTCCGAGCGGCTGGACCAGCCCGCGCCCGACTACGTCCGCGAGTCGATCGCCGCACTGGTCGACGCTCTCGACGTGCACCCCGAGTTCCTGCGGGCGGTGATGGAACAGACGCCGCGATTGGGTGCGGCCAGCAAGCTGGTGGCGTTCGAACAGCGCATCGGAGAGCTGACGGTGGCCTATCTGACGATCAACAAGCGGCAGGTCCGGGCCGACGCGACACTCGACACCGCGGCCTGGATGCTGGTTCGGATGGTCGAACACCTCTGTGTGCGCTACATCCTCGACCAGCCGCCGATCGAGCGGGAGAAGTTCATCGACGAGATCACGCTGATGGCACTGAACTATCTGCGACCCTGGCCGGCCCCGCCGCCGGACCGTTTCCCGTCGCGGTGACCAGCGCCTCAGAACGCGAATTGAATGCGAGCCGCCGCTCGTGTCAGAAATTCGTCCGCCGCAGGCGGGGATTTTGCTGATTCCTTGCCTATCGGAGAAGCTAATGGGCATACTCATGCCGACAGGGCGGGAATGCGACGGGTTCGGCGGGTGCCGCAGGCGTCAATTAACGCTCTCAACTGCAGAAAACACGCCGACCACCGAGGTTGGCACGAGCAAAATCGAAGGCATTAAGTAAATGGTCGTTCAGCGCGGATGAGCGCCGACGCAAAGGGTGACGGAGCCACCGTCATCACCGACTGGGCCGGCGGCTACGTCAAGCGTCACCCGCTGGCGTCGTTGGCGACGGTCGGCAACCAGTTCATCCTCGGTGTTCGCACCCTCCAGTATTTCCTGATCGACCTGTTCACCGGGCGCTTTCAGTGGCAGGAGTTCATCCGGCAGGGCGCGTTCATGGCGGGGACGGCGGTGTTGCCGACCGTTTTGGTGGCGCTGCCCATCGGGGTGACGCTGTCGATCCAGTTCGCGCTGTTGGCCGGCCAGGTGGGCGCCACCTCGCTCGCCGGCGCCGCGAGCGGGCTGGCGGTGATCCGGCAGGCCGCGTCGCTGACCGCGGCGATCCTGATGGCCGCGGCGGTCGGCTCGGCCATCACCGCCGACCTCGGATCGCGCACGATGCGCGAGGAGATCGACGCGATGGAGGTCATGGGTGTCTCGGTGATCCGCCGCCTGGTGGTCCCGCGCTTCGCGGCGGCGATCATGATCGGCGTGGCGCTCACCGGAGTCGTGTGCTTCGTGGGCTTTCTCGCCAGCTACCTGTTCAACGTGTACTTCCAGAACGGTGCTCCGGGCAGCTTCGTCGCCACCTTCGCCTCGTTCACGACGACCGGCGACATGATCGTGGCGCTGGTGAAGGCGGTGATCTTCGGCGCCATCGTCGCCGTGGTGTCGTGTCAGAAGGGGCTGGCCACGGTGGGCGGCCCCACCGGCGTCGCGAATTCGGTGAACGCCGCCGTGGTCGAGTCGATCCTCATCCTCATGGTCGTCAACGTCGCGATCAGCCAGCTCTACATCATGCTGTTCCCGAGGGTTGGGCTCTGACGTGGCGTCGACCTTCGTACCGCCGCTGCTGGCCCCGTTCGTCCGCCTCTGCGGGAAGGTCACGCCGCCGATCGGGCGGCTCGGCCACATGCTGGTGTTCTTCGTGCGGGCGATCGTGGCGATCCCGTTGGCGCTGCGGCACTATCGCGCCGAGTTCGTCCGCCTGCTGTCGGACATCGCCTGGGGCAACGGCTCTCTGGTGGTGGGCGGCGGAACCGCGGGGGTGGCGATCGTTCTCGGTGTGACCGTGGGTGCGCTCGTGGGCATCGAGGGATACAACTTCCTGGACCTGCTGGGGCTGGGCCCGGCGACAGGGATCATCTCCTCACTGGTGAACACCCGCGAGTTGGCCCCGATCGCGTTGTCGTTGGCGTTCGCCACCCAGGCCGGCTGCCGGTTCACCGCGCAGCTGGGGTCCATGCGCATCGCCGAGGAGATCGACGCGCTGGATTCTCTTGCCATCCGGCCGATCCCGTATCTGGTGACCACCCGGCTGATGGCCTCGGTGATCGCGGTCATCCCGCTCTACGTCGTCTGCCTGGCGGTCAGCTATCTGACGACGCAGGTGGTGGTGCGGGTGATCAGCGGCGGGGCGACGGGCTCGTACCTGCACTACTTCACGCTCATGCTGTCGGGTCAGGACATCCTCTACTCGCTGCTCAAGGCCATCGTCTTCGTGTGGATCGCCACGACGATCCAGTGCTACTACGGCTTCTACGCCAGCGGAGGCCCCGAGGGCGTCGGCGTTGCCGCCGGACACGCCATGCGGGCCAGTATCACCGTGGTGATCATCGTCAACATGCTGCTCACCATGGCGCTGTGGAACGTCGACGCCGGAGCGAGGTTCGGAGGGTAGGTGGCGAATTCCTTTGACCTGGACGGGCGCGGACCCACCGATCGCCAGTTGTTCGGTGGGGGGATCGCGGTTGTCCTTGTGGCAGCGCTGATCACGTCGACCCTGCTGGTCAAGGCGACGGGCCGCCTCGACCCGTTCGTCCGCGTGGTGGCGAATCTCGTCAACGTCGGCGACGGGCTGCCGCAACGCTCCGACGTCAAGTACCACGGCGTGTTGGTGGGCGCCGTCGACAGTGTCACGCCGGCCGCGCACGGCAACCCGAACTTCGTTCACATCAACCTGAACCCGGAGTACGCCGCGTCGATACCGGCCACCGTCACCGCAAGGGTGGTGCCCAGCAACGTGTTCGCGGTCTCATCGGTGCAGCTGGTGGACCGTTCGCCGGAGGGGGTGAGCCCGGGCGCGGCAATCACCGCCGGTGCGCACATCCCGGAGGACACCGAACTGCCCACCGTGCTGTTCCAGACCACGATCAGCAAATTGCGCGACATCCTGGCGGCCACCGGGCGCGGCCGCGAGGACAAGACGGTGGGCATCCTGGCCGCGGTGAACGCGGCGACCGAGGACCGCCGCAGCGAGCTGCTCGCCGGCGGTGCACAGCTGAGCCGGCTCGTCGACGAGATCGACGGGATCGTCGCGACCGATCCCGGGCCGACCACGGTGTCGGCTCTGGTCGACGCCACCAGGGGACTGCGGGCGACCGCGCCGGAGTTGTTGGACGCGTTGCACATCGCGGTCGGACCGATGCGGACCCTGGTGGAGCAGAGGGCTCAGCTCGACGCGCTGGTCAGCAGCGGTCTGCACACCATGGGGACCACCCACACCGCGCTGAACAACCACACCGACCGGCTGGTCAAGATCACGTCGGAGCTGACGCCGGTCATCGGGAATCTGGCCGACACGTCGCATCACTGGCTGCCGGCGTTCCTCAAGATCAACGGGCTGTCCGACAAGTTCTTCAACGAGGTGTGGCGACCCGAGCGCGATATCGGCAACATGCGCATGAATATCTCGCTGACCCCGACCTACACCTACACCCGCGCCGACTGCCCGCGATACGGGGAATTGAAGGGGCCGAGCTGTTACACCGCACCGCTGGTGGTCACACGGCCGGAGTTGCCGGATGTGCTGTTGCCGCAGAACTATCAGCCGCCCGCGGATCTGGCGCCCCCGCCGGGCACCGTGGTCGGCGAGAACGGGAACCTGGTGGCTGTGGGACCGCCGCTGATCAACCCGAATCCGAACCTGGCCGACCCCAATCCGCCACTGCCGCCGTGGATGTCGCCTGCGCCTCCGGTTCCCGGAACGGCGAACGACGCGCTGATCCCGATACCGCCGCCTCCGGTGAATCAGTCTCCGCTGGCGCCGGTGGCGCCCAAACCCGCTGACTCGGCCCGACGTCCGCCGCCGCCTCCCATCGGACCGGCTCCGGCTGCTCCCGCGCCGGCCCCGCCGCTGCCCGCCGAAGCCGCCCCGGCGTCTGCTGTATTGCCGGCTCAGCCGGGGTCGTTCGGCGGGAACGTCGGCCCCGTCGGCAGCCCGTATGAGCGCACGACGCTCAGCGTCATCACCGGCCGGCCGGTCACTCCGGCGACCCAGTTGCTGCTCGGGCCGGTCGCCCGCGGGACCACGGTCTCGCCGGCACCGCCGGCCCCGGGAGAGGAGCCCCGATGAGATCCCGTGGCGCACTGGTCGGGCTGTCGCTGTTCATGGCGGTGGCCGTGACGTTGACCTGGCTGGTCTATGTCACGCTGCGCCGCGACGTCGCCGGATCCACGGTGCCGTATGCGGCGATCTTCACCGACGTGTTCGGGCTGCGCGAAGGCGACGACGTGCGAATGGCCGGCGTGCGGGTGGGCCGGGTGGAAAGCATTGAGCTGCAAGGCAAACAGGCCAAGGTTTCCTTCGTGGTGCAGGCCGACCAGCAGGTGCTGGGCAGCACGGTGGCGTCGGTGACCTACCAGAATATCGTCGGGCAGCGGTACCTCGGGCTGTCGCTGGGTAACCTGGGCGAGCCGGAACCGCTTCCGGCCGGCAGCGTCATCCCGGTCGAACAGACCGATCCGTCCTTCGATGTGGGCACGCTGCTCAATGGATACGAGCCGCTGTTCAGCGTGCTCGACCCGAAGCACGCCGACGACCTCACCAAGGGCGTCATCCAGTCGCTGCAGGGCGACGAGGGCTCGATCACCGCGCTGATCGACCAGACGGCACAGCTGACCGACGCGTTCGCCGGCCGGGACGAGGAACTCGGCGGCGTGATCACCGACCTCAACGTGGTGGTGGCCAATCTCGCCAGGCACAACGACGATCTCGACCACATCGTCGGCCAGGCCCGGTCGGTGGTGTCGACCTTCGACGCACGGCGCCCCGAACTGATCGATTCGATGGGCTCGATCGCCAAAGTGATGCGCCAACTTTCGACGATCTCCGACGAGGTGTACACGCCGCTGAACGAACTCGTGCAGCGCCAGCCCGGGTTCGCCAAGCACATGGTCGGGATCGAACCGCAGTTGGCGTTCGTCGGCGCCAATCTTCCGCTGCTGCTCAAGGGATTCGCGCGCATCACCGGCGAAGGCACCTACGCCAACGCCTACGCGTGCAACCTGGACGGCACCGCATTCTTCCCGGGACTCAACGACGTCACCCCGATCGTCGTCGCCGCCGCCACGCCCGGCAACAAAGCCCGTTACACCCCGAAGTGCAGGAACATGGCCAATGGCTGATCAAACCCCGAAGACGCGGCGCCGGCGGCGCCCGCTGGAGAGCTACAGCGCCATCTGGCTGGGTGTCGTCGCCGTCGCGGTGGTCGTGGTGCTCGTCGCGACGCTGCTGCTGTTCAGAGTCGCCGATTTCGGCTACCGCCACTACACCGCGCGCTTCCTGCAGGCCGCAGCGCTGCAACCGGGCCAGCCGATCACCGTCGCCGGCATCCCGGTAGGGGAAGTGACGAGCATGGAGCTCGCCGGGGATCACGTCGAGGCGGGTCTGAAAATCCGCGACGACGTCGTCCTGGGCGAGGATTCACGGGCCTCGATCAAGGTCACTACGATCCTGGGGTCGCGCTACCTCGCGATCTATCCCGACGGTCCGGGATCGTTGCCGGACAACACCTTCGACTTAACGCACACCGAGGTGCCCTACGACCTGCAAGAGGCGCTGTCCGACGTCGCCACCACCTACGAGCAGGTGGACTCCGACCAGTTCGCCAAGACGTTGGCGATCCTGGGCAAGCAGTTGGAAACCCTGCCCCCGGTGGTCCCGCAGGCGCTGGAGAACACGCACACACTGTCGACGATCATCGCGCAGCGCCGTGACCAGCTGGGTGAGCTGCTGAAGACGACCGAGATGGTCAGCACCACGCTGCGCCGCCAGCAGGCGACCATCGGAAATCTGGTGGATCAGGGCAATTCGCTGCTCGGGGAGTTCGTCGCACGACGCGCCACGTTCCAGGCGATGATGGACGCACTTACGAACCTGGTGCAGAACTTGAGTGGGACGGTGATCGACGACCGTCCCGAGTTGGAGGAGCTGCTCACCAACGTGCGCGAACTGTCCACCCTGCTCGGAAAGAACGACGCCATGGTGCGCAGCATCCTGCAGACCGCGCCGATCGCGCTGCGCAACCTGACCAACATCACCGGCACCGGTAACGCGATCGACTTCAACGCCTCTAACGGCCTGCTGATCGACTCCTGGATGTGTGCGATCAGCGGTCGAGCCAAGCAGTTCGGCCTGATCGAGTACTTCCAGGACTGCAAATGAGCCGCGCACGCGAGGAGCGAGGGTGAGAAGCGCCAGATCCAGGATCATCGCGATCGCCGCCATCGGTGTGGCGGTGGCGGTGGTGGTTACCGCCATGGCCGTGCGATTCACCACGGACCGGCTCGACACCATCACCGTGACCGCTCAATTCGACAGCGCGGCAGGCCTGTACGAGGGCAACACGGTGGCAGTGCTCGGGATGCCGGTAGGCAAGGTCACCAAGATCACCCCGAAGGGTGGATACGTCGAAGTCGATTTCACCGTCGACAAGGACGTCAAGATTCCCGCCGATGTGCAAGCCGCCACTATCTCGAACTCGATCCTGACCGATCGGCAGATCGAGTTGACGCCGCCGTATCAGGACGGCCCCACATTGCAGAACCGCGACACCATCGGCTTGAACCGGACCCGGACACCGGTCGAATTCGCCCGTGTGCTCGACGTTCTCGACAAGCTCGCGGTCTCGCTGCGCGGGGACGGGAAGGGCAACGGGCCGATCGCCGACGTGGTCGACGGGAGCGCCGCTGTCGTCGACGGCAACGGCCAGCAGATGAAGGACGCACTCGGCGAACTGTCGAATGCGCTGCGGCTCAGCTCCGATCGGGGCACCGTGACCAAGGACCAGCTGACCACCATCGTCCGCAATGTGAGCTCGCTGTCGGATGCCGCCGCGCGCAATGACGCGATGATGCGGGAGTTCGGCTCGTCGGTGCGCGCACTGAGCCAGATCCTGGCTGACGAGGATCTCGGCAGCGGCACCACCGGTAAGAAGATCAACGAAGTGCTCGACCAGGCCGGCGAGGTGCTGGAAACCCACCGGGATTCCATCAAGGATCTGGTGGCCAATGGCGATGTCGTGCTGAACACCGCCGTCGATCACGAGCGCGATCTCATGGAGTTGCTCGACGTCGCGCCCATGACGCTCGACAACCTCTACAACGTGGCCGACCAGAAGAACGGTGCCCTGAGGGTGAAGGTGGTCACCGACAAGGTCTTGTTCGACAACCAGTTGATCAAGGAGGTCTGCAACATGATGGGCCTGCGGCAACTAGGGTGCAGCACGGGAACTCTGCAGGACTTCGGACCGGATTTCGGGTTGAGCTACATGCTGGATGGGCTCGCGGCGATGGGGCAGAAGTGATGGCGACGATCAGGAGTCGCCGCAGGGTTGCCGCGGCCCTGGCGATGGCCACCTGTCTTACCGTTTCCGGTTGTGCCACTGAGGGTTTGGCCAGCTTGCCGCTCCCGGCACCCAACGTGGGATCCGGCGGATATCGGCTGAATGCGGTGTTCACCAACGCCCTGAATCTGCCGGCCAACGCGAAGGTGAAACTCGCCGGTGCGGACGTCGGTCAGATGGAGTCGATCGCGGCGCGCAATTACACCGCGGTGACCACCCTGCGGATCATGGACGGGGTGGCGCTGCCGCAGGGCAGCACCGCCGAACTGCGATCGGCGACCCCACTCGGAGATGTGTTCATCGCCATCAAACCGCCCAGCCGCGTCGAACCGGGTGTCCCGCTGCTCAAGGACGGCGACACCATCGGATTGGACTCGACGACGGCCGCCGCGACCGTCGAATCGGTGCTGGGCTCCGCGGCGATCCTGGTCAACGGCGGTGCGGTGCGCAACTTCACCAACATCATCAACGGTCTGGGTAAGGCGACCGGTGACCAGGGCCAGGCGTTCGGCAACCTGATCGACAAGACCAACCGGACGCTCGGCAAGCTCAACGCCCGATCGGAAGAGATCTCGACCGCGATGACCGAGACCTCACGGCTGGCCTCGGAGATCGCGGCCAAGAACCAGGTGATCAGCGACGTGATGGCGCAGGCGCGTCCGGCCACCGACACGCTGGCGGCCCACACCACGCAGATCGCCGATCTGCTGACCCAGGTCGGCGACGTCTCCGACCAGTTGCGCAAGTTCCCGTCGATCGCAGGAACCGACACCACGGGACGCAGCGTGATCGCGGACGCCAACACCATCGCCGGCGCCTGGAACGACGTCGCGGTGGCGCCGGATGCCACCCTGTATGCGCTCAACCGCTTGATGCCGCCGTTCATCAAGTCGATGACGAGCAACGCGATCGCGCTGGATGCCAGCTTCGACCGGTTGGTCCTGGGATCGATCCCCGACATCGGGTTCGCGGGTGACTCCGGATTGCACGGACCCAAGCGGCACGACTGGCATCAGCTGGTCGGCACGCTGAAGTACACACTGTGGCGGCTGCAGGAGCGGGTCGTGGGCAAGGGGCCCGGCGTCCCGCAGATCCCGGTGATCCCCAGCCCGACCGAACCCGGCGAGATCATCGCCGTCCCCCCGGCGGCGACACCGGCTCAAGCACCGGCACAAGCACCGGCACCGGCACAAGCACCGGCCCTTCTGCCGGCAGAGGCTCCACGATGATCGCCGGTGCCGCGGACCGGATCGTCGGTGTCGTCCGGTACGGCTATCGGCGTCGCACCTGGCTGTCGGCGCTCGCACTGGTCGTGACGCTCGTCGTCGCGGTCGCGTACCTGTTGTTCGGTGCCTTACGGGTGAATCCGTTCGCGTCGAGCTACCGGCTCACCGTCGAGTTGCCGGAGTCGGCGGGGCTGCTGCCCAACCAGGACGTGACTCTACGGGGTGTGCAGATCGGCCGGGTCGAACGGCTCGACATCACCCCGGCCGGCGTAAATGCCATCGTGAATGTCGAGTCGACGGTGCAGATTCCGGAATCCTCGGCGGTGCGGGTGTCGGGGCTGTCCCCGGCCGGTGAGCAGTACATCGATTTCGTCCCCGAGGCGCAGACGGGTCCGTTCCTGGCCGACGGCGCCGTGGTCGGGTCGGGCAGGGCCACCGTCCCGGTCAGCCTGGCCGAACTGCTGGCCAACGCCGACGGAGCGCTGGCTCAGGCAGACGTCGGCAAGCTCGAACTGATCAGGAGAGAACTGAGCCTCAGTGAAGCCGGGCCGCAGAAGCTCGCCGACATCGTCGACGGCGGCACCTTCCTGCTGTCCACCCTCGATTCGGTCCTGCCCGAGACCAGCTCCCTGCTGCGCACCAGCCGGGTGGTTTTCACCATGGTCGCCGACAAGAACCCCGGAATCGACGTCGCCTCCGACAATCTCGCCGAGACCTTCGAGGGCATCAACAGCATGCGCGAGGGCTACCGCCGGTTGACCGATCAGACTCCCGCCGCGTTGGCGGCCGTCGACAACCTGTTCCTCGACAACTCCGACACCATGGTCCAGTTGCTGGGCAATCTCACCACCACGTCTCGGCTGTTGTATCTGCGGGTACCGGCGCTGAACGCGTTGTTCCCGACGCACCGCACGTCGGTTCTCGACGCCCTCGGCACCGCGATGCACGACGGCGGGCTGTGGGGGAACGCTGAGATCTATCCGCGTTACACCTGCGACTACGGCACCCCGAAGCTGCCTCCGTCGTCGGCGGACTTCCCGGAACCGTTCATGTACACCTACTGCCGGGACGACCATCCCGGGGTGCTGGTCCGCGGTGCCAAGAACGCGCCACGGCCCGCCGGTGACGACACCGCCGGACCACCCCCGGGCGCCGATCTCGGCCGGCAGACCGATCCAACCCCGAAGGGGCGCTACACGATTCCGACGCCCTACGGTGGCCCGACGCTTCCCATCGAGCCGCCCCGCTGAACCGAGACCGTCCGCTAGGAGATGATGATGTCCGTGAGCACCGACGAAGACCACGACACCGGCAAGAAGCCGGACGCCGTAGACGCCGCAGAGCAGTCCGAACCTCCTGCCGCCGAGTCCGGGGCCAAAGACGAGCCCGACACGACCGGCACCAGGGACGGTCGGCGAAGCCGAGTGGTGCGGGCAGCCGTGGCCGCGGCGTTCGTCGTGCTGCTGGCGGCGGTCGGCTTCCTGGGCTGGCAGTTGTGGCAGGAGCGGCAGATCGCACAAGCCGGCGAACAGGCACGGCAAGCAGCCGCGGAGTACGCGCAGGTCTTGACGAGTATCGACTCGTCGAAGGTCGACGAGAACTTCGACGCAGTGCTCGACGGAGCGACCGGCGAGTTCAAGGACATGTATTCGCAGTCGAGTACAGAGCTGCGGCAATTGCTGATCGACAACAAGGCGGCCGCCCACGGCGTAGTGCTGGAATCTGCGGTCCAGTCGGCGTCGAAGGACAAGGCCGTCGTGCTGCTGTTCGTCGACCAGTCGGTCACCAACACCAACGTGCCGGATCCGCGCATCGACCGCAGCCGCATCAAGATGACCATGGACTACATCGACGGCCGTTGGCGCGCAAGTAAAGTCGAGCTTCCCTGAGGATCCATGAGGAGACGTGCCACATGCGCCTGCTGAGTCCGGTACTGGCCGCGGCGGCCACGGTCGCCACGATGACGATCGGCGCCCCCGCTGCCGCCGCATCGGCGCCGTCGTTCTGCGGCGAGATGGGCGGGCAGTGGGACGGTCAGTACTGTCGAACCACAGTGCCGTCCGAGCGCAAGGCGGTCCGCGACATCAAGATCGCGATTCCCGGCGATCTCGTCGACCATTCCGCGGCTGGGCCGGTCATCCGGGACTATCTGAGCACGCTGATGAACAACTGGAGAACCGCGGGCGTGAAGATGGTCGCGGACAGTTTCGGCGAGGGGAACTACCAGATCTTCCGCCGCGGTGACGTGGTGAGCGTGGTGTTCCGCGAGACCTATCACGCCGACGGACCCGACTTCAACAACGCCTACCGCACCTTCACCTTCGACATGGCCGACGGCCGCAGGCTGCAACTGGCCGATCTCGTCAAGCCGGGGCTGGATCCGCTGACGGCCATCCCGCCGCTGGCGCAGCCGTTCGTCGAGCAGGCACTGGATGTGGCGCCCCCGGCTCACCAGCCGCGCACGTACCCGTTCGTGATCGATCGCTGGACCCCGGACAAGGTGTACTCCGGTGCGTACAAGGCGTGGGCGCTGACGCCCGAGGAGCTGATCATCTACATGCCGGACTATCCGGTGGGGCGTGACCGTCCGACGAATTTCACCCCCGGGATCATGCAGTGGTCGATGGACGGCGGCACGGTCCAGGCGCACATCCCGCTGGCGGCGCTGGCGCCGATCCTGCGTCCCGAATTCGGCGGAGCGTAGCGGTGTTCCGACGGGCGGCGGGGATGGCGGCAGTATTGGCCGGGCTGTTGGCTGTTGCGCCGGTCGGTCACGCCGAGCCTGCAACGCCGACACTGCCCGTCTTCACCCCCTACCCGTCGGATTGGCAGCCCGACTACACGCCGTTCCCGTACAACCTCTGGCAGATCCGCGTCACCCCTGAGCAGATCACCGCCCAGCGCGAATCCTGTCAGTGGATCAATGCCCAGTACGGCCCGCTGATGGACCAGGTGTACGGATTCCAGCGCTTCCTCGCCGAACAGGGCGACGACTGGTCGCGGGCCGGAGTCACCCAGGCCGGTGACATCGTCGCCGCCAACCTCGACCAGTCCGCCGCGTTTCTGGACCCACGCGCCCATACCCTGTTCATCGTCAACTATCCGGACCAGAGCGAGTATTCGCCGTTGTTCCACGGTGATTCGATCTACCGGCTGTGGTATCAGTTCACCCAGATCAGCGACAAGATCAAACAGCGGATGCCATCGGGGCAGATCAACGCCAACATCGCGACGGCCAACGTCTACGGCACCGTGATCCGCGACTCCGGCGTCTGCACCGGCGCATAGCCCACCCCCGCAAGCACCCCACCCCCCGCAAGCACCACACCCCCGCGAGCGTGCGTGTCTGCGGCGGACACACCGCGCAAATGACCGACATCGCGCACGCTCGCACCGACATCGCGCACGCTCGCGCCCGGCCCGCGGCGCCCACCATTGACATGTTGACACATACGGCTAGTCTTTGTGTCAACGACAAGGTTCGGGAGGCGCAATGGTCGCGGTCGTCGAGCAGTCCTCACCCAGCTCCGCCGAGAACATCCGGCCGAAAGTCCTTCACGAGTTCCGCAAGCACTCCGGCAGCGTGCTGAGCGGACTCTTCGGCGCTGCCGCATTCGACGAGATCGCGCTGGTGCCGGTGGCGGCCGCGGTCGACAAGACCGGGCGGTTCGCCTCGAACTTCGCTGATCGCGGTGTGCGCAGCGGGTTTTCGGCACTGCTGGCGATCTGGGGCGACGCGGCGGACCGCGCGGCGGAGGGCGAGCGGCTCAAGCGGATGCACCGGGAGGTGCGCGGTCGCGGGGCCGGGGACTTCGCTGACGTGCGCTACAGCGCGCTGGATCGCAAGCTGTGGAACTGGATCGCGGTCAGCGGACTGTTCGTGGTGCTCAACTCGTTCACCCCGTGCACCGGGATCACGTTGACCGAGGACGAGCGGGAAGCGGCGTATCAGCAACTGCTGGAGGGCTTCCGGTCGCTGGAGCTGCCGGGAAAGAACGCGAAGCTGCCCGCGACCTACACCGAGGCCGAGCAGTACTACGAGTCGATGGTCGACGGAGAGCTCGCGTCGAATCCGTTCCTGCGCCAGGTCACCGAAAACCTCACCAGGCTTCCGCTGCCGACGCTGATGCTGCCGCCGGCGTTGCGGTTGGCGCTGACCCCCGGCTGGCTGGCGCTGCGGCCGCTGGCCGGCAGGGTGGTGACCGTGTGCTCGTTTGGCATCCTGCACCCCGGTATCCGCGACATGACCGGCTTCCGGTGGGATACGCGCCACGACCGCGAGTTCGCGCTCTACACCCGGCTGCTGCAGTTGGCGTGGCGCACCCTGCCCGACAGAGTGCTACTAATCCCGTTGGCCCGCAACAGGATCGAATACGAGAAGCTGGTACGGCTGCACCGTTCAGTCGCCCTTGATTCGTTCGCGCCGCCACCTGGCCGCTGCCCGGCGGGCTGACCTGCCGATGCGGCGCGCGCGCACCAGGAACACCCCCGGCGAACAAGAAGCCGCGATCCTCAAGGCCGCGGCCGAAGAGGTCGCGCTCGTCGGCGTCAGCCGCCTCAACATGGACGTGATCGCCCGCCAGGCCGGCGTCAGCCGCAGCACGCTGTACCGGAGGTTCCCCAGCCGCGACGCACTGATCACCGAATTGGGGCGGCAGACTTTCGACTTCGCGATGGCGCGACTGCAGACCGTGGCCATCGACTCCGGACCCCAGCAGGCCGCGGTCGCCTGTTTCCGCGAAGGGGTACGGCTGCTCACCGGTGAACCGGTGATGCGCAGGTTCCTTCAGCTCGACGGCGAGTTCACCGCCACCACCGAGATGGTCGAGGAGGCAAGGCTGTTCCTGGTCAGTGCGGCCACCGCGATGGCCAAGGCGCTGCGGGCGGCCGGGGCCACCATGCCCGACGATAGGCTGCTCGCCGTCGCCGACATCCACATCCGGCTCGCCGCCTCACTGGTCCAGGTCAGCACCCCCGTCCTCGACGTCACAGATGACGAGGCCGTCGCCGGCTACGCCCGCACCCACCTCGCGCCGCTCGTGCACTGAATTCTGTGAAGTCGTTGTGGGCGATTGTGCGAATCCGCTCAGCGGCGCGCATCAGCGTGGCACGCTTCTGCCCATGGCCGACCTGTCCGCACCGCAATTCCTCGACGAACGCCTCGCACACTGGGCGACCACCAAACCCGACGACGAAGCCATGGATTACCTCGACCGGTCCTGGACCTGGTCGCAGTGGAACGAACGGGTTCGCCGCCTCGCCGGTGCGCTGAAGGAGCGGGGCGTCACGCGGGGCGACGTGGTGGCCTTCCTCGACAAGAACCACCCGGCGTGCGTCGAGCTCACCTTCGCCGCGGCATCGCTGGGCGCGGCCAACGCGATCATCAACTTCCGGCTGGCCGCCGACGAACTCGACTATGTGCTCAACGATTCCGGCGCGAAGCTGCTCATCGTGGGTCAGGAGTTCAAGGACGCGGTCGACGGCATCCGCGACAAGCTCACCAACATCGACCATGTCATCTCCGTCAAGCCCGAAGGAGACGACGAGTACGAGGACCTGCTGGCAGCCGCCACCCCCGCCGAACGTTCGTCGGAGGTTCAGCCTGACGACGTGTGCATCATCATGTACTCGTCGGGGACCACGGGCCGCCCGAAAGGTGTCGAGCTCACCCAGTCCAACATCATCGCCCATACCCTCAATGCCCACGAGGGCTTCGAGTTCGACGAGGGTGACAAGAACATGGTGGCGATGCCGCTGTTCCACGTCGGCGGATCGTCGTACGTGCAGTTCGGAATTCACGACGGCTTCCCGAGCGTGATGACCCGCGACGTTGACGGCATGACCCTGGCCGGGGCGATTCTCAAGGGCGCCAACCGTACATTCCTGGTGCCGGCGGTGCTGGCCAAGGTGCTCGAGGCCGGTGAGGACGCGGTGAAACTGTTCTCGTCGCTCAAGACCTTCGCCTACGGAGCGTCGCCGATGCCGCTGCCGCTGCTGCGTCAGACGTTACAGGCTTGGCCGGACACCGATTTCATGCAGGCCTACGGGCTGACCGAACTGTGCGGCGTGATCAGCCACCTGCTGCCCGAAGCGCACCGCGACCCGGGGAAAGAGGAGCGGCTGTCCAGTGCGGGCACGCTGGTGCCCAACGCCGAGGTGCGTGTCGTCGATCCGGACACCCTGGAAGACGTCCCGACCGGCACGCAAGGCGAACTATGGTTCCGCTCACCGCAATTGATGAAGGGCTATCACAACAAGCCGGAGGCGACCGCCGAGGCCGTCACCGACGACGGCTGGTTCCGCACCGGCGACATCGGCCGCGTCGACGAGGGCGGCTACATCTTCGTCGAGGACCGGCTCAAGGACATGATCATCTCCGGCGGCGAGAACATCTACTCCATCGAGGTGGAGCGGGTGCTGGCCGAACACGAGGCCGTCGTCGAGGTCGCGGTGATCGGCGTCCCCGACGAGAAGTGGGGTGAGGTCGTCAAGGCCGTCGTCGTCCTGGAGGGCGAGGCGTCCGAAGGCGAGCTGATCGCCTTCGCCCGCGAGCGGCTGGCCGCCTACAAGTGTCCGAAGTCGGTCGACATCGCCGACGAGCTGCCGCGCAACCCCACCGGCAAGATCCTGAAAAAGGAGCTGCGCAAGCCCCACTGGGAGGGCCGCGACCGCACCACGGTATAGGCCCGGACCCCGGCTTGCGGTTGCGCTGAGTCGGCGGCCCCGCGCCGCCCGTCCCCTCCGGCCGCACCCGGAGATGCCGGTCACCATTTGTTTCCGGGACATGACCGGCCTGAAACTGTTGGGTAACGTGGCCGGTGCAGCGCCCAATTCCGGGTGCTGGCGGACGAGGGAGCAGTACCCGCAGCGACAAGACTGACTCGTTGAGGAGGTCTTGTGGCTTGGCTGGTTCTGGTGGTCAGCGGCTTCTTCGAGGCCGTCTGGGCGACCGCGCTCGGCATGTCGAACAACTTCCGGCGGTGGCGGCCCGTCCTGGTCGTCGCGATCACCATGCCCACGAGCCTGGCGGGCCTGGCGTACGCGATGCGGACATTGCCGACGGGGACGGCCTACGCCGTGTGGGTCGGGATCGGCGCGTCGCTGACGGTGCTCTGGGCGATCACGACGAAGAGGGAGGCGGCCTCCACGGCGCGCCTGCTGTTGCTGTTGCTGCTCGTCGGCAGTGTCGTCGGACTGAAGGTGGTGAGCTGACATGCCGTGGACGATCCTGATCGTCAGCGCGGTGATGGAAGCGGTGTGGGCGACCGCGCTCGGCGAGTCCGACGGTTTCACCCGGCCGGGCCCGACCGTGGTGTTCCTGGTGGCGATGGTGCTGAGCATCTGGGGCCTCGGCTGGGCGGTCAAGCACATCCCGATCGGCTCGGCCTATGCGGTGTGGACCGGCCTGGGTGCGGCCCTGACCGTCGGTTATGCGATGGCCACCGGTGCCGAGGACGTCTCCGCCGCCAAGTTGATCTTCGTGAGCGGCATCATCGTCGCCGTCGTCGGCCTCAAGATGCTGCCGTCGGGCGCCGACAGGCCCGACGCCGAACCCCTGCCGCTGGTGCTGGAGCAGGCCGGCCGCTGAGGCACGATGAAGCGGTGGTGGAACTCGCCGACGTCCTTGAGCGGCTGCACATCGTGGCGCTGCCGATGCGGGTCCGCTTCCGCGGCATCACCACCCGCGAACTCGCCCTGATCGAGGGCCCCACCGGCTGGGGCGAGTTCGGTGCGTTCGTCGAATACCGGCCGCCGGAGGCCGCGCACTGGCTGGCCGCCGGCATCGAGGCCGCCTATCGCCCGCTGCCCGCGCCGCGCCGTGCCCGCATCCCGATCAACGCGACGGTGCCGGCCGTCCCGGCGGCGCAGGTCACCGACGTGCTCGCGCGCTTCCCCGGCGCGCGCACCGCGAAGGTGAAGGTCGCCGAACCCGGCCAGACGCTGGCCGACGACGTGGCCCGGGTCGACGCCGTGCGCGCCGTGGTGCCGACGGTGCGGGTGGACGCCAACGGTGGCTGGACCGTCGAGGAAGCGGTCGCGGCGGCGCGGGCGTTGACGGCCGACGGTCCGCTCGAGTACCTGGAACAACCGTGCCGCACCGTGTCCGAGCTGGCCGAGGTACGCCGCCGGGTCGACGTCCCCGTCGCCGCCGACGAGAGCATCCGTAAGGCCGACGACCCACTGCACGTCGTCCGCAGCGGCGCCGCCGACGTCGCCGTGCTCAAGGTCGCCCCGCTGGGCGGTGTCCACGCGATGCTGCAGATCGCCGCGCAGATCGACATCCCCGTCGTGGTCTCCAGCGCGCTGGACTCCGCGGTCGGCATCGGGGTCGGGCTGGTCGCCGCGGCCGCGCTGCCCGCACTCGGGCACGCCTGCGGGCTCGGCACCGGCGGACTGTTCGTCGAGGACGTCGCCGCGTCCGTCATCCCGGCCGACGGCTACCTGCCCGCCGCGACCGTCACCCCCGACCCCGACCGGGTCGCGGCGCTGGCCGCCCCGCCGGACCGCAGGCAGTGGTGGATCGACCGGGTCCGGGAGTGCTTTCCGCTGCTGTCCTGATCTGTGGGGTGCATGACCTGGACGCCATCCCGTCCCTGGCCGACACTGGGGGCATGGCGCGCACCGTGCTGATCGTCGGATTCCCCGGCGTGCAGGCGCTCGACCTCGTCGGCCCCTTCGACGTGTTCACCAGTGCCTCGGTGTACGTCAGCGGGCAGGGCCTCGGTGACGGATACGCGGTCCGGGTCGTGTCCGTCGACGGTGTCGCGGTCAGCACCGGCACCGGATTGACCCTGGTCGCCGAGCCGCTGCCCGACCCCGGCGACCCGGTCGACACCGTCGTGCTGCCGGGCGGCTGGGGTGTCGAGACGGCGCGCCGGGACCCGGCGCTGATCGACTGGGTCGCGGCTGTCACACCGAACGCCCGCCGGGTGGTCAGCGTATGCAACGGCGCCGTGCTGGCCGCACAGGCAGGACTGCTCGACGGTTGCGTGGCCACCACGCACTGGGCGTCGGCCTCCCACATGGCCGCCGAGTTCCCGGCGGTCACCGTCGATCCCGATCCGATCTTCGTGCGCAGTTCGGAGAAGGTGTGGACCGCCGCGGGCGTCACCTCCGGTATCGACCTCGCGCTGGCGCTGGTCGAGGAGGATCACGGCACCGAGGCCGCACAGACCATCGCCCGCTACCTGGTGATGTACCTGCGCAGGCCCGGCGGCCAGACCCAGTTCGCCGCGCCGGTGTGGATGCCCCGCGCCCGGCGCACCCCGATTCGCGACGTGCAGGAGGCGATCGAGTCCGAACCCGGTGGTGCGCACAGCATCTCGGAGCTCGCCCGGCGCGCCGCGATGAGCCCGCGCCACTTCACCCGGGTGTTCACCGACGAGGTCGGGGAGGCGCCCGGCGCGTATGTGGAACGGGTCCGCACCGAAGCGGCGCGCCGCCAACTGGAGGAGACCGACGACACCGTCACGGTGATCGCCGCGCGCTGCGGCTTCGGGTCGGCGGAGACGTTGCGCCGCAGCTTCGTTCGCCGTTTGGGCGTATCACCTGACCGGTACCGCAGAACATTCGCCTGAGAGATCGAGGAGGGACCATGCAGGTCGCCATCATGCTGTATCCCGGGTATACCGCCCTGGACTTCATCGGACCCTACGAGAGCCTCCGCTGGCTGCCCGACGTCGAGGTCCGATTCGTCTGGCACGAGCCGGGTCCGATCGCCGCCGATTCGCACGTGCTGCTCATCGGCGCCACCCACAGCTTCGACGAGACGCCGTCGCCGGACATCATCCTGATCCCCGGCGGCTTCGCCACCATGGAGCACGCCCGCGACCAGAAGGTGCTCGACTGGGTGCGGCGGGCGCACCGCACGTCGACGTGGACGACGTCGGTGTGCTCGGGGTCGGTGATCCTGGCCGCCGCGGGGGTGCTCGACGGCAAGCGCGCCACGTCGCACTGGGCGGCGCTGCCGGTGCTCAAGACGCTCGGCGCGCAGCCGGTCGGCGACCAGCGGATCGTGGTCGCCGACGAGAAGACCGTCACCGCGGCGGGAGTGTCGGCGGGCATCGACCTGGGCCTGTGGCTGGCCGGGCGCATCGCCGGCGAGGCCAGAGCCAAGGCCATCCAGCTGTCGATGGAGTACGACCCGCAGCCGCCGTTCGACTCCGGGCACATGTCGAAGGCCTCGGCGTCGACCAAGGCGCTGGCCACCGCGCTGATGGGCAAGGAGATGGTCAAACCGGCGGCGCTGGCCACCTCCACCGCGCTGCTGTGGGACGCCGCGCTCAAGCGGATTCGGCGTGGAAAGCCGGTCGCGAAAGTGCGCTGAGAGCGTGATGACGGCCCGACCGGCACTGTCGAGCGCACTCTCGGCGCCTCGCGGGCTTCCAGTAGCGTCGGCGGGGTGAATCTGGCATTCGACGATCGCGGCTCGGGGGAGCCGGTGCTGTTCATCGCAGGCCGTGGCGGCGCCGGGCGCACATGGCATCTGCACCAGGTGCCCGTCTTCGCCCGCGCCGGTTACCGGTGTGTGACGTTCGACAACCGCGGCATCGGCGCGACCGAGAACGCATCGGGGTTCACCACCGAGACGATGGTCGGCGACACCGCTGCGCTGATCGAGCACCTCGGGCTCGGCCCGGTGCGGATCGTGGCGGTCTCGATGGGCTCCTATATCGCCCAGGAGCTGATGGTGGCCCGCCCCGAGCTGGTCCGATCGGCGGTGCTGATGGCCACCCGCGGCCGCCACGACCGCACCCGCGACTTCTTCTGGCAGGGCGAGCGGGCACTGGCCCAGGCCGGCGCCCCGCTCCCGGTCGAGTTCGAGGCGAAAGTGCGTCTGCTGGAGAGCTTTTCACCGAAAACCTTGAACGATGACAACGCCGTGCGGGACTGGATCGACATGTTCACCATGTGGCCGCAGAAGCCCACCCCCGGTATCCGCACCCAGCTCGACATCGCCCCGCAGGGCAGCCGGCTGGCGGCCTACCAGAACGTCACCACCCCGGCCCTGGTGATCGGGTTCGCCGACGACGTCGTGCTGCCGTCCCACCTGGGTCGCGAGGTCGCCAACGCGCTGCCCAACGGGCAGTTCCTGGAGATCCCGGGCACCGGCCACCTGGGCTTCATCGAGAAGCCGCAGGTCGTCAACACCGCGATCCTCAATTTCTTCGCCGATACCCTGTAGTGGTGAACCCCTCGACGGCGCAGGCCCGGGTGGTCGTCGACGAACTGATCCGCGGCGGCGTCCGCGACGTTGTGCTGTGCCCCGGCTCGCGCAACGCGCCGCTGGCCTTCGCGCTGCACGACGCCGACCGGGCCGGCCGGCTGCGGCTGCACGTGCGGATCGACGAGCGGACGGCCGGTTTCCTGGCGATCGGGCTCGCCGTAGCCGAGCGGGCCCCGGTGTGTGTGGCGATGACGTCCGGCACCGCGGTCGCCAACCTGGGCCCGGCGGTGGTCGAGGCGAACTACGCGCGGGTGCCGCTGATCGTGCTGTCGGCCAACCGGCCCTATGAACTGCTGGGCACCGGCGCCAACCAGACCTTCGAGCAACTCGGCTACTTCGGCACCCAGGTGCGCGCCAACATCAGCCTCGGCCTGGCCGAGGACTTGGCCGACATGGATTCGCTCAACGCCCAATGGCGCTCGGCGACATGCCGAGTCCTGGTGGCGGCCACCGGATCCCGGTCGGCGAACGCGGGGCCGGTCCAGTTCGACATCCCGCTGCGTGAGCCGCTGGTGCCCGACGCGCAGGACCCCGCCACGCCCTACGCGCCGGACGGCCGCCCCGACGGCAAGCCGTGGACCTACACACCTCCGGTCACGTTCGACCAACCCCTGGACATCGACCTGACGCCGGACACCGTGGTGATCGCCGGGCACGGCGCGGGTGTGCACCCGAACCTGGCCCACCTGCCGACGGTCGCCGAGCCGACGGCTCCGTACGCGCAGAATCCGCTGCATCCGCTGGCGTTGCGGCTGCTGCGCCCCAAGCAGGTCATCATGCTGGGCCGGCCCACGCTGCACCGGCCGGTCTCGGCGCTGCTCGCCGACCCGGCGGTGCCGGTGTTCGCGCTCACCACCGGTCCGCGCTGGCCCGACGTGTCGGGTAACTCGCAGGCCACCGGCACCCGCGCGATCACCTCTGGCGCGCCGTCGCAGGACTGGCTGCGCCGGTGTGCCGAGGCCGGCCGGCGCGCCGTCGATGCGGTGCGCGGGCAGCTCGCCGCGCATCCGTTGACGACGGGTCTGCACGTGGCCGCCGCCGTCGCCGACACGGTGCGGCCCGGCGATCAGCTGGTGCTCGGCGCGTCGAACCCGGTTCGCGACATCGCGCTGGTCGGCTTCAACACCGCCGAGGTGAAGGTGCGCTCCAACCGCGGCGTCGCGGGTATCGACGGGACCGTCTCGACGGCGATCGGCGCGGCGCTCGCCCACGAGCGCGGCGGCGGGCGCACGGTCGCGCTGATCGGCGACCTGACGTTCGTGCATGACAGTTCCGGTCTGCTGATCGGGCCCACCGAGCCGACCCCTCAGAACCTGACCATCGTGGTGTCCAACGACAACGGCGGCGGCATCTTCGAGCTGTTGGAGCAGGGCGACCCGCGGTTCTTCGACGTGTCCTCGCGCATCTTCGGCACACCGCACGATGTCGACGTCGGTGCGCTGTGCCGGGCCTATCACGTGGAGAGCCGCCAGATCGACGCCGGTCAGCTCGCCGACGCGCTGGACGAGGACGTCGACGGAATGCGCGTCCTGGAGGTCAAGGCGGACAGGTCTTCGTTGCGGGAGCTGCACGCGTCGATCCGGGCTGCCCTGCTGTGACCGACCTGGTGCGACGCCTGAAGGCGTTGTGGCAGTTCGTTCTTCCGCACCTGTACGGCGATCCGGGGGAGCCGCGGCGGGCGCGGATCGTGCGCCGGGTCAGGATCGGCATCGTCGTCGTCGCGTGTCTGGTGACGCTTCAGTCGGTGCTGCTGGTGCTCGGCGCGTGGCGCAACGACCGCCAGATCGAACGGCATCTCGGAGTGGCCGAAGCCACCGTGCTCGACGCGGGTGACCGGCGCTCGACCATCGAGTTCGTCACCCCGGACCGGATTACCTACCGACCCGAACTCGGTGTTCTGTACCCGTCCAAACTCGAGGACGGCATGCGCATCTACGTCGAATACGACGTCAACGACCCGGATCTGGTGCGGGTGCAGGACCGGAATGCCGCGCTGGCCATCATCCCGGCGGGGTCTATCGCGGTGCTCGGCTGGCTGGTCGCGGGTACCGCGCTGGGCGCCACCGCGCTGATCGAACGCCGCTACCGCGCGACCAGGTCGGTCAGCCAGTCGTCGTCGTAGATGTCGAGCTTCTTGCCGGCGTTGAGGTCGAACACGGTCGGGGTGCCGGTCTCGGTGCGGTCGATGTCGAACAGCAGATCGAAGTTGGTGTCGTCCATCTCGACGACGTCGACGGCCTCCGAGCCGCTGGCGATGTGGTCGGCCACGGCATCGGCGATACCCGCGCTGCCGGCCATGTCGCGCAGCTGCTGGCCGGTGAACTCCGGGCCGCCGGGCTGCTGGTTGACCCACAGCTCGTGGACGAAGCGCTGCAGCTGGGTGCCGGTGGCCGCGGAGTTGTCGACGGCGTCGGCGGCCAGGAACAGCGCGTTGGCCACCTGCGCCGAGTACCCGTCGTAGCTGGTGTCGAGGAACGTCAGCGGCCGGTAGGTGACCTGCAGCGCGCCGACGGTGATCTGGTAGGCGAGCTGGTCGCCGAAGTCGTACTGCAGGTCGCCGCAGTGCGTGCACTGCGGCTCGGTGTAGATCTCGATCTTGGCGGGCGCGTCGTCGAAGCCTGCGACGATGCCGAACCCGTCCTCGGTCAGCGCCAGCGGCGTCGCGGTCGCGTCGACGCGGGCGGCGCCGCTGACCTCGGTGGTGCATCCGAGCGCCGTCGTCAGCAACCCGAGCGCCGCAAGCGCGGCCAGAGGTCGTGTCCAGTGCATGGGCCCATCCTTGTCGCGATGACGGTCCGGGGCCCGCTTTTGGCCGCGCACCGGCAATTCGTGTGACATATCCCTGCGCGCAACCTCGCCGACAGCTGACGATGTCACCGTCGGCGTGTGCGCGTTGCCATCGTCGCCGAATCGTTCCTGCCGAATGTCAACGGGGTCACCAACTCGGTGCTCCGCGTGATCGAACATCTGCGTCGCACCGGCCACGAGGCGCTGGTGATCGCTCCGGACACCCCGCGCGGGCACCCGGCCGCCGACAAGGTGCACGACGGGGTCCGAGTGCACCGGGTTCCGTCGATGATGCTCCCAAAGGTCACCTCGCTGCCGCTGGGGGTCCCGCGGCCGCGGATGGTCGGGGTGCTGCGCGGATTCGCGCCTGACGTGGTGCATCTGGCCTCCCCGGCCTTGCTCGGGTGGGGTGGGGTGCACGCCGCGCGGCGTCTCGGTGTCCCGACGGTGGCCGTCTTCCAGACCGACGTCGCCGGCTTCGCGCAGAGCTACGGGGTGGGCATGCTCTCGCAGGCATCATGGGCCTGGACCCGCCGACTGCACGCCAAGGCCGACCGCACCCTGGCGCCGTCCAGTGCAGCGATCGAAAGCCTTGCCGCACATCAGATTCCCCGAGTCCACAAATGGGCCCGTGGGGTCGATGTGACGGGCTTCGCGCCATCGGCACGCGACGAGCAGCTACGCCGCTCGTGGTCGCCCGACGGCAAGCCCGTCATCGGTTTCGTCGGCCGGTTGGCGCCCGAGAAGCACGTCGAGCGGCTGGCCGCACTACACGCGCGCGACGATCTGCAGCTCGTCGTGGTCGGTGACGGCGTGGACCGCGCGAAACTCGAAAACCTCCTTCCCCGAGCGCATTTCACCGGTGCCCTGTACGGGCACGAGTTGGCGGCCGCCTACGCCAGCATGGACGTGTTCGTTCATCCCGGTGAGCACGAGACCTTCTGTCAGGCGGTTCAGGAGGCGATGGCCTCCGGACTGCCGGTGGTCGCGCCGGACGCCGGCGGGCCTCGCGATCTGGTCACCCCGTACCGCACTGGATTCCTGCTCCCGGTAACCGAATTCGAGAACCGGCTCTCGGCATCGGTCGATCACCTGATCGCCGAACGTCGCCGCTACTCGGTGGCCGCCCGCCGCAGCGTGCTGGGCCGCACCTGGCCGGCGATCTGCGACGAGCTGCTCGGGCACTACGACGCGGTGCTGGGGGCCCGCCGCCTGCGCGCGGCGTAGGCGGCCCGGTCACATCGCGCGCCGCGCCCTCACCCCTGGGCTTCGATCGCCACCGGCTGCCACTTCTCCCACTCCGCCAGCCTGCTCTGGTAGTCGGCCTTGGCCAGCTCCAGCGGCAGCTCCCCGAAGAACACCCGCAGCGGCGGGTCGGGGCTGTCGACGATCTTGCGCAGCGCGCGGGCCGACGCCTGCGGATCGCCCGGGCGTGCCGTCCGTGACGCGCGCATCTGCTCGTTCCTGGCGTGCCCGTCGGCGTAGGCCGGCAGCGCGGTGGCGTGTTTGGCCGACGGCCCGGCCCAGTCGGTGGCGAAACCCCCCGGTTCGATCAGGGTGACGTGTACGCCGAACTCGGCGACCTCCTGGGCCAACGCCTGGGAGAACCCTTCCAGCGCCCACTTGGACGCGTGGTAGGCGCCGAGGTTGGGGAAGGCCACGACCCCGCCGATCGAGGACACCTGGATGATGTGGCCGCTGCGCTGTTCGCGCAGGTAGGGCAGTGCGGCCTGGGTGATCCAGAGCGCGCCGAACACGTTCGTCTCGATCTGGTCGCGGGCCTGCTTCTCCGAGAGCTCCTCGATGAACCCGAACTGTCCGTAGCCGGCGTTGTTGACGACGATGTCGAGCCGACCGAAGTGGTCGTGGGCCCGCGCGACCGCGGCGAAGTCGGCGTCGTGATCGGTGACGTCGAGCTTCAGCGGCAGCAGCGCGTCGCCGTACTCGGCGGCCACGTCGTCGAGGGTGGACAGGTCACGGGCGGTGGCGGCCACCTTGTCACCGCGTTCAAGCGCCGCGATCGCCCACTCGCGTCCGAAGCCGCGCGACGCACCGGTGATGAACCAGACTTTTTCGCTCATGCCCGGATCAATGCCCGGCGGGTCGCCAACCATTCCCGGGGCACCGAGCGCACAGCCAACTGCCAGCGGTCTGCCTGATACGTTCGGCTGCGTGAACCGCGCGTCGCTGGAGAAGGATCCCCATGAAGTGGCGTCGATGTTCGACGGGGTCGCACGCCGCTACGACCTGACCAACACCGTGCTGTCGCTGGGACAGGACCGGTTCTGGCGCCGCGCCACCCGCGAGGCGCTGCGGCTGAGCCCGTCGGACAAGGTGCTGGACCTGGCCGCCGGGACGGCGGTGTCGACGGTCGAACTGGCCGGCTCCGGCGCGTGGTGTGTGGCCGGGGACTTCTCCGTGGGCATGCTGGCGGCCGGCGCGTCACGCGACGTGCCCAAGGTCGCCGGGGACGCCACCCGGCTGCCGTTCGCCGACGGGGTGTTCGACGCGGTGACGATCAGCTTCGGACTGCGCAATGTCGTCGACCATTCGGCGGGGCTGCGGGAGATGGCGCGGGTGACCCGTCCGGGCGGACGGCTGGTGGTGTGTGAGTTCTCCACGCCGACCAACGGGCTCTTCGCGACGGTGTACAAGGAGTACCTGATGCGGGCGCTGCCGGCGATGGCGTCGGCGGTGTCGTCCAATCCGGATGCGTATGTGTATCTGGCCGAGTCGATCAGGGCCTGGCCGGATCAGCGCGAGCTGGCCCGGCGCATCGAGGCGGCCGGCTGGTCGAAGGTGCGCTGGCGCAATCTGACGGGCGGGATCGTCGCGCTGCACGCCGCCACCAAATCCTGAACCCGCTTACCCCGCCCTCCTTTCCCGCGAGCGTGCGTGTCTGCGGCCGACACGCCGCGAAAAAACACGACAACACGCACGCTCGCGCAGCCGCGCCCCGCGCCGCTCAGTCCCGCCACAGGCGCATCGACTCCTCGCCGACGCGGTCGTCGTGGATCTGCTGGAAGTTGCGTCCTCCGCGCCCGAACGTCGCGACGACGGCTGCCGGGCAACGGGATTCGTCGACCGGGGAGTCCAGCCACCGGCACGGCCGGACGTGGACGAGGTCGACGTCCTCGCCGTCGGCGTCGTAGAAGTAGGAACCGTCGAGGCGTCCCAGCCGATACAGCCCTTCGGGCCCGCGGGTCCACACCAGCGAACCGTCCGGCACCGCCGCGAATCGCTCGACCCGCCGCGCCACCCGCTCGGCGTCGCCGTGACCGCCGAACCCGCACAGCCCCAACGACAGCGCGCGCTCGAACGTCAGCGCGGGATCGATGTCGTCGCGACGCGACCGCAACGGTGCGCGGTAGACGGACGTCACGGCCGTCGCCCGACGAGCGTGCGCGAAGTTACCGATGATGACGGCGTGTCGCCCGCAGACACGCACGCTCGCGCAACGGGAGGGGGTGTCACGTGAACGGGCGGCGGGCGTCCATCCGGCGCGACAGCGTGCCCGCACCCCGCCAGACCCGCGCCACCGCATCGGCGTCCTCGTCGGTGACGAAGTTGCCCATCACCCGGACCGCGATCTTCATCAACGCCGACGACCTCATCGCCACCGGCCCCGCCGCGGGCAGGAACCGCGGGAACGTCAGCAGCAGCGCCAGCCGCCGCGCGATCGAGAACCCGCGGGCGTAGTGCTCGTGCAGCATCGCCGGCCAGGCCGCGGTGTACGGGCCCGTACCCAACATCTCGGCCGCGAGTCGGCCCGTCTCCAACCCGTAGTCGATCCCCTCGCCGTTGAGCGGGTTCACACACGCCGCCGCATCGCCGATCAGCATCCAGTTCGGGCCGGCCACCCCCGACACGGCACCGCCCATCGGCAGCAGCGCCGACAGCCCGGCCCGGGGATCGCCGGAGAATCCCCACTCGTCGCGGCGCAGCCCGGTGTAGTAGTTCATCAGGGGCCGCAGCGCGGCGTCGGCGGGACGCTTCGAGGTCGCCAGCGCGCCGACGCCGATGTTCACCTCGCCGTTGCCCAGCGGGAAGATCCAGCCGTATCCGGGCAGCACCTCTCCGGCGGGGGAGCGCAGTTCCAGGTGCGACGTGATCCACGGCTCGTCGCTGCGCGGCGACGCGATGTAGCCGCGGATCGCCACCCCGTACACGGTCTCCTTGTGCCACTCGCGACCCAGCGCCCGCCCCAGCGTCGAGCGGGCGCCGTCGGCGACGATCAGATCCGCGCAGCGCACCACCTCGCCGGAGTCGAGCACCACACCCGTCACCCGGCCCGAGGTGTCCTTCTCCACCGAGACGGCCTTGACCCCGAGCATCATCTTCGCGCCCTCGTCGACGGCGACCAGCCGGATCCGCTCGTCGAGTTCCGTGCGCGGCACTGCGCTGCTGAACGACGGAAACGACGGCCCGGGCCATGCCACCTCCACATCGGCGCCGAACCCGGACATCCGCAGCCCGCGGTGGGCGATCCGGCCGTCCAGCCAGGGCTGCAACCCCAGTCGGCGCAGTTCGGCGACCGCGCGCGGGGTCAGTCCGTCGCCGCACGCCTTGTCGCGGGGGAACTGCGCGGAGTCGATCACCAGCACCTCGCGACCGGCACGGGCAGCCCAGGCCGCCGCCGACGAGCCGGCGGGCCCGGCCCCGACCACGACCACATCGGCCGCGACCGAACCCCGGGTCGCTTCGCTACTGCCCGCCGCTGAGTTCATGGTTCCCAGTATGTTGGCTGTGTGAGGACACCGGCGAACGTGGTGGCGGGAGTGGACTTCGGCGACGCGGAGTTCGCCCAGGATGTCCGCGACGGAGTTGACCGTATCGAAGCACTGATGTCCGAAGAGCTCGGCAAGGCCGACGTGCTGATGGCCGAGGCGGTGCAGCATCTGTTCCAGGCCGGCGGCAAGCGCTTCCGACCGCTGTTCACCGTGCTGTCCGCGCAACTGGGCCCCGAGCCGGACGCCTGGCAGGTCACCGTCGCCGGTTCTGTCATCGAACTGGTGCACCTCGCCACGCTGTACCACGACGACGTCATGGACGAGGCGCAGGTCCGTCGCGGTGCCCCCAGCGCCAACGCCCGCTGGGGCAACAACATCGCGATCCTGGCCGGCGACTATCTGTTCGCGACCGCGTCCCGGCTGGTCAGCCGGCTGGGACCCGACGCCGTGCGGATCATCGCCGACACCTTCGCGCTGCTGGTCACCGGTCAGATGCGGGAGACCCGCGGCGCCGCCGACCATGTCGACGAGGTCGACCACTACCTGAAGGTGGTCTACGAGAAGACGGCCTGCCTGATCTCGGCCTCCGGCCGGTTCGGGGCCACCTTCTCCGGCGCCGACGAGGAGCAGATCGAGCGGCTGGCCCGCCTCGGCGGCATCGTCGGCACCGCGTTCCAGATCTCCGACGACATCATCGACATCGACAGCGACCCGGACGAGTCCGGCAAGGTGCCGGGTACCGACCTGCGTGAAGGTGTGCACACGTTGCCGGTTCTGTACGCGCTGCGCGAGACCGGGCCCGACGCCGACCGGCTGCGGGAGTTGCTGGCTCAGCCGGTCACCGACGACGGCGATCTCGCCGAGGCGTTGCGGCTGCTGCGCGCGTCCGACGGCATCCGGAAAGCCAAGGAGACTGTGGCGGCCTACGCCCGCGAGGCCGAGGATGAGCTCGCGCTGCTGCCCGACGGACCCGGCCGCCAGGCGCTGGCCACGCTGGTGCAGTACACCATCAATCGGCACGGTTGACCGCGCGGAACCCGGGCGGGGTGGTCGGTCGTTGTCTGGACGAAGATCATGCAGGTGGTGTTGAGGAGGGCTCGCTAGATGACTTGGCATCCGCACGCCAACAGGGCCAAGACGTTTCTGTTGCTGGTGCTGTTCTCAGGTCTGATCGTCGGTGTCGGCGCCATGTTCGGGCGCAACATCATGTTCCTGGCGGTGCTGTTCGCCATCGGCATGAACGCCTACGTCTACTTCAACAGCGACAAGCTGGCCCTGCGGGCGATGCACGCCCAGCCCGTCAACGAGATGCAGGCGCCGGCGATGTACAGAATCGTGCGCGAGCTCGCCACCACGGCGCGTCAGCCGATGCCCCGGCTCTACATCAGTGACACCGCGGCGCCCAACGCGTTCGCCACCGGACGCAATCCGCGCAACGCTGCGGTGTGCTGCACCACCGGCATCCTGCAGCTCCTCAACGAGCGCGAGCTGCGCGCGGTGCTGGGCCACGAGCTGTCCCACGTGTACAACCGCGACATTCTCATCTCATGTGTGGCCGGCGCGATGGCGTCGGTGATCACCGCGCTGGCCAACCTGGCGTTCTTCGCGAGCATGTTCGGCGGCAACCGGGACGGCGGCACCAATCCCTTTGCTATTCTTCTGGTTTCACTGCTCGGACCGATCGCCGCGACGGTGATCCGGCTGGCGGTGTCCCGGTCTCGCGAATACCAGGCCGACCAGTCCGGCGCCGAGCTGACGGGCGATCCGCTGGCGCTGGCCAGCGCGCTGCGCAAGATCAGCGCCGGCGTGGAGCGCGCCCCGCTGCCGCCCGAGCCACAGCTGGCCGACCAGGCCCACCTGATGATCGCCAACCCGTTCCGGGCCGGCGAGAAGATCGGCAAGATGTTCTCGACCCACCCGCCGGTCGCCGATCGAATCGCGCGGCTGGAAGCGATGGCCGGACGCGGACCGGGTCAGTACTGACACACCGGCCACCCACTGCCGACCCTGTGCTCACTACCTCCGCTAACGCTGCCGGGGTTTCCGGCGACATCTAGGCTGTGAGCGTGCGCAGCAGAATCGTCGTGGGTGCCCTGGGTGTGGCCGCGGCCGGTGTCCTCAGTGCGTCGGGTGTGGCCGCGGCGCAGCCGGCACCGCCCCCACCGCCTCCGCCCGCCCCGAACATCAACGCCTATCCGCCGGCCAACCCGAAGGACTACGCCGTGCTCGAAGGCACCGCGTACGCGTTCAGCTCCAACGGCCTGACCTGCATGTTGCAGCGCTCCGGCGGTTACGGCTGCAACGGCGTGCTGCCGGGCGCGCCGCAGGGCGCGAACCTGGTCAGCGGTGTCTCCGGTTCAGTGCCGGGCTGGGCGTCGGCGCCGGCGCCGATCTTCGGCGGGCCGGTCAACGAGCTGCCACCGAACACGCGACTGAGCTTCGGCACCGTCAGCTGCGGCGGCGACGGCACCCTGACCTCCTGCGTCGACAGCCGCAACCAGGCCGGCTTCGTCGTCAGCCCGGGCGGCTCCTGGATCGTCAACCAGGTGAACCCGCTGCTGGCGCGGCCCGAGGGCACCAACCCGTACTTCAACTAGGCCTAGAACCCCGTGCCGTGCACCTCGTGGCCGGGCTTCTCGGCCACCAACCCGCGGTAGGCCTGCTCGACGGTCGAACCGTGGTTGACCACGCCGTCCACCTCGCGCGCGATCGGCATCGCGATGCCGAACTTGTCGGCGAACTCCATGATCACGCTGGCGGCCTTCACGCCCTCGGCGACCTGGTTCATCGCCGCGATGATCTCCTCGACGGACTTGCCCTGCCCGAGCTGCTCGCCGACGTGCCGGTTGCGGCTGCGCTGCGACGTGCACGTCACGATGAGGTCGCCCATGCCGGCCAGGCCGGCGAACGTGTCGCGGTTACCGCCGACCGCGACCCCGAGCTTGGACATCTCGGCCACCGCTCGAGCCATCACCATCGCCCGGGTGTTCTCGCCGATCCCGAGGGAGTAGCCCATGCCGACCGCGATCGCATAGACGTTCTTGAGCGCCCCGGCCATCTCGACCCCGACCACGTCGTCGGTGGTGTAGGTCCGGAACCGCTTGGTGCGGAACAACTGTGCGAGGTTGGCGGCCAGATGCTGGTCGGGCATCGCGAGCACCGCGGCCGCGGCGTAGCCCTCGGCGACCTCGCGGGCGATGTTGGGACCGGCCAGGATTCCGGCCGGATGCCCGGGCAGGACCTCGTCGACGATCTGGCTCATCCGGTAGTTGGTGCCCTGCTCGAGGCCTTTGACCAGCGACACGACCGGCACCCATGGCCGCAGGTGCGCGGCCAGCTCGGTCAGCACCCCGCGGAACCCGTGCGACGGCACCCCCATGACGATCACGTCGGCGCACTCGGCGGCCTCGGTGAAGTCGGTGGTGGCGCGCAGCGTGTGCGCCAATTCCACTTCGTCGCCAAGGTATTTCGAGTTGCGGTGGTTCTCGTTGATGTCGGCCGCAGTCTCCTCCGAGCGCACCCATTGCAGTGTCGGCCCGCGCCGGGCGCAGATAGAGGCGACGGTGGTGCCCCACGAACCCCCTCCGAGAACGACGACTCTGGGCTCACGTTGCGCTGGTGCCATGGGACATCACATTAGGACGAGACCCCCGGTGCGAGGGCTGGTTTGGAATACGTGCACCAACCCCGCCCTCGCGGCGGCGATAATGGGACTCGACTGCTGAGGGGGTTGCTGGTGCCGTTCACGGTGTCGACGGTCGAGGGTTTCGATCCGCGGAGCCTGACGGGCGCGGCGGCCGATCTGGGCGCCAAGATCGGTGAGCTCGACGAGCTGATCGCGCAGCAGCGCCGGTCCGTGCAACGGCTGCGTGGTGCGTGGCGCGGTGCCTCTGGTGAGGTGACCGTCGATCAGGCCGAACAGAATCTGGCCGCGCAGGTGCGACTTCGAGAGCGGCTGGAGGCGGTGCGCCGCACACTGGATTCCGGTGGCGCGCAATTGGCTCAGGCGCGCGACGGGCTGACCGGGCTGGTGGAGGCGTTACGGGCGTCGGGGTGGACGGTGACCGACGCCGGTCACGCGATCGCCCCGCAGTTCCCGTCGCTGCTCCGCGGGTTCGAGCCGGGCTTCACCGCGCTGATCCGGCGGCTGTTGCAGTTGTTCGACCGGATCGATGCCGGCACCGCGGCCGGCCTGCGCGGCGTGCTGCGCTGAGTGGGTCGTCAGCGGTAGTTGACGAACTGCAGCGCGACGTCGAGGTCGGAGCCTTTGAGCAGCGCGATGACGGCCTGCAGGTCGTCCCGCTTCTTCGAGCTGACGCGGATCTCGTCGCCCTGGATCTGCGCCTTGACGCCCTTGGGGCCCTCGTCGCGGATGATCTTGGTGATCTTCTTGGCGTCCTCGCTGGAGATGCCCTGCTTGAGGGTGCCGCTGA
Organism: Mycobacterium sp. 4D054; assembly: GCF_052245755.1. Classification (NCBI taxonomy): domain Bacteria; kingdom Bacillati; phylum Actinomycetota; class Actinomycetes; order Mycobacteriales; family Mycobacteriaceae; genus Mycobacterium; species Mycobacterium sp. 4D054. Next base: position 74,646 of record NZ_JBQQCF010000014.1, read on the forward strand.
CCTTGTAGGTCTTGCCACTGGGCTGCGGCTCGCCGGCATCGAAGGCCTTCATCGAGATGTCCCGACGGACCAGCTTCTCCTTGAACACGTCGACGGCGGCCTTCACCCGTTCCTCGGTGGAGGAGACGATCTCGATGGCCTCCTCGCCCTTCCAGGCGATGCTGGTGTCGGTGCCGCGGAAGTCGAAGCGGGTCGACAGCTCCTTGGCAGCCTGGTTGAGCGCGTTGTCGACTTCCTGGCGGTCGACCTTGCTGACGACGTCGAACGATGAATCCGCCATTGGACTCGTCCCTCCCTCGGGTGTCGGTGCTGGGGTCCATCTTGGCCGCTGCCCGCGACCTGCCGGACACCGCCCCCCACCCGGCGATTTGTAGTCGGGCACCGTCCTCGTTGTATCCTGCTGAGCGCGCTGTGCAGCGCACATGCAGTACCCCGGCAGGTTGCCCGAGCGGCCAATGGGAGCGGACTGTAAATCCGTCGGCTTACGCCTACAGTGGTTCGAATCCACTACCTGCCACGCTGGTCAGGCCCCCTTTCGAGGGGGCCTGATTTCGTCGCCGGGAATATCGACCGCAGGCCGAGGCGTCCATACCGGACATGGATAAAGCAGCGTTCGACGAGATGAACCGCGCGGTGATCGACGAGTTCCGCGCCACCGGCGGCATGGCCGGCGGCATATTCGAGGGCAAGCCGCTCGTGCTCGTCCACCACATCGGCGCCAGGTCGGGCATCGAACGCATCGCGCCGCTGGTCCCGCTGCTCGACGACGGCCGCATTTTCGTCTTCGCCAGCAAGGGCGGCTCCGACACCGACCCCGACTGGTACCGCAACCTGGTCGCGCATCCCCACGTCACCATCGAGCTGGGCGCCGAGACGTTTCAGGCCACGGCACGCACATTGACGGGCGCTGAGCGTGACGAGATCTACGCCAAGCAGGTCGCCGCGGAACCGCAGTTCGGTGACTACCAGACGTTGACTTCCCGGGTCATCCCCGTCGTCGAGCTGGTGCGGTCGAGCTGATCGCAGCGTCGGCGTCGCGGCGTCCGTACAGCGCGATCAGCGGGACGTACCCGTGCGCCGGAACGCCCGTGGGCGGATATCCGGCGCGGCAGAAGTCGAGCACCTTGAGCAACGGGCCTGGCATGTCCACCTCCTGCGGGTCGAATGTGGCGCCATTGTTCCCGCCGACGGCCGTCGTCAAACCGACGTCGCCGGTGTGATCGTGACGAGCCGGCCCGGTGAGTACGTGAGTTGGTACAGATTGCCGTCGGGCCCCGCAGCCAGCACGACGGTGGCACCCGCCGTGGGGTCGAAGGTTCGCACGTCCCCGCACGAGGTGTAGTCCGGTGTGCAGGTCAGCGTCCGAATCCAGCCCTGAACGGTGTCGGCGATGAACACCCGGCCCTGGTAGACGGCCACCGATGTGATCGCCGCGCCGCCGCCGCGCGGATAGGTGAACACCGGATCCGACTTACCTGCGCACCCGGCGGTGCACACGCCCTCCGAGCTCGGCCAGCCGTAGTTGCCGCCCGCGGTGATGCGGTTGACCTCTTCGAAGGCCGCGTTCCCGACGTCGGCCACCAGCAGCTGCCCGGTCGGGGTGAACGTGAGCCGGAACGGGTTGCGCAACCCGTACGCGTAGATGTGCGTGCGCGCGCCGTTGATCACGGGGTTGTCGGCGGGGACGCTGCCGTCGGTGTGCAGCCGCAGGATCTTGCCGTGAATGTTGCCGAGGTTCTGGGCGTTGGCGCCGACGGCGTTGTCACCGACACCCCAGTACAGCGCGCCGTCGGGGCCGAAGTCGAGCGCGCCGCCGTGGTGGTTGGGCGCCGCTGACAGCGAGGACTCGACCAGGACCTTGTCCAGGGTCGCGGTGTCACCGGTGACGACCAACCGGGCCAACGTGTTTCGGGTGGTGTCGGCCGCGACGTACGCCACGTAGAGCCGGCCGTTGGTCGCGAACGCCGGATCGACGGCCAGCCCGGCGATGCCGCGTTCGGAATCCGTGCGCACCGCCAGTTGAATCAGGGGGTCCGCGCGCAGCACGCCGTTCTCCACGACCCGGATCGCGCCGGCCTTCTCGGCGACGAGGATGCGACTGTCGGGCAGGAAGCGGAAATCCACCGGCGAGGCCAGGCCGTCGACGACCGTGGCGCGGTCGTAGCCGATGAACACGGTCTGTGTGGTGCGGTGCCCGCTGCTACCGAGCAGCCCGAAGGTGAACAAGTTGAGCAGACCTGCGGCGCCGTGGATGTGGAAGCCGCTGCGAGCGTCGCTGACCGTGACCTGGAACGTGTCCTGCCCCGGGTAATCGTCGCCGGGTGTGTAAAGGAAGGTGCCGTCGGCGTTGACGACGACGGAGCCGTGCTGGGGCCTGGTCGCGGTATAGGTCAGCCGTGACGAGTCCGGGTCGTGGGCCCGCAGGTCGCCGACGACCCGGCCCTCGATCACGGTGTCCTCGGCGGGCCGGTGATCCAGTGTGGGCGACGTGTTGGAGAACAGCTTCTCGAAGAAACTCGGCTCCTCGACCTCGGCGGCGACTCCGGCGGCGGTGCGGGACGACGGGTCCGGTGACCCGCCCTCGGCACGCGACGTCGTATCCGGACCCTCGCCCTCGGCTTCCGGCTCCGTCTCGCTGTCAGTTTCGGGTTCGGGTTCGGCAGCGTCGTCGGCCTTCGTGTCCTCCGACTCGGCCTCGGCATCGGCATCGTCGGCCGCGACGTCGGTGTCGTCCTCGACGTCGTCGGGCTCCTCGGACCCGCCGAGCGACGCTGTCGGGGAGTCGGTGGCCGGTCCCGAATCCGTGCCGTCCGGTGCCGATGCCGACGAGTTCGTCGTCGGCGTCCCCGGCTCACCCGTTCCCGCGGCCGCCACCGCCGTGCCGGTCAGCAGCGCAGTGCCCACCCCGAGAGCAAACGCCAGACCACCGATCCGCCCCACGTGCCGCGCGTACCCGCCCGATCCCCCCATGCCGCCTCCTCGCGAAAGCACACCGCCTGTCCGAGCACGACGTACACAACTCATCGAACTCTAGGCACCGAGCTTCTAGATCACTGCGTTTCGCCGCGTTCCAGCAAAAATCCGTCCTTGGCGTCAGCAAATTGATCTGCCTACACTCGGTGGGCTTGCAGAACAGCGGCGGCGCTGGAGGGGGACATATGGGCAAGAAGAGCATCAAGGCAGCGGTATCGGCGGTCGGTACCGCCGGCGTCGCACTGGCCGGCGCCGCCGCGATCGGCGTCGCGCCCGCGGTGTCGGTCGCTCCTGCGCTGACGGCGTCACTGCATTATCTGCGCGGCACCAGCATCGGCTACCTGCCCAGCGAGCAGATGTACCAGGACTTCATCGGGAGGGTGATCGACGGCGCCGGAGTGACGCCGCCGGACTCGCCTTACCAGAAAGTCGATTACAACGGCGGTTTCTGGCCTGTCTCACACGGCGGTTTCCGCGACCTGACGTTCAACAAGTCGGTGCGCCAGGGTGTTGGGGCGCTGGAAGCCCGGGACCCGGCCGCCGGTGATGTGATCTTCGGATTCTCCCAGGGCGCGGTCGTCGCATCTCAGTACAAGGGCGCGCACACCGGCAACACCTACGTTCTCGTCGCGAACCCGAACCGGCCCAACGGCGGTGTGATGCAGCGCTTCAAGGGGATCACTGTCCCGATCGTGGACTTGACCTTCGACGGCGCCACCCCGAACAACGGGGACCTCACCCACGACGTCGTGCGCCAGTACGACGGGTGGGCCGACTTCCCGACCTATTTGTGGAACCCAGTGGCAATCGCGAACGCGATCATGGGAATCATCTTCGTACACGGCAACATTCAGCTTGACCTGACCGCCGGGGAGCTGGAAGACGCCAAGGAGTCCGGGGATTCGGATTACTACCAGTTCGACGCGGACTCCAACACCCACTACTACGTGCTCAAGACCTATCCGGTGCCGCTGCTGATGCCGGTGGCGTGGCTGCCCGATCCGGTCATCGCCGCGCTGGACGCCCCGCTGCGCAAGTTCATCGAACTCGCCTACGACAGAAGCGATTACAGCGTGCCGAAGCGCTCCACGTTCTTCGCGCCGCTCACGCCGCCGACCAAGACCGAGCCTGTGGTCGAGGAGCAGTCCGAGGTGCCCGAAGGTCCGGCGGCAGATACCGACGAAGACACCCAGCGCCGCCGCGATGACGAGGCCGTCGAGATCAGCGAGGTCCAGAACCTCAGCGACGAGGTCCGAGAGCCCGGCGACGACAGCGCCACCGAGGCGATCGAGGCCGACGATGACGACGTTGCGGACGACATCGACACGTCGGCGGTGGTCGACGAAGAGTCGGAGACCACCCCGGTCGATGACGGGGCCGGGGAGAGCGACGGGCAGGACGGGCCGGAGGAGTCGACCGAGGACGACGAACCGGCGACGGCGCCGTCGGACACCGGTGCCGACGCCGGCGAGGCCGCCTGAGGGCACAGGTCCACGAGCAACGATTGCACCTGCCAGAGCCCTGCAGACTTGCTGGATGGTCGCTGTGGTGGCTTCCAGGCTTGCCCACCGGGGCCGCTCCCAGCCGCGGGGCTAAGGTGCAACGCCCGCCGCTTCTCTCGATTTTGTGCGGATGATTGCAAATCTGGCAAACATTTCTCAAGAGCTAGATCGGATCTGGGACATCTGATCGAGGCCGCAGATCTGGTACTGGACCTACCTGCTGAACACTATTTCTGCAGTTCAACCACTGTGTGTAACGACAATCCCAGATACAAATATGTCCGTATCATCCGGCGTCAACCGGATATGCATACGCTAATGGGAATATCTGGCAACTAAGCATCATGTGCAACTACCTGCAAAATGGCGGCAGCGAAAGCGGCGCAGCCACCTCCTGCGTGGGCCACAATTACGTTGCGTCCGATGATGTCAGGACGTTGGTTTGACCTATCGGGGGTTAGGAATGCCGGCGAAACTTGTAGGAACTGAGCAATCATCAGCAAATCCAGCTGGCTGGGGGTCGCGCTCGGCGGTGATCGCGGTGCGCCGCCGGCCGGGGCGAGACGGGCGGGGTATGTCGACCGAATGCGTGTATCAACGCCCGCTGTCGCCGAGCCCGTTGCGGGATGCGCTGCGCGACGGGGTGGCATGGCAGTCGCCGCCGACGCAGCCGGCACCGGCCCCGGCAACCACCAATGGTTCGCCGGTCGCCGCGGCGTCCGGCGCCGAGTGCCGGTCGTTGTGTGATTCGAGTGTGCTGATCATCGATGACTGCACACTGAACCGGGAGAACCTGGCGGCGGTGTTCAGCAGGAACGGTGCGGGCTCGGTGTGCGTGGCGTGGGATCTGCCTTCGCTGTTCACCGCTCTGACCGCCAGCCCGCCGGCACTGGTGCTGCTGAACATCAACACCCGCGACAGTGTGGTGCTGTTGCACGCGGTGTTCGAGGTCGACCCGCGCACAAGGGTGATCGTGCTCGGCATGGCCGAGGACGATGACGACGGCATCGTCGCCTGCGCGGAGGCCGGCGTCGCCGGATACCACCTGCGCAACGAATCACTCGACGACCTGCTCACCGTCATGAGCCGGGTTGCTCAAGGGGAGATGCTCTGTTCGCCGAAAGTGTCGGCGATCCTGCTGCGCCGGCTTTCCAGCCTGGCCTCTCAACGGGAACCGGCGGCCAAGGAACTAGTCCTCACCGCCCGCGAGGTCCAGATCCTTCGGATGCTCGAGCAAGGTCTTTCCAACCGCGACATCGCCGACAGGCTCTGCATCGCGGTCCACACCGTGAAAAACCATGTCCACAGCGTCCTCACCAAGCTCGGGGTGGCCAATCGAGCGGAGGCCGCCGCGCGGTTCCGGACGGTCCGTGTGACCGAGACGGAACCGGCGGACTAGTCCAGATCTGAGCCGAAATTGGCTCCAACGGTCTATGTACCGCCTGCGGGTGCCACCGGATAGTGGAGCACGTCGGTCGGATCGTTAGCTACGGCCTCCACGGGATCGTCGCTTCGATCCGGCCGGCACCACTCGCGGGAGAGGGGCTGCGGTCAACATGAGTCGTCACAGGTGTTTGCCGAGCTATGCCGAAGGGGTTTGACGGAAGTGGCTCGGATCGCGGTCTTCGGGGCAGGGCATCTCGGTGTCACCCATGCGGCGTGCATGGCCGAGCTCGGCCACGACGTCATGGTCGTCGACGTCGACCTGCCCAGATTGACTCGCCTGCAGGCAGGCGAAACACCGTTCTACGAACCGGGATTGGCAGAACTGCTGCGACGGCACGTCCAGCGCGGAGCCGTGCTATTCACCTCCTCCTACGACGAGGCCACGACGTTCGCCCGTGTTCACTTCATCACCGTCGGCACGCCGCAGAAGGCCGGGGAACTCGGCGCCGACCTCACCGCGCTGCACACCGTCGTCGACCACCTGGCGCCCCGGTTGACCAAGCCGGCGGTGGTCTTCGGTAAGTCGACGGTGCCGGTGGGTACCGCCAGGCAGGTCAGTGCCCGGCTCCGCCAGCTCGCCCCGGCGGGATACGCCGTCAATCTGGGCTGGAATCCCGACTTCCTGCGCAAGGGACACGCGGTTCAGGACGCCCTGGCCCCCGACCGGATCGTGCTCGGCGTCGAGACCGATCGGTTGAACTATGCCGAACGGGTGCTGCGGGGTGTGTACGCCACGTTCGTCGACGCCGGCGTGCCGCTGCTGGTGACCGACCTGACCACCGCCGAGATGGTCAAGGCGACGGCGAACTCTTTTGTGGCTGCCAAGATCTCGTTCATCAACGCGGTCTCGGAGATGTGTGATGCGGTCGGTGCGGACGTCTGCTTCGTGGCCGACGCGGTCGGGCGCGACCCGCGGATCGGCCGCGACCTGCTCGACGCCGGCGTCGGGTTCGGGGGAGCGCTGCCGAAGGACGTTCGCGCGGTGATGGCCCGCGCCGGCGAGGCGGGAGCGGATCAGATGTTGATGCTGATGCGCGAGGTGGACAGCATCAACGTGCGGCGCCGGTCAAGGATGGTGGGTCTGGCCCGCGACATGCTCGGGGGCGGGCTCGCGGGTGCCCGCGTCGCCGTGCTCGGAGCGTCGTTCACCCCCGATTCGGACGACGTCGGCGACTCACCCGCGCTGAACATCGCCGGCCAGCTGCACGCGGAGGGCGCCTCGATCTGCGTGTTCGACCCCCACGCCATGGACAACGCCCGCGCGGTGTTCCCGAACTTCGACTACGCGCCAGATGCGGTCGAGGCGTGCCGGGACGCCGACGTCGTGCTGGTCCTGACCGAGTGGCAGCAGTTCCGGGAGCTCCGGCCCGCGGACCTGGAGCCGGTGGTGCACAAACGCCGGATCATCGACGGACGGAATTGCCTGGACCCGCAACGGTGGCGCGGTGCGGGATGGCAGTACCGCGGAATGGGCAGGGGTGTCACCTATCCCGAAGGCGGCCACCCCGTACAGACCCAGTCGATTTCGTCGTCCAAGGTGTGGAGTGAGATCGTCATGCAGCGGCTCCGGTCGTGGGGCGACGTGGCCGACACCGGATAGTCGATTATCGGAGCCGAGACGATCGCGAAGAACTTCCAGACGCCGCGGCGTTGAGCGGCGGCCGCACGACGGCTTGACTTCTCAATCATGAACACCGTTCTCATCACCGGCTGCTCGTCCGGTTACGGCCTCGCCACGGCCCGGCGCTTCCTCGTCGAAGGCTGGCAGGTCGTCGCCACCATGCGATCCCCGCGCGTCGACGTGCTCCCCCGGTCCGACCGGCTGCGAATCCTCGCGCTCGATGTGACCGAACCGGACAGCATCGCCGCCGCCGTCGAGGCCGCGGGCCCGGTCGACGTGCTGGTCAACAACGCCGGAATCGGTGCGGTTGGCGCCTTCGAAGCCACCCCGGCGCGGACCGTCCGAGAGTTGTTCGAAACCAACACGTTCGGCGTGATGGCGATGACACAGGCGGTGATACCGCAGATGCGGGCCCAGCGGTCGGGCGTCATCATCAACGTCACCTCCAGTGTGACCCTGGCGGCGATGCCACTGGCAGCCGCCTACACCGCGAGCAAGACCGCGATCGAAGGGTTCACGGGGTCCCTCGCGTTGGAACTCGCGTACTTCGGCGTGCGCGCCAAGCTCGTCGAGCCGGGCTACGGGCCGTCGACGCAGTTCGCGGGCAACGGGTCCCAGCGGATGGCCGGCCTGATCCCCGCCGACTACCAGGCCTTCGCCGCGCCGATCCTGGCGGCATTCGAATCGCCCGGGGCGGTGACCACCCCGGGCGATGTCGCCGACGTCGTTCTCGAAGCGGCCACCGATCCCTCCGATCGGCTCCGGTACGCCGCCGGAGCGGACGCCGTCGCCCTGGCCGCCCGCTAGCCGAACCGGCGCGGCCCTCAGTGGCGCCAGTGGTTGTTGTGGTGGTGGCGGTGCCGCTGCTTCCAGGTGTTGATGGTCGGGTTGTTGCTGTGCTTGTCGGGGGTGGCGACGATGGAGTGGCTGCCGTTGGTGCTGTTGGAGCTCACCGCCGCGCCGGCGGTGCCGGCCAGACCGAGCGTTCCGGCGAGGATGCCGGCCGAGACCAGCGGCAGTGCGATGATGCGGGTGAGCTTGTTCATAGTGGATTCTCCTGTGCGAGTTGATCGTTGAGGTTGTCGGCCGGAGTGTTCCGGCGATGAACCAAGAATGCCCGCCCGGCGCCGCGGCGTCTGTCCGCCTACCGGTGGATGCGCCGGTGGAAACGTTTGTCCCCCGATCGGTGGACGGCGCGCTAGCGTCTGCGTGTGGGCAACGCCGAGCCGATGGACGAGTTGATGTCCCTGCTGAGCCCGGAGGCCGTGCTGTCGAAGGTCATCACCGGCGGCGGTCGATGGAGTGTTCGCAAACCTCGGTACGGCGGCCCCGCATTCTGCCTGATGCTGCAGGGCTCGTGCCTGCTCGATGCCGACGGGCTTGACCCTGTCGAGCTGCACCAGGGCGATTTCCTGCTGCTGCCTCAGACCCCGGAGTTCACGCTCGGCGCGGACAGCGGCATCGCCCCGACGCCGAGCACGCTCGACCATTCCCGCCACACCCGGCACGGCGGCGCCATGGAACCGGTCACGATGCGCATGCTGGGCGGCTACTTCCGCTTCGATCCCGCCAACGCGACGCTGCTGGTCGCCTTGTTGCCGCCACTGATCCTGGTGCGGGCCGACCAGGCCGGCGCGCAGCGCTTGCACCGCCTCGCTGAGCTGATCATCGAGGAAGCCGATGCCAACGGCCCGTGCCGGGACGCCATCCTCCGCGGCTCGTCGAAGTGCTTCTGATCGAGGCGGTCCGGGTGCACACCGCGACGGATCTCGACCGTCCCCGACGCGGGCTGGTTGCGGGGCTCGCCGACCCGGTGCTCGCCCCCGCGCTGCAGCAGTTGCACGCCGACATCGCGCACGGCTGGACCGTCGAGCAACTCGCCCGGGCGGCGGCGGTGTCCCGAGCGGTGTTCGCCCAAAGGTTCACGCGCACAATGGGAATGACGCCCATGCAGTACCTGCTGGAGTGGCGCGTGGCGATGGCCAAGGATCTGTTGCGCAGCGGAGGACCGTCGGTGGCGCAGGTGGCGCGGCGGGTCGGCTACCAGTCGGCGACGGCGTTCACCACCGCGTTCAACCGGGCGGCGGGCTGCTCGCCGACGGAGTTCGCCCGCGGGCGGTCAGAGCGACAGGACGTGGCCCTCGCGGGCGGGAACCGTGCCGTCCAGTAGCGCTGCGTAACACGCGTCGACGGCGTCGCGGCCATGGCCGGACACCACCGTCAGCCACGGGTCCTCGGCGTGGCTCACCGGTTCCATGAATGCGATCCAGGTTGCCGCGACGCGCTCCAGCAGCGCCGCCTGGCCCCATTCAGAGACACGCTTGGCGGCCCAGTCCGGAACGAAGAACAGCATCGGGGCCGGACCGGGCAGGCCGGCGTCGCCGCCGAGCGCGTCCCAGTGGGTGCCGCCGACCGCGCAGTCGTAGACCAGTCGCTCGCCCAACCGGTGATGCACCGCGGCCCGCACCGATGCGCTGCCGCTGAAGTCGACGTACACCGCCGGCGACTCGGGCAGCGCTTCGACGTCGTCGTAGGTCAGGACATTGTCGTAGCAGCCCAGTGAGCGAGTGAAATCCAGGTTGGCCGGGGACGTCAGCCCGACGGTGCGTACGTCCCCCGCACGCCGCGACAGGCAGAACGCGGTGCCGTAGGCCGTCTTACTCGACGCGCTGGACAGGATCACGGTGTCGGCGCCGAAGAAGCGGCTGTCGGCCAGGAAGTCGTCGAGCAGAAACGACGTGGAGAACAGCGGCCGCAACAACGCCTGCTGCTCCTCGAACTCGGCGACATAGCCGGGGTCGGCGCTGCATCGCACATACCGGTTGTAGACCGGGTGCAGACCGCTGCGGTGGCCGGCGGCGTCGGTGAACCCGCCATTGTCGACCGGCTCCGGATACAGCACCACCTCGTCGGCGACGGGGTAGTAGCCGTAGAACCGGTCACCGACCGCCACACCCGGGCAGTGCGACTCGGCCACCGCCGCAAAGCCCCAGACCGGCAGCGAGCCGGTGGCCGGATCGCCGGTGGGGAAGAACTGCCAGTAGTTCATCAGCTCGCCGAACGTGGCGTAAGTGATGTTGTTCGCAGTGAGCGCGAACTTGTCGATGCGCAGCCGCGCCGCACCGTCGCCCAGAGCCGGCGAAGGGGTGTCCTGCCAGCGGGTTTGCCGAATGTCGTGCCGCTGGATCACGAGCCGCGTCGTCACCGCAGCGATGGTAACCCCGAGGGCCTGATCGGCGGCGGCTGTGCCGTGGCGATCTGTCGCGGTAATGTCGAGAACCAGTCTCAGGAAGATTGGTAGCTCAACTATGGACCTCGTACTCGGTTTGTCGATGACGGCGTCATCGATCCGCTGGGTCCTCGTCGACGATGCGACGAGCGGGGAAAGCCGCACTGTTGACCGCGGCACCGTGCCCGTCGACGACGCCTTCAGCGCCGCCGCTCTGGTGGTTCGGCTGCTGGACCGGCCGGTGCACGCGATCGGTTTGACCTGGACCATCGAAGCGGAGAGCACCGCCAGCGCGGTGTGGCAGGCGCTGACCGACCGCGCGGTCGAGAACGTCATCGCGGTGTCCGACGTCGAGGCCGCCGAGGCTCTGGCCTGCGGTATCGCCGACCTGGCCGGCCTGGAGCGGGTGGTGGTGTGCATCGCCGAGCCCGGAACCTCGCTGATCGCCGCGGTGACACCGGACGGCGTGACGGCCGACCGGGTGGACCCGTCCGCGCTCGCCGAGGTCGACGGGTTGGATCCCGACGCCGTCTTCGTGCTCGGTTCCGGCGACGTCGCCGACGTGGTGGCCGCGCTGCAGCAGCGGCTGCAGGTGCCGGTGGTCTCCGCCGACGAGGCCGACCTCGCGCTGGCCCGCGGTGCGGCGCTGGCGGCCGGATCGGCGGTGTCGCTCCTCGACGCGGAGGCCGCACCGCGGCGGCGCAGGTTGTCACCGACGGCGACGCTGGTCTCGGTGCTGGCCGCCGCGGTGGTGACGTTCGTGGTGTCGCTGTCGGTGGCGGTCGGCATGAGCCTGACCCCCGACGATCCGGCCCCGGAGATGGCGCGCGCGGTGACCGAGCCGACCGCCGAGCCCGTGGCACCACCCAAGCCCGCCAAGGCCGCCCCGCAGGCGCCCGAGCCGGAGGCCCCGCCGCCCCCGCCGCCGGTGGCCGAGCCCGTCGCCGTCGAGCTGCCGGCCCCCGAGGCCGTCGCGCCCCCACTGCCCGAGGCCCCGCCCCCGGTATACGAGGAGCCCGCCGCGCCGGCGCCGGTGATCCCGCCCGCACCGGCCTATGTGCCGCCTGCGCCGCCGGCCAATTACCTGCCGCCGGCTCCCGCTGCGCCGGCCTACGTGCCGCCGGCCGCCCCGCCCGCGCAGGTGCCGGCCGTGGTGCCGCAGGTGCCGCCGGCTCCGCAGCCGCGTCTGCGCGATCGCATCATCGAGCGCCTCCCGATCATCAACCGCTTCCACGAACCGCAGTACTGATCACGGCACTAGTTCGCCGAAATCGCATTCCACGCGCGTCAAGTCGGGAAAATCCCGCGCTGGACGCAATCTCGGCGGTCAGTGGGGGATGAGGTTGTGCAGCGGTTCGCCGCGCTGCAGCCGCCCGATGTTGGCGGCGACGTCGTCGACGCGGCCGGTGAACGTGTCGGTGGTGACACCCGAAGAATGCGGCGTCATCAGAATGTTGGACAGCTCACCGAACGGGAGAACGCTTGGCGGGCAACCTGATCCGTCGGCTGGATACCGGTACCAGACGTCGATGGCCGCACCCTTGATGGCGCCGCCGGTCAGCGCGTCGTACAGTGCCCGCTCCTGGACCAGCGCGCCGCGGCCCACGTTGATCAATGCCCCGTCCGGGCCGAGCGCCTCCAGTTCGACTGCGCCGATCATGCCCTCGGTGTGACGGTTCAGCGGCGCTGATACCACGGCAACGTCGCAGTCGCGCAGCAGCCGCTGCAACTGGCCGGTGTCGCCCACCCAGTCCAACCCGCACTCATCGGCGACGCGGCCTGAACCGGTCACTGCCGCAGCCGTACATCCGAACGCGCGCAGCAGTTTCCACGAGTACCGCCCGATGTGCCCGAAGCCCACGAACCCGATGCGGGCGCCGCTCAGTGTGGTGGGTTGCGGAATCGACCGGTCGTACACCGAGGTGGCCCAGACACCCCGCCGCAGCTGCGCATCCTGGGCGAGGAATCCTCGGCGCAGCATCACCGTAGCGCCCGCCACGTACTCGGCGATTGACCGCTCGTGGTGGAAAGTATTGGCCACCAGTATGTCCGAGGGCAGTGCAGCCAGATCGATCTTGTCGGTCCCCGCGGCCGCGGGGTGCACCAGCCGCAGGGTCTTGGCCATCGCGGCCATGTCTGCGGTGAATCGCGAACCGATGAACACCTCGGCGTCGCGCAGCGCTTGATCCGGCACGCCACCGATGTGCCAGTGCACCTCGGACCCCGACGGCACCGCCGTTTCGAAGCGTTCGCGATGCGGTACCAGGTTGGGGTCCGCGACAACGATGTTCACGTCAGTCCCGGTCCAGCGCGGGCCGCTTGGCGTCGAACGTCCACCCGGGTATCAGGTACTGCATCGCGACCGCGTCGTCCCGGCCACCCAAACCTTCGCGTCGATACAGCTCATGGGCCGCAGCCACCGCGGCCTCATCGAGCCGCACGCCCAGGCCCGCAGCGTCCGGCACGGTCAGGTAGCCGTCGACGATGCGGTACGGGTCGGTGGTGATCGCCTGACCATCCTGCCAGATCCAGTGCGTGTCGATCGCGGTGATGTCACCGGGCGCGGCAGCGGCGACGTGGGTGAACATCGCCAACGACACGTCAAAGTGGTTGTTGGAGTGCGAACCCCACGTCAGTCCCCAGGCATCGCAGAGCTGCGCGACGCGCACCGACCCCGCCATCGTCCAGAAGTGCGGATCGGCCAGCGGAATGTCCACGGCCCCGGAACGGATGGCGTGACCCATCTCCCGCCAGTCCGTGGCGATCATGTTGGTCGCGGTCGGCAGCCCGGTCGCCCGCTTGAACTCCGCCATCACCTCGCGCCCGGAGAATCCGCCCTCGGGCCCCACCGGATCCTCGGCGTAGGCCAGCACGTCTGTCAGCTCACGGCAGGTTCTGATCGCATCGGTGAGAAGCCATCCACCGTTGGGGTCCAGCGTGATCCGGGCGTCCGGGAAACGCTCGGCGAGTGCGATGACGGCCTTGGCCTCCTCGGGCGCGGGCAGCACACCGCCCTTGAGCTTGAAGTCGGCGAAACCGTATCGGGTGTGGGCGGCCTCGGCAAGCCGCACCACCGCCTCCGGGGTCAGTGCCTCCTCGTGGCGGACGGTGAACCACTCGTCCGCGTCGGGCGCCTCATCGGCGGGGGAGCGGTAGGCCAGGTCGGTCCGGGCGCGGTCACCGACGAAGAACAGGTAGCCCAGCGCCTGCACCCGCTCACGCTGCTGCCCGTCGCCGAGCAGCGCGGCCACCGGGACCTCCAAGTGTTGACCCAGCAGGTCCAGCAGCGCGGATTCCACTGCGGTGACGGCGTGCACGGTGACGCGCAGGTCGAACGTCTGGGCGCCGCGGCCGCCGGCGTCACGATCGGCGAACACCCGGCGGATGTCACCGAGCACGGCATGGTAGTCCCCGATGCGGCGGCCGGTGACGATCGCGCGCGCCTCCTCCAGGGTGGCGCGGATCGCTTCGCCGCCCGGCACCTCGCCGACACCGGTGTTCCCCGACGAGTCTTGGATGATCACCAGGTTTCGCGTGAAGAACGGTCCGTGGGCGCCGGACAGGTTCAGCAGCATGCTGTCATGACCCGCGATGGGGATGACGGTGACGTCGGTGACGACGGGTGTGCTCATGCGTTTCCTCCGATTGTCATGACGCGAACCACTTGTCGCCGTTGGCCAACGGGCGCACCACGCGAGACACCTTGTCTCCCATGGTGCGCAGCGCGTCGACGATGTCACGTTCACGTTGCGGGTCGAGCCGTCCCACCGGCACCGACGCGCTGATGGCGTCCTGGGCGGGCTTGCAGTAGCGCAACGGCACCGCGAAACAACGTAGGCCTACGGTGTTCTCCTCGTCATCACACGCGTAGCCCCGGATCCTGACCTCGTCGAGGACATCGTCGAGAAGCGAGCGGTCGGTGATGGTGCGCGGTGTCAGGCTTTTCAGGGTGGACGGGACATGCTCGTCACGCCGGGCGCCGAATCGTTCGGCCAGCAACGCCTTACCGAGCGACGTGGCGTAGGCCGGCAGCCTCCTGCCCACGCGGCTGGATGTGCGGGTGTACTTGGTGGATTCGCGGGTCGCCAGGTACACGATGTCCGTGCCGTCGAGGCGACCGAGGTGGAACGTCTCGTCCAACTCGGCGCGCAGCTCGTCGAGGAACGGGATGATCAACGGCAGGTACGGGTCGCTGTCAAGGTAACTGGTGCCCACCAGAAGAGCGCGAATCCCGATGCCGTACAGCGTTCCCGTGGGATCTGAGCGCACCCAGCCTTCGCGGACCAGGGTGCGTAGCAACGCGTGGGCGCTGCTGCGGGGCATACCCAGTGTGTCGCTGATCTCGCGCAGCCGCGCCGGCTCATCGGGCCGGGCGGCCAGGTACTCGAGCAGTTCCACCGTGCGGACCGCGGACTTGACCTTGCGCACCGACAGGTCGGGTTCGGTCACGCCGCACCCCTCACATCGAGAGCAGCTCCCGCGCGATCAGCACCACGGCGCCCGTCGCCGACACCCCGATCGCCAACCAGCGCAACCGCTGCGGATTCAGATGCCGGTTCATGACGGTGGAAAGTAGGTAACCGGCCACCGCGGCGGGTGCCATCACCGCGAAGCCCCACCAGGTGCGGTGGTCGACCGCGCCGGTGAGGCCCAGCATCCCCAGCGACAGCAGCGAACCGACCAGGAAGAAGCCGCTCATCGTGCCGCGCAGCTGCGCGCCGCTGCTGCGTTGCCACACCAGCGCCATCGGCGGACCACCGATCGCGGTCGCGGTACCGAGCAGTCCGGACGCCGCACCGGCGGCCACGACATTGCGCCTCCGCGGCGAGGGGATCCACCCGCTGCTGGTCAGGACCACGCCGCCCAGCACCACGCCGGCGAGCAGGATCGATAACGCGCGGTGCGGAAGCGCAGCGAGCAGCAGCGCCCCGGCGACGGTCCCCGGAACCCGGCCGACCAGCGCCCAGCCCGTGCCCCGCAGGTCGATCGACTCCCGTTCGCGCACCACGACGATCAGCGTGACGAGCGTCGCCACCATGATCAGTGTGGCGGGAATCAGCGCCGGGTCCACCAGCGCGACGACCGGAGCGGCGAACATCCCGATGCCGAATCCGATCGACGCCTGCAGCGCAGAGGCGAGCAGGATCGCCGTCGCGAGAACGCAATAGGCCGTGACACTCATGCCGGTACGGTTTCACGGGCACTCCCTTCCAGCGGCAGCGGGTGGTGGCACAGCGCGCTGTGGCCGGGGACACCGGTGTCCACAGCGGCGGCGGGCGTCGCCGTCGCGCACACGTCGGTGGCCTTCCAGCAGCGGGTCCGGAACCGGCAACCCGACGGCGGGTTGATCGGGGAAGGCACCTCGCCCTGGAGCAGGATCCGCTGTCTGCGCCGGGTGCCGTCCAGCGTCGGCGCCGCCGACATCAGTGCGGCGGTATAGGGATGGTTGGACCGCTCGAAGACCGCCTCGGTGGGCCCGTTCTCGATGATCCGGCCCAGGTACATCACCGCGACCCGGTCGGCGACATGGCGCACCACCGACAGGTCGTGCGAGATGAAGATGTAGGAGATCTGCAGCTGCTCCTGGAGGTCGTTGAGCAGGTTGAGCACCTGGGCCTGCACCGACAGGTCGAGCGCGGAAACCGGCTCGTCGCAGATGATCACGTCTGGGTTCAGGGCCAGGGCGCGGGCGATGCCGATGCGCTGACGCTGGCCTCCGGAGAACTCCTGCGGGTATTTGTCTGCCGCCTTGGCGCCCAGGCCGACCAGATCGAGCAGACCCCGGACCCGCATGTCGCGGTCCTGGCGATTCTTGATGATGCCCTTGTGACTGCGCCACGGCTCGGCGATGATCTCGGCGGCCGACATCCGGGAGTTCAGCGACGCGTAGGGATCCTGGAACACCATCTGCACGCGGCGGCGGAACGTGAGCAGGTCGGCGCCTTTGAGGCTGAACGGGTCGACCCCGTCGAACCGCACGCTGCCCTCATCAGGACGCTCGAGCATCAGCAAAGTGCGCGCCAGCGTGGACTTTCCGCAGCCGGACTCGCCGACCAGCCCGAGTGTCTCGCCGCGCCGCAGGTCAAACGTGACGCCGTCGAGCGCGCACAGCTTGTTCTTGCCGGCGTGCGGCACGCGGAAGCTCTTGCGGACGTCGCGGACCTCGAGCAAGGTGTCGGGAATCTCAGACATTGCAGACCTCTTCCGGGAAGTGACAGGCGGCTTTGCGATCTGCACCCACGCCCGTCAGCGCCGGGCGGGTGGTGCGGCACACGTCGGCGGCCAGCGGGCAGCGGGCCTGGTAGACGCAACCCTCAGGGATGGAGTGCAGGTCCGGCGGGGTGCCTCCGATGGATTTGAGCGCGTCACCGCGACGGGCGTCGACGGGCACGGAGTTCAGCAGGCCCTTGGTGTAGGGATGCTTGGGGTCGGCGAAAACCTCGGCCACGGTGCCGGTCTCGATGATGTTGCCGGCGTACATGATCGCCACGCGGTCGGCTTCCTCGGCGACCAGCGCGAGGTCGTGGGTGATCAGCACGACGGCCATGCGGTACTCGGTGCGCAGATCCCGCAGCAGCGCCATGATCTGCGCCTGCACCGTCACGTCGAGTGCGGTGGTGGGTTCGTCGGCGATCAGCACGCTCGGGTTCAGCGCCACCGCCATCGCGATGAGCAGGCGCTGCCGCATGCCGCCGGAGAACTGGTGCGGGTAGGAGTTGAGCCGGGTTTCGGGTTGGGGGATCCCGACGCGCGTCATCAGTTCGACGGCCTTGCCTTTGGCTTCCTTGGCGCCGAGGCCGTGGTGAATCCGGAACGGCTCGGCCAGTTGGGTTCCCACGGTATAGAGCGGGTTGAGCGCGGTGAGCGCGTCCTGGAACACGATCGCCAGCTCGGTGCCGGCCATCTCGCGGCGCTTCTTGCGGCCGGCGCTGAGCAGGTCGACGTCCGCGAGCCTGGCTGTGCCACTGACGATGTCGGCGACGGGCTCGAGCAGCCCCACCAGCGCGGTGGCCGTCATGGACTTGCCGCAGCCGGATTCCCCCAGCAGCGCCAGGGTTTCACCGCGGCGGGCCTGGAAGGAGACGCCGTCGACGGCGCGCAGGGTTCCGGTGATGGTACGCACCTCGACGGTCAGGCCCTCGACGTCGAGCACGGGTGTGGCGTCCACGGAGTCCACGGGAACGTCGCGATCAACGAGTGCGGTCATGCTCGGACCTTTCATGGCAGGCGCTTTCCGGTTTTGGTGAACGTGCTCAGACGCTTCTGCGGGACGGTCAGCCGCCACCGCTGGGCGGGGTCGGTCGCGATCCGGGCCCACGCGGCAAGGATCGTCGCCGACACCGTGGTGATCACGATGGCCAGGCCGGGGAAGAAGGACAGCCACCACGCGCTGTGCAGATAGGTGCGGCCCTGCGAGACCATCAGACCCCAACTGACGTCGGGCGGCTGGATGCCGATGCCCAAGAAACTCAAGGAGCTTTCCGCCAGCATCACGTAGCAGAAGTCCAACGTCGCGACGGTCAACAGCGTCGGCAGCACGATCGGAAGCACGTGGCGCCAGATGATCGAGTTGGCGCCGGCGCCGAAGGTGCGCGCGGCGTCGACGAACACCCGACTCTGCAACTCGGCCGATTCGGCGCGGGCGGTGCGCAGGTAGACCGGGATGCGGGTGATCGCCAGCACCAGCACGATGTTCGCGGCGCTGGGGGAGAACACGTAGAGCACGACGACGGCGAGCAGCAGCGACGGGAAGCTCATGATCACGTCGGCCACGCGCATCGCCAGTGTCTCCCGCCAGCCGCGGTAGTAGCCGGCCCACATGCCGATCGCCGAGCCCACGACCGCCGAGATGATCACCGCGGGAACGGCCACCGACAGCGTGGTCTGGCAGGCCACGATCAGGCGAGCGAGCATGCTGCGACCCAGCGGGTCGGTGCCAAGGACATTGGCCCAGCCGTGTGTCAGCGTGAACGGGGGCTGGTTGGAGTTGTCCAGGTCGATCTTCGTCGCCAGGTCGCCGACGAGCATCGGCCCGAAGATCGCGGTGAGGAACACCAATCCGAGGATGCAGGCCGCTGCGGCGGCGACGCGGTCGTGGACCAGCAGCCGCAACCACGGGGATCCGCCCCGCTTGCGGGAGGTTTCGGTGTCGTCCGCGCCGAGGATCGCGGTGGTCGGCTTGACCGGGACAAGGTCGATCTGAGTCATGGTGGGGTCTCCTATGCCGTCTCAGACTCGGGCGGGCTCGCGCACCCGCGCGTCGAGCAGCGCGTAGCAGGCGTCGATGACGATGTTGAGCAGGAAGATGCTGACCGCGGTGAGCAGGACGGCGGCCTGCAGCACCGCGAAGTCGCGTTGCAGGATCGCGTCGATCATCAGCTTGCCGATGCCGGGCCAGCCGAAGATGGCCTCGACGACGACCGCGCCGTTGATCAGGCCGACCGCGAGGTCGCCGGCGACGGTCAGTGCGGGTGCCGCGGCGTTGCGCAGCGCGTGATGGGTGACCACTCGGAAGTCGCCGGCGCCCTTGCTGCGCGCCAACCGCACGTATGGCGCCGACAGCGCGGAAACCATTGCACCGCGCACGACTTGGGTCAGCACGCCGAGCGGACGGATCATCAGCGTCGCGATCGGCAGAATCCACGACAGCATGCCGGCGTCGGTGCCCGAGGTGGGCAGCCAGCCGAGCAGCACCGCGAACAGCCACACCCCGGTGATGGCGAACCAGAAGTCGGGGATGCTCGCGGCCGTCATCGACAGCAGCGACGAGAACCGGTCGGCGAGCGAGTTCGGGCGGTAGGCGGCCCAGCAGCCGATCACGATGGCGCCGACGATCGCGAGCAGCATCGTGGTCAGTGCGAGCTGCAGGGTCGCCGGGAACGCGCGCAGCGCCATCTCGGCTGCGGACTCGCCGGTGCGCAGCGAGGAGCCGAAGTCGAGGTGGATGACGCCGGAGAAGTAGTCAGCCAGCTGGGTGATCAGCGGATCGTTGAACCCGTTGGCGGCCGCGAACGCCTCGCGCTGTTCCTGCGTCGCGGATTCGGGCAGGTACAGGTTGGTGGGGTCACCGGTGAGCCGGGCGAGCAGGAACACGCCGAGCAACACGATGATCAACGGCAGTGCGCTGGTGTACATCCGGCGCCGGACGAAGGAGAACATGAGGGCGGCCCTTCTTGAACGTCGGAGTCAGGACTGGTCGGTGCGGTCGGTGCCGACCGGAGTCATTGCGGCCAGCAGCATTTCGTCGCCGGTCGCCGGATTGGGGGTGTAGTCGATGCGCCGGGACTTGCCGAGGATCCCCTTCATGTGGGCGATATAGGCCATCTGCGTGATCTCCTGCGGTTCCTCGGCGAACAGCGTGGCGAACGCGTCCTGGCGGGCCTGACCGGTCAGCGCCTCGGCCGCCCGGATCTTGGCGTCGAATTCCGGTGTGCCGTACGCGGCCTGCGGGCCGTCGGACAGCATGTACTGGTCGAGGGTGAACGCGGCGTCGCCGGCCTGGTTGCCGTGCATGATCATCAGCAGATACGGGCCGGTGTCCGGAGGGAACGGCCGCAACTGATACTCCAATTGCGATGCGGTGTCCATCATCTCGATCGAGACGTTGAGCCCGATCTCGGTGAACTCACTCTGCAGCACCTCGATGGTCTCGGTGATCTTCGGGAACTGCGCGGTGCGCCCGATCAGCCGGATCCGGCGGTCGACGGGCACCCCGTCGGCCCGGGCCTCGTCGATCAGCGCCCTGGCCTTGTCCAGGTCGTGGGGCCACAGCTGCAGCTCGTCGTTGTATCCGACGACGCCGGAGGGGATGAGTTGCGCGGCGGGCTGGCCGAGGTCGCGGAACAACGCCTTGACGATGCCGGTGCGGTTGACCGCGTAGTTGATCGCCTGGCGCACCCGGATGTCGTCGAGTGGCGGTTCGGTGGCCTGCATGCGCAGCGCGGTGGTCTCGTTGTTCTGGAACGGCACTCCGAGATCGCCGGCACCGTCTTCGGGGCCCAGGCCGACCGCGATGTCGGCCTCGTCGTTGGTGATCATCGCCGCCCGGACGCTTCCCTCACTGCGCCACTGGTATTCGGCCTTGGCGAAGGCGGGTGGGCTGCCCCAGTAGCCCGGATTGCGGGCCAGGGTGAGCTTCTGGCCGTACTCCCAGCGCGCGATCGCGTAGGGCCCGGTGCCGATGGGTTCGCGGACCTTCTCGGTGGTGCTGGTGGTGCGCGGCACCATCTCGATGAACGAGATACGCAGCGGCAGAATCGGATCGGGCTCGGTGGTGCCGACCACCACGGTGGTGGGGTCGGGGGTGCGCAGGCTCAGCTCCTCGTCACCGAAGACGTAGCCGTCGACGTTGCACTGTAGATCGGAGTTGACCGCCCGGTCGATCGAGAACGCGGCGTCCTCGGAGGTGAACGGGGCGCCGTCGGAGAAGGTCACCCCATCGCGCAGGGTGAACGTCCATTCGGTGGGGCTGGTCTGCTGCCATTCAGTGGCCAGCAGCGGATTCAAATCGCCGGTGTTGGCGTCGCGCTCGAGCAGTGGCTCGGTGATGTTGGAGCGGACCACGATGCCGGTCGATGTCAGCGAGCTCTCGCAGGGTTCCAGTGTCGGGGGTTCCTGCTGGAGCACGATGCGTAGGGTCTCGGGGTCGTACCCGCCGCCGCCGGAGTTGGCGACGGTGCAGCCGCCGGCCGCGATGGTGGCCGCCGCGAGGGCCAGCACGGCGACCTGCCGCCGGGGCTCGAACACGGTGCTGGGGTTCATCGATCCTCCCGGGCCGGGGATAGTGACGTCTACGTATGTAGATGCGGGCTGTGATGGCAACCACACCGTAGGAGCGCCGGGAAAACAGCGTCAACCCCGCTCAAACGGCGCTTTTTCGGGTCAGCAAGGTCACCGGGCATTCTCACAGCATCCCGAGAAATACGCTCTGACCTGCAGATTATTGCCGAGGCGGGGGCTTGCGCCGCGCACAGCTGCGAGCCATCGGCGCAGGCATGCGCTTTGGGCATAAGTCCATGCCAATTTGGACGTGGACCGGTATCCGCAGCTCGCCGTACCGTGAAAACCACTATGAGCACCGCACAGAACCGCTCCGTGTTGCAGGTGGGGCCGTTGATGTCGTCGCTGACGCGCACGCTCGCCGAGAATTACGCCGCCCGCCGGCTGCCCATCGAGGCGGCCGAGCGGACGGCGTTCCTCGCCGAACACGGCGCCGAGATCACCGCGGTCGTGACGTCGGGACGCACCGGGGTGGACGCGGTGCTGATGGACGCGCTCCCCAATCTGGGCGCGGTGGTCAACTTCGGCGTCGGCTACGACACCACCGACGTCGACGCCGCGGCCACCCGCGGTATCGGGGTGAGTAACACCCCCGAGGTGCTGACCGACTGCGTCGCCGACACCGCCGTCGGTCTGATGATCGACACGCTGCGCCAATTCTCGGCGGCCGATCGCTACGTGCGGGCCGGCCGCTGGCCCGTCGACGGCATGTACCCGTTGACCCGTCAGGTCAGCAACAGCGACGTCGGCATCATCGGTCTCGGCCGGATCGGCACCGCAATCGCGGTGCGGCTCAGCGCTTTCGGCTGCACCATCAGCTACCACAACCGGCACGAGGTGACGGATTCGCCGTACACCTACGCGGCGTCACCGGTGGAGCTGGCCTCGCGGGTGGACGTGCTGATCGTCGCGGCCGCCGGTGGTGCGGGCACCCGGGGGCTGGTGAGCAGCGAGGTGCTGGACGCGCTCGGTCCGCAGGGCTATCTGATCAACATCGCTCGCGGCAGCGTCGTCGATCAGGAGGCACTGGTCGCGGCGCTGGTGCAGGGCCGGCTCGCCGGCGCCGGTCTGGACGTCTTCGCTGACGAGCCGCAGGTGCCCGAGGAACTGTTCGGGCTGGACAACGTCGTGCTGCTACCGCATGTGGCCAGCGGGACCGTGCAGACCCGCGCCGCGATGGAAGCGCTCACCCTGCGCAACCTGGACAGCTTTCTCAAGACGGGCACGCTCGTCACACCCGTCTGAGAATCCGCCGAGATCAGCCACGCATGGCGCAGCCGGCGGCCACGTTGCGGCAGTGCGCCGAGGATCTGCAGTTGCTGCACTGGCACCGGCAGTGACCGTCGTTCTGAGGCGCCGGACGCTTGTTGTCGCGATTCTTCACTGGTTGATTCGAACTGTTGGAGGCCATGACGAACTCCTTTGTTGGGCTCCTCTTGACGCTAGACCTCGCCGAACCTGCGCTCAACACTCTGCTCCGGTAATCGCCGAAATCGCATTCCACGCGTGTCAAACCCCGAAATGGCCGCATGGAATGCGATTTCGGCGGGGTATCAGGTGGTCCATTCCTGTTGCGGGAGCACGTCTCTGAGCACCCGAAGCAGCGCCGGGTTGGTCGAGTCGCCGCGCCACACCGCGTCCAGCTCCACCGGACGCTCGCGGAACGCGCCGATGGTCCGGAACACCACGCCCTCGGGATGCAGTGTCGCCGCCGACGCCGGCACCAACGCGATACCGATGCCCGAGCGGACCAGCACCAGCATGGTGTGCACCTGCGTCACGTACTGCACATACCGCGGCGTGGTGCCCGCGATGGTGAACGTCGAGATCAGCAGCTCGTTGAAATACCGGGCCTGCACGGGCGAATACATGACGAAGTCCTGCCCGTCCAGGTCGATCAGCGTCAGCTCCCGCGTCATGTCGGCCAGCGGGTGTCCTTCGGGCAGCGCGGCCAGCAACTGCTCGTGCAGCAGCGGCCGTGACACCAGACCGGGGCGTTTCAGCGGGGGGCGGGCCATCCCCAGATCGAGCTCGCCGGTCATCAATCCGTCGATCTGCGCGGCGGTGACCATCTCGCGCAGGTCGAGCTTCACATCCGGGAGCCGCTCTCGGGCGCGCTCCAGCAGCCGGGGCAGCACCGCATGCGCCGAGGCCGCCGTGAAGCCGACGACGACGGTGCCGAGATCGCCGGCCGGAATGCGTTTGACGGTCTGGGCGGCCCCCTCGGCGAGCTGCAGGATGCGCCGCGCGTCGGGCAGGAACGCCGCGCCCGCCGGCGTCAACGTGACGGCACGGGTGGTGCGGTCGATCAGCTGCACCCCCAGTTCGTTCTCCAACTGCTGGACCTGACGGCTCAGCGGCGGCTGGGTCATGTGCAGCCGTTCCGCGGCGCGGCCGAAGTGCAGCTCTTCGGCGACGGCGACGAAGCAGGACAACCTCGCCAGGGAAAACACTGATGCACTCCTCGTATCAGCGGCGCGCGAAGCGCCGCGAGCGAGCATCAGTGTAGGTGCGGCCGATGGCCACAGAATCGGATTCGGTCGTCAGCATGCCGTGTCGTGGCGAGGCGAGGTCGGCGTGCCTGTGGGTGGACGCAACGCATCCATCGCACAGGCCAGCGCGGGAAGATGATCGCAGGCCCCAGCCAGCGGGCGCAGACCGCTCTCGGCGCGTTCATCCAGCGCGGCCTCGTCACACCCGTTCTTCTTCCAGTCCACGTCGAGGCGATGCAACATCGCGCGGCTGAACACCCGCGCGGTTTCCGACGTCAGTGACACCGACCACCCACCGTCGCTGCGCGTGCGCAGGAGGTGCTCGATCTGGCGGTCCCCGCTGAGTGCCTCGGCGGCGAATGCCACGCCTTCGACGAGGGCGGCTGCGGGCTCAGTGAGGCCGCTGTGTGGTCAGCCAACTGGTCGAGGAAACCGTGGGCTGTGCGCATCGCACTCGCGACGAGGAGTGACTCGGTGCCGGGGAAGTAGCGGTAGACGGTCTGTCGGGTGACGCGGAGAGCCCGCGCGATGTCGGCGATCCGCATCGCCGAGCCCTTTTCGGCCACGCTCGTCCGTCGCATCGAGGATGCGTCGGATGTCCTCCTCCTCGGTCGCGGGTGCGTTCCCCGACCAGCCGTGACTACGCACCGATGAGTTTCTATGGGCAGGGTTGTCGGTTCGCTAAGTCCCATCAACGGTTTCCGCCTTCTCGCGGAGGTCGGATGCGATCACGCGGCGCCGGAGACTCACCGGCAGCAGCGCAAGGCCGGCCACGACCGCAAGCCCCACGGCCTGGACCACGATGTACTGAGTGAGCCCGCGTTCGTGGACGATGTTGCCGCTCGCCATCGCGGCCATCGTACCCACGTAGATGAACACGATGGCGAGCGTGAATCTCTCTGCAGGAAGAGGCCTCGCCGTGCGCAGCGCGATGGCGGCGACGATCACATAACCCGCGATCAGGGCGACGACGACAGGCCATTGGGGTAGGCCGAGCGCAGTGGCAACGGTGACCGGTGACATCAGAATAGGTCCGACGATCAACACCGTGAGCGCTGCCAGTGGCGGAAACGCGAACAGTGCCTTCGCATATGACCAGCGTGGCATGAATCCTTCTGCGGTCGTGTCGATCCGTGGCATCGCCCACAGCATGAGATAGATGAACAGCGCGTCCCAGATGCCTTGCCAGCACAGGTCGACCAGCGGCCAGCCGACCCAGTACTGAAACAGATCGAAATCGGGATCCCAGGTCCACCAGACGACATGGCGCAGGTTGCCTTCGATGATGTAGGGAGCGTCGAACGCGATCATGAAGAGGCCGCCCACAACTGCTGCCTGCCAACGCTTTGGACTCCGAGTGACTCGACCACCTTGAACCCGGTGAACAGGAACACCGGGTAGAAGATGACGACGTACGCAGGCATCATGGTGGTGTCGTGCCAGAGCGGGAAAGCCTCCCAGTTCAGCATGATCATGAAGTCACCCTGCTGATACATGTCCAGCAGGGCCATGCCCGCCAATTCCAGCACCAGGCCGTAGATCGTCGCGGCAATGAGTACCACGCTGTAGATCCTTCGGCCTCGCCGGAACTGGTCGATGCTGTACACCGCCGCTGCGGCGAAGATCGTCACCAGCATCAGATCCCACACGGTGGTCTGCCACGGAAGTTCGGCCGGGTTGTTGAAGACGATGAGGTCCACGGTTACCTGCCTGCCTGGACGAAAGTTGCACAACGTATGACAAATGCGTCCTTCTGGGAGGGAGGACCAAACAGATAGACCATACATAAATCGAATAACGTCTTGTCAAGAGTCGGCCGTCTGTTTAGCCTCAAACTCATGACGGACCTACGGGTAAGGCGCGTCCGCTTCGATTTCGCGAGCACTGAGGTGCCCTTCAACTGGCAGCCGCACCGCCCGGCATTCGGCATGCAGTGCAACCTGATCTCCTTCTTCGCGCCGGGGTTCGAGAAGTTCATCGTCGATGCGACCCGCGAGGCCATCCCGCTGATGCGCAGTCCCGCCGATGTCGAGGAAGCCGAGGCTTATCTCAGACAGGAAGCGCAGCATTCGGCGGCGCACGCAAGTCATCTGAGAGCACTGATCAAGCGGTGGCCCGGGTTGCAGGCGACGCGCGACGCGGTCGTCGAGTCCTACGATCGGCTGACGGCGACCAAGCCGCTCGCCTGGCGCCTGGCCTACGCCGCAATCGTCGAAGCAACGTTCACGCCGTACTTCAAGGTGTTCCTCGATCACGAGGACAAACTCTTTCGTCCCAGCGACGACCGGGTCGCCTCGCTGTTCCTCTGGCACTTCGTCGAGGAGATCGAACACCGCAGTTCGGCGTTGATCGTGTACAACGCCGTGCATGACAGCTACCTGTACCGGTTACAGGCGGTGCCCGGCGTGGTTCGGCACCTGGCTCAGATCCTTGCGATCGTCTCCCAGGGCTTCCAGGCACACGTGCCGGCCGAGGACGGCGGCGACCTCGGCCGTTTGATGCCAAAGGGGCTGTCCTACCACGCAATCCGTGAAAGCCTCGCGGCGGCAAGAGAAGTCAACAAAACGCCGACCTATGCGGGTGTGCCGCGCCGCGAACTGGCGGCGATGCTGTTGGGCCTTGTGCGCTCCCAGGCGCCCGGGCACGACCCCGACCGCGAGACTCTGCCCTCCTTCGCGGCGCGGTGGCTCCGCAGGTACGACGACGAGCCCGCCGCTGTGGCCCGGTGGTATTCACGGTAAAACCCGGGCGACGCACCCCGGGGCCGATTCACCAACGGGGGCTGAGCAACTCGAACGACGGTTCGACGGTGCGCATGTACCCGGTGTCGTCGCGCTCGCGGATCCCGCAGCGCAGGTACTGCTCGTGCAGCGCGGCGAGAGCGTCGTCGTCGATCTCGACGCCTAGGCCGGGAGAGGTGGGCACCGGTACGGACCCGTCGACGAACCTCAGCGTGCCGGCCCGGACGACGTCTTCGGTCTTCCACGGCCAGTGCGTGTCACAGGCGTAGGTGAGGTTCGGCGTGGCGCCGGCCAGGTGCACCATCGCGGCCAGGCTGATGCCCAGGTGCGAGTTCGAGTGCATCGACAGCCCCAGCCCGAACGTGTCGCAGATACCGGCCAGCAGCCGGGAGCGCTGTAGTCCGCCCCAATAGTGGTGGTCCGAAAGCACCACCCGGACGGAGTCTTTGGCCACGGCGGGCTTCAGCTGGTCGAAGGCGACGACACACATGTTGGTCGCCAGCGGCATCGGAGCCTGCCTGGCCACCTCCGCCATCCCGTCCAGCCCGGGCGTCGGGTCTTCCAGATACTCCACGATGCCGGCCAATCCGGTCGCCACCTTCACCGACGTCTGCGGGGTCCACGCCGCGTTCGGGTCCAGCCGCAGCGGCGTTCCCGGGAAGGCACGCGAGAGCGCCTCGACCGCGGCCATCTCCTCCTCGGGCGGGAACACCCCGCCCTTGAGTTTGATTGCGGTGAAGCCGTATTCGCCGACGATGCGCCGCGCCTGCGCGACGAGCCCGTCCGGGTCGAGTGCCTCACCGAACCCGTCGGGCTCGGCGCCGGGGTGGGCCGCCCACTTGTAGAACAGGTAGGCGCTGAACGGCACCGCGTCACGCACTCTGCCGCCCAGCAAGTCCGACACCGGCCGTCCCAGCGCGTGCCCCTGCACGTCCAGGCACGCCACCTCGAACGGTGAGAGCACCTGGTCTACCGCGCTGGCCGTGGTGATCATCCCGGCGGTGCCGACAGCAGCGGTGTCGCCTTCCAGCCGGTCAGCGATTGCCGCGCGAATACCGTTCAACGCGAACACATCCAGACCGGTGATCGCGTCGGCGGCGGCCTGGAGGCGGACCAGGTGGCGGGTGTCGGCGTAAGTTTCGCCGAGCCCCACCAGCCCGGCATCGGTGTCGAGTCGGATGATCGCCCGTAACGCGTACGGTTGGTGCACCCCGACGGTGTTCAGCAGCGGTGGGTCGGCGAACGCGACCGGGGTGATGCGCGCGCCGGTGATGCGGATCGCGGTCACCGGTCAGACCGCGTGGGCCAGCGCACCGGACAGCACCGCTCGGCCGGCCTCGACGATCGCGGCGAGCTCGGCGACGTCGTCGGTGCTCGGCATCACCAGCGGCGGGCGCACCGGCCCGGCGGGGACGCCCTCCATCGTGACGCCGGCCTTGACCAGCGACACCGCGTAGCCGGGCACCGTGTCACGCAGGCGGACCAGCGGAATGAAGAACGCGTTGAGCAGCGCGTCGGCGAGCTGCTCGTTGCCCGAGTCCAGCGCGTTGTAGAAGGCCAGCGCGAGATCAGGGGCGAACGCGAACGTCGCCGACGAGTACAGCGGAACGCCGATGGCCCGGTAGGCCAGCTGTGTGGTCTCGGCGGTGGGCAGCCCGTTGAAGAACAGGAAGTCCGGGTCGACATTGGTCTTGACGGCCTGCACGATGCGCGCGACCAGGTCGAAATTCCCTGTGCCGTCCTTGAACCCGACCACGTTGGGGATCTGTGCGACGGCGACCGCGGATTCCTCGGTGAAGCGGGCGTTGTTGCGGTTGTAGACGATGACGGGCAGATCGGCGGCCGCGGCGACCTCCCGCGTGTAGTCGACCAGTCCCGCCTGCGGCACCTCGACCAGGTAGGGCGGCATCAGCAGCAGGCCGTCGGCGCCCGCCTGCTCGGCCGCTGCCGCGAATCGCTTGGCCTGGGCCACCGCGCCGCCGGCGCCGGCGTAGACCGGAACGCGCCCGGCGACCACGTCGACGGCGGTACGCACCACCTCGGTGTACTCCTGCACCTCCAGGGCGTGGAATTCCCCTGTGCCACAAGCGATGAATACCCCGCCCGGACCGGCCTCCACGCCCTTGGAAAGGTGGCGGGCCAGCGCGTCGAGGTCGACGGTTCCGGACTCGGTCATCGGGGTGACGGGGAAGAACAGCACACTGTCAAAGGTCGGACGCATGACGGGCCTTTCGGAGGTGGGGAGGTAAGAGGTCAGGCTTGGGTGAGTCGGCCGTCGATCCGCCGCCACAGGTTGTCGGGGTTGCCGTCGGCGATCGCGCTGGGCAGCAACGACTTCGGGACGTTCTGATAGCAGACGGGCCGCAAAAAGCGCTCGATCGCCCGGGAGCCGACCGACGTGGTGCGCGAGTCCGACGTGGCCGGGAACGGTCCGCCGTGCACCATCGCGTGGCACACCTCCACCCCGGTCGGCCAGCCGTCGAACAGGATCCGGCCGGCCTTGAGTTCCAACAGCGGCAACAACCGGGCCGCCTCCTCGAGGTCGGAGTCGTCGGCGTGCACGGTGGCGGTCAGCTGGCCTTCGATGCCCTCGGCGACGGCCCGCATCTGCTCGACGTCGGCGCAGCGCACGATCAGGCTCGACGAGCCGAACACCTCGGCCTGCAGCGCCTCGGAGGCCAGGAAGGTCTGCGCGTCGGTGGTGAACAGCGCGGCATGGCAGGAGGTTTCGCTGATACTGGGCTCACCGCGGCCGACCAGCTCGGCCGTGCCGGCCAGTGCCTGGACCCCGGAGGCGTAGTTGCGGGCGATGTTCGGGCTCAGCATCGGCGTGGCCGGCGAGGTGGCCAGCGCATCGCGGGCGGCAGCGACGAACGAGTCCAGTCCCGGCCCGTCGACCGCGACCACGAGGCCCGGGTTGGTGCAGAACTGGCCCGAGCCCATCGTCAGCGACGCGACGAACGCCCGGCCCAGTTCGTCGCCGCGGCCGGTCAAGGCACCCTCGAGGAGGAACACCGGGTTGATCGCGCTCATCTCCGCGTACACCGGGATCGGTTCGGGCCGGGCCGCCGCGGCGGCGACGAGAGCAAGCCCGCCGGAGCGTGACCCCGTGAATCCGACGGCCTTGATGCGCGGGTCGGTGACCAGCGCGATGCCGAGGTCGGGGCCTGCGCCGAACAGGAGCGAGAACGTGCCCGCGGGCAGGCCGGACGCGGCGACGGCGTCGCTGATGGCGCGGCCGACGAGCTCGGAGGTGCCGGGGTGGGCGTCATGTCCCTTGACGATCACGGGGCAACCCGCGGCCAGCGCGGACGCGGTGTCACCCCCGGCCACCGAGAACGCCAGCGGGAAGTTCGACGCGCTGAACACCGCGACCGGCCCCAACGGAACGAATCGCTGACGCAGATCGGGGCGGGGCAGCGGGGTGCGGTCGGGCAGCGCGGTGTCGATGCGGGCGCCGTTCCAGCTGCCCTCGCGCAGCACCTCGGCGAACAACCGCAGCTGGCCGGTGGTGCGGCCCACCTCGCCGGTGATGCGGGCCTGCGGGAGGCCGGATTCGGCGACTGCGCGCGCGATCAGCGTCTCGCCGACGGCCTCGATGTTGGCGGCGATCGCCTCCAGGAACCGGGCGCGCTGCTCGGCGGTGGTGGCCCGGTACGTGCCGAACGCGGCGGCGGCCGCGGCGCAGGCCGCGTCGACGTGCGTGGCGTCGCCGTAGCGGTAC
The DNA here is from genome assembly GCF_052245755.1 of Mycobacterium sp. 4D054. NCBI lineage: Bacteria > Bacillati > Actinomycetota > Actinomycetes > Mycobacteriales > Mycobacteriaceae > Mycobacterium > Mycobacterium sp. 4D054. The sequence continues at coordinate 105,153 of NZ_JBQQCF010000014.1, forward strand.
ACCGGATCCAGGTCGGTGCCCGCCGCCGGGTCGAACGCGCGGATTTCCGTGCCGGTGCCGCGCACCGGTGTCCCGGCGATCAGCATCTGGCCGGTGAGGCTGGCGGTGCCGGAGATCGTGGCAGTCATGCCTTCGACCGTAGGAGGCATATCCATGCCTGTCCAAGACCGATTCCCCGATCACTGATACCAGCCTTGAATCAATGCTCTACATCCGCGAAATTGCGTTCCGGCAGGCTGGAATGCACGTTCGCCGGAGAAATCAGCGGGCGAGCACGCGCTCGATCACGCCGAGCAGCGCCGTGACCGCGGCCGGGTCCCCGGTCACCTCGAGGCGCCCGTCGGTCAGCGCGTCGGCGACCGTCGTGCGCCGCCCGACGACCGCGGCGATGGTGGCCGCCGAGCAACGCACCGTGACCGCGCTCGGGGTCGCGCTCGGGCCCGGCGTCACGCGAGCCCGCCCGTCGCGCAGTCGCAGACAGGCGGTGCTGTCGTCGACGTGAAACTCGAAGACGGCATCGAGGTCGTGCGGCCCGTCCTTGCGGATGTCGGCGGCCAGGAAGCTCAGCAGCCACTCGGCGCGGAACATCTCGGCGTCGACGTCGGCGTCGGTCATCTGATGGCGCGCGCCCCACATGGCCAGCGGCACCACCGCGGCCGCGAGTTCCCTTCCGGCATCTGACAATTCGTACACGACGGCGGATCCGGGCTGATCGAGCGCGAGCTTGCGGACCACCACACCGTCGGCCTCGAGTTGGCGCACCCGGGAGGCCAGCAGGCTCGTCCCGATGCCGGCGAGCGCGTCGGCGAGTTCGGTGTAGCGCTTCGGCCCGGAGGCGAGCTCACGGACGATCAGCAGCGTCCAGCGCTCGCCGACCACGTCAAGGGCATGGGCGAGACCGCAGAACTGCGCGTAGGTGCGTCGGGACACAGACCCGATCCTAGCCACTTCACTCACGATTCCTACTAAAACTCATATATCTGTTGGGCACTTCTAAATTTTATGTTACGTTCAACATCAGAAAGCGCAAGCCTTGAACCTGCAGAAAGGCCTCGCGATGAACGCACTGGCGCGGGCCCAGATCGCCCACGAGGTGACGTCACCGACCGCGACCTACCGCGTGGTCGGCCCGGTTGCGCCATCTATTGCCGCCCGAAGCGAATCGAAGTCGGCGCTGCCGCATTACCCGTGGAGAAGCCCCACCGCAGACCCGTGGACAAACCACACGACAGAAGGGTGAACGACATGGCATCGATCGCAGGTTTGCGGCCCTGGCCACGCTGGCGCTGGACGTGGTTCTGGCAACGTTCCACGACCACCGTCGGCCACGCCGAGGACGCGGCCGCGGGGCGACCGGAGTTGCGCAGCAGGCGCCACTACCCGCCGCAGCGGGACCGTTTCATGGAGAGCTCGGCGATGGCCCGGGAGATGTACCGGCTCTGACCCTGCCCGGTTCGGCGGCACCAAAACGCGAGGCAGAGGCGTTTCGGTCGGACGGAAGGCGTAGCGGAATACCCGAACGTGCGCGTAGTCGCGCGTGAACCATGTGGCAGAGCGTGTCGTCTGACACCGCATCGTGGTAAGAATGCTGCACCCATGAAGCACGCCGTCGGCGTCGTCTTGGACCGGGCCGTTCAAATCGGGCAACGGGACGGAAGGCGACTGACATGCGTCCGGGCAGCCCCGGCAAACGTCACGTAGCGTCGACCGACAGTCCGTTTGGCCGCAGCCGAGGAGAGCACCGGTGAATGCGACAACATTCGGGCGCTATCGGCTCCAGAAGTTGATCGGCCGGGGCGGCATGGGTGAGGTCTACCAGGCCTACGACACCAAGACCGACCGCGTCGTCGCACTCAAGGTGCTGCCGCACAGCATGGCCCAGGACGAGACGTTCCAGGCCCGGTTCCGCCGCGAGTCGCAGGCCGCCGCGGGCATCAACGACCCGCATGTCGTCCCGATCCATGGGTACGGCGAGATCGACGGCCGTCTCTACCTGGACATGCGGCTCATCGAGGGCCGCAACCTCGGCACCATGCTGCAGGAATCCGACAAGCCGCTGGGCCCGGCGTTCGCGGTGTCGATCGTCGAGCAGGTTGCCAACGGCCTGGACTCCGCACACAAGCTGGGCCTGATCCACCGCGACATCAAGCCCTCCAACATCTTGATCACCGGACGCGACTTCGTGTACCTGATCGACTTCGGGCTGGCCCGCAGCGCGGGTGAACAGGGGTTGACCACCGCGGGCAGCACGCTGGGCACGCTGGCCTACATGGCGCCGGAGCGGTTCGAAGGCGGCGAGGTCGACGCCCGTTCCGACATCTACGCGCTGACCTGCGTGCTCTACGAATGTCTCACCGGGTCAAGGCCTTACCCCGCCGACAGCCTGGAGCAGCAGATCGCCGGGCACATGGTCTCGCCGATCCCGCGGCCGTCCGACGTCGATTCTCGGCTGTCGGCGTTCGACGAGGTGATCGCCAAAGGCATGGCCAAGAAGCCGGCCCAGCGCTACCAGAGCGCCGGGGAACTCGCCCAGGCGGCCAAGCGGGCGCTCAACGCGCCGGTCCGCCGGGGTGCCGGCAGCTCGCGGCACGCGGCCCGGTCGCAACCCAGAAAGCCGCGCAGGGCGCTGCTGGTCGCGGCGGCCACGACGCTGGCGGTCGCGGTGGCCGCGGTCGGGATGTGGGCGTGGTCGCCGTGGAAGGACGACGACGCCTCCGAGCTGCCCGCCGGCGCGGTGCCGGAGATCGCGTCGATGGTGCCCGCGGACGTGCGCGGGTCCGGACGCCTGGTCATCGGTGTGAACGTGCCGTATGCGCCGATGGAGTTCAAGAACGCCGACGGTCAGCTCGTCGGGTTCGACGTCGAGCTGATGAATGCGGTGACGCGGGTACTCGGCCTGGTGCCCGACTACCGCGACACCACGTTCGACGCGATCCTGCCCGCGGTGGTGGACGGGACGTTCGACGTCGGGATGTCCTCGGTCACCGACACCAAGGAGCGTGAGGAGCTCGTCGACTTCATCACCTACTTCCAGGCCGGCACCCAGTGGGCCCGCAGGCCGGGCACCGCGCTGGGGCCGGCATCGGCATGCGGACTGAAAGTCGGTGTGGCAGAAGCCACCCTGCAGGAAACCGAGGAACTGCCGAGCAAGAGCGATCAGTGCACGGCGGCCGGGATGGCTCCGATCGACATGGTGGTCTTCAAGAGCCAGGACGAAGTCACCACCGCGCTGATCAAGGGTGAGGTGGACGCGATGTCCGCCGACTCCCCGGTGACCGGTTTCGCGATCAAACTCAGCCGCGGCGACCTGGTTTCCGCCGGGGACGTGTTCGACTCGGCCCCGTACGGGTGGCCGGTGGCCAAGGGCTCGGAATTGATCGAGCCGCTGCGGCTGGCGCTGGAGCACCTGATGGAGACCGGCGAGTACCGGGCCATCGCCACGATGTGGGGCGTCGAGCGCGGCATGATCGACGAGCCGGTCGTCAACGGCGCCACCAGGTGATACGTCACACCCCGGTGTAAACGGGCGCGGGGCGGGTACGTCGGCGGTTCACGACGATCCGAAGGAGACGCCGATGAGCGACGACAAGGCCGCCCAGACACGACAGAGTTTCGTGGATTCGGTGAAGGGCAAGGCCAAAGAGGTGGCCGGCGCGGTCACCGGCAACGATTCCCTGACCGCCGAGGGACAGCTGCAGCAGTCCGAGGCCAAAGAACGCCGCGAAGCCAGCCGCACCGAGGCCGAAGCCGACGCGCAGGCCGCCGAGGCTCGCGAGGTGGCCCGTGAAGCCGAGCTCGAGGGCGCCCAGCAGCGCGCCGCGGCCGAGGTGAAAGCCGCCTCCGCCGAGAGCGCGGTGCGCAACGAGCAGGCCGCGCAACGGCAGCGGGTCGAGCAGGCCGGTCACCAGGACATGGCCCGGGCGCAGGACACGATCGAGGCTGCGGCCGAACGGGAGGCCAGACAGGCCGACGCGGAGCGCCGGGCCCAGGTCGCCGAGGCCGCCGAGGAGTACCACGAGGCCGCTGCGGACTACCAGCAGCAGACGGCGGAAGCCGAAAGTGCCGAGGCCCAGGCTGAGCGGCTGCGGGCCCGCGCCGAGGGCACCGACTAAGCAGACGACACCAAGGAGTTGACGATGAGGATCACCGACCTTCCGTTCGCCGTGCTGCGATTCCAGTACCGGTTGGCGCGCACGCCGCTGCGGCTGCTCGAAAACACGGTCATGACACGGTTCGACGACGAAGCACCCGCAAAGCTGCTCTATGAGCGTGCCATCGGCGCCGTCGACGCGAGCGCCGGGAGTTTCCTGCGCGACAGCGAACTGGAGCAGCAGGGCATCGTGCGGATCGAGAAGGCCGCCGCACTCGGGGAGGCGCTGCGCCTCGACGAGGTGGCCGACCAGAAGAAGCAGCAGGCCGCCGACGAACTGCGCGAAAAGCGCGAGAAGGCCGCCACCGCACCGCAGGAAGCCGGACGGCAAGCCCGTCAGCGGATGCAGAACGCGCAGGAGAAGGCCGACAAGCGCACCCAGGACGTGGCGCAGAGCGTCGCCTCCCGTACCGCGGAGGCCAAGCGGGAGGTTGACCAGGCGGCCGGCCAGAAGGTCGAAGCCGCCGAACAGGCCAAGCGCAGCGCACAGAACCGCAGCCGTGCCGCCGAGAAGGTCGTCACCTCGGCGGCCGACAAGCAGCTCGACGACGCGGCGTCCAAGCGCAGTGCGGCCGCGGGGGCCCGGGCGCACGCCGACCGGTTGGAGGAGTTCAGCGAAACCGAGAAGGAGAAGCGGCAGGCGGCCGGAAAGCGCGACCTGTGACCGCGCTACCTCCCGATCCCGATCCCAAGGACACCCCCGGCACCGAGCGTGCCGGGGGTGTTTCCCCGGGCGACACCCCTCCGGATTCTGCTCAGACGCGGGCGACGGCCAACCCCGATCCCGCGGCCGGACGCAACCTGACGCCGAGAGCGATCATCACGTTCGTCGTGGTGGGGCTGTTCGTGCTGTTGTTCGTGGCGACGGCGATTTTTCTGTTGATCGACGTGGTGGGCTAGGAACAGCAGCGGTAGTCCAGGCACACCGTGGTGCCCTCGCGGCGCCCGCTGATCGTGCAGTGGTCGGCGAGCGCCTGCATCAGCGCCACCCCGCGCCCGCGGCGGTCGTGCTGAGGTTGCGGGCCGGGTTTGGGCGCACGCCAGCTGCCGTGGTCGGTGATGCATACACTCAGGCACTGGTTGGTGGGTTCGAAGTCGGCGCGCACGGTCATCGACCCGGCCGCCGACTGGTCGGCGTAGGCGTGGTCGACGCAGTTGGCCAGGGCCTCGTTGACGGCCATCAGGATGTCGTTGCGCTGGACGTCGGAGACACCGAGCTCACGCAGCCATTCGCTGAACCGCTGCCGCAGCTCGGCGGCGTTGGTCGCTGTCGCCGCGCGGCTGACCGTCAGTTGCTCGGAGGTCTGTGACGTCAGCGGCGAGATAACAGTCATGTTTTGGGGCTACCCGACTTCTCGCAAGATCAGACAACGGATTTCGTCACTTCAAGACGTCGTCACCGGGCTGCGATGCTTGGCCTCCAGTGCGGTGCCCTCGATGTCGAGGTCAGGCACGTACTTGTCGAACCACTTCGAATGCGCCCACATCTTGTCGCCGAGCATCGCCATCACCGCCGGAATCAGGGTCAGCCGCACCACGAATGCGTCCAGGAACACCCCCACGGCCAAGGTCAGGCCAACCGATTTGATGATGGGGTCGCTGCCGGCCAGGAACGCGATGAAGACCCCGAACATGATCAGCGCCGCGGCCGTCACCACCCGCGCCGACAGGCCCACCCCGGTGCGGACCGCGGCCAGCGCGGCGTCCGGCCCGGAATGGGTGCCGAGCTCTTCTTTGATCCGCGACACCACGAACACCTCGTAGTCGCTGGACAGCCCAAAAATGATGGCCAGCACGATGATCGGCAGGAAGCTGATCGTCTCCCCGGGCGTGATGCCGAGAAGGCCGGCACCCCAACCCCATTGGAACACCGCCACCTGCACGCCGAGTGCGGCGAACACCGACAGCAGGAATCCGGCGATCGAGGTCAGCGGCACCATCGCCGCTCGGAACGCGACGGTCAGCAGCAGGAACGCCAGCCCGACGACCACGACGACGAACACCGGCAGTGCCGCGGCCAACTTGTCGGAGGTGTCGATGTTGGACGCGGTGTTGCCGCCGACCAGAAACGTCACCCCGGTATCGGCTTCGATGGCGGCGCGGTCGGCGCGGATGCGTTTGACCAGGTCCGCGGTCTCGGTGTCGTTGGGTCCGGTCTCCGGGATGACCTGGATCACCGCGGTGCGGGCGTCGCCGCCGGCCGGAGCCGCCGCGACGACGCCGTCTTCGCGGGCGATGTTCGACGCGACGGTCTGCACCGCATCCGGGCTGGACGCGGTGGTCAGGTCCGCGACCACGAGCAGCGGCCCGTTGAAGCCAGGGCCGAGGTGTTCAGCGGTCAGATCGTAGGCCTGCCGGGAGGTGTTGGACTCCGGCTGCGACGATCCGCTGGGCAGGCCGAGATGCATTGACAGCGCTGGTAATCCGATCACGATCAACGCGGCCGAGCCGCCCAGCAGCAAAGGTTTGCGGAACCGCACCACGAATCGGGCCCACGCCGCGCCGAGGGTGCGCTGCGGGGTGTAGGCGGCGACCTGGGCCACCTCCTTGGGGCGGTGCGGCTGCAACGGCGGTTCGATGAACGTCGCGACCTTGCCGCCGGCGAACCCGAACAGCGCAGGCAGCAGCGTCAATGCGATGAGCATCGCGATCACCACGGCTACCGCCGCGGCGACGCCCATGTACGTCAGGAACGGAATACCGACGACGGACAGCCCGCACAGCGCGATCACGACCGTCAGCGCGGCGAACACCACCGAGCCGCCCGCGGTGCCGACGGCCAGCCCGGCCGCCTCCTCACGGGGCATCAGCAGCAGCAGATTGTTGCGGTACCGGTTCAGGATGAACAGCGCGTAGTCGATGCCGCAGGACAGGCCGAGCATCAACGCCAGCGACAGCGACGCCGTCGGCACCTCGACGAACGCCGCGACTACGAAGATGCCCAGCGCGCCGATGCCCACGCCGATGCTCGCGGTCAGGATCGGCAGACCGGCGGCGACGATCGCGCCGAAGGTGATGAGCAGGATCAGGAACGCGACGCCGATACCGATGATCTCGGGCAGGTGCGGGACGGCGACCTTGTAGCCCGGGAACACCGCGCCGGAGTATTCGACCTGCAGACCGGCGTCCTGCACCGGTTTCATCGTGTCCTCGAGTGTGGTCAGCGCCCGGTCGCTCACCTCGCCGATCGGGGCCTTCCACTGCACGGTGCCCAGCCCGACGCGTCCGTCGGGGGAGACCTGCCGCGTCTGGGCCGGGCCGGCGGCTGCGGCGATGTCGGGGAGCGTCGACAGGCGCGCGACGGCGTCGTCGATGGCCGGCGTGAAGTCGGTGACCGCGCGTCCCTCGGGCGCGGCGAACGTGATCTGTGTCTGCGCTCCGCCGTAGGCGGGCAGGTTCTGCTGCAACTGCTCGACGGCGCGCTGGGACTCGGTCCCGGGGATGGTGAAGTTGTCGCTGGGCTGCCCGCGGAATCCGGCGAACGCCAGCGCCACCGCTGCGAGCACGGCGAGCCAGGCGCCCAGAACGATCCACCGGCGACGGAAACTGAACGCACCGAGCGCACAGAGGTAGCGCGACATGGTGTTCCTCACGGTTCATGCAGACGGATAAATCTGGGCTGTCTGTGCCCGCTGCGCCGACCGGTTACGCGTGCGCCGCGGTGTGATCTCTGCGACCGGGGCTACCCGCCTGAGGCCCGGATAACCGTTCCGCACCCGCGGACGGCTCGTACGCTGGGACGATGACGACGACGTCATTGCCCCCGGGCCCGCGGTTACCCCGGTCGCTGCAGGCCACGCTGATGCTGAGATGCGGCCCGCGCTATCTGGCCGCGTGCCGGCGCCGCTACGGGGCGACGTTCACGCTGCGGGTGGCAGGAATGGGCACGCTGGTCTACCTGACCGATCCCGCCGACATCAAGACGGTGTTCGCCGGGGACCCGCGGGTGTTTCATGCCGGCGAGGCCAATGCGATGCTGGCCGGTCTGCTGGGTAAGTCGTCGGTGCTGGTGATCGACGGCGACGTTCACCGCGAGCGCAGGCGGTTGATGCTCGCGCCGTTCGCGCGCGACGCGGTCGCGGCGCAGGAGTCGACCATTGCGCAGATCGCCGCGGACAACATCGCCGGCTGGCCGCTGCGCCGGACGTTCCCGGCCGCGCCGAAGATGTCGGAGATCACGCTGGAAGTGATCCTGCGGACGGTGATCGGAGCCAGTGACCCCGCCCGGCTGGCGGCGCTTCGGGCGGTGATGCCCCGGGTGCTGCGGGTCGGACCCTGGCAGACACTGGGCATCGCGAACCCGGACCTGCTCCGCCGGCGGCCGTGGCGCTCGGTGCGCGACGCCATCGCCGAGGCCGACCGCCTGCTCTACGCCGAGATCGCCGACCGTCGCGCCGACCCGAACCTGGCCGGCCGCACCGACGCCCTCGCGATGCTGGTCCGCGCCGGCGGCATGACCGATCAGGAACTGCGCGATCAGCTGATGACGCTGCTCGCGGCCGGGCACGACACCACCGCGACCAGCCTGTCGTGGGCGCTGGAGCGGCTCACCCGTCACCCTGCACTGCTGGCCAAGGCGGTGCGCGCGGCGCGCGACGGCGACGACGAGTACCTGGACGCGGTCGGCAAGGAGACGTTGCGGAACCGGTCGGTGGTGTTCGACGTCGGCCGCGTGCTCACCGAGCCCGTCCCGCTCGCCGGCCACCTGCTTCCGGACGGGGTGATGGTGATCCCCGGCCTGGTGCTGGTGCACATGGATCCACGGCTGTATCCCGACCCGCAGCGCTTCGATCCCGACCGGATGGTCGGGGCGACGCTCAGCCCGTCGTCGTACCTGCCGTTCGGCGGCGGCAACCGGCGCTGTCTGGGCGCGACGTTCGCCAACGTCGAGTTCCGGGTGGTGCTGCGCGAGATCCTGCGCCGCGTCGAGCTGGAGACCACCAACGCGCGTGGGGAGCGGCGCCGGCTGCGGGCCGTCATCTTCGAACCGCACCGCGGCGCACGGATCAGGGTCCGGGCCAGGTACGCGGCGCCCGCGGCGGCGCAATCCGCTGCACCGTCCTGTCCGGTCAGCCATCCCGGCTGAGGGTCGAGGTGTACTCTCGAACACAGGTCGAGTTCGCGGACAGTGGGTCCGCCGCCACAACGTGGCAGGTATGTACTCGACCCGCGACGCGATTCTCTTCGCTCGGACACTGTGCGGGGCACGCCCGGCACCACTCAAGGATTTTCACTATGGACACGTCTGACTTGTTCTCGCATCGACAGACTGCGCAGGCCGAGCCACTCGGCAACACCTCCGACGAGCGGGTGCAGAACCCGGTCTTCTCCGACCTCCAGCAGAGCGGTTCACCCACCGAATTGCGTTCGCGGTGAACGGAATACCGCTCGCTCGGCGGGCGGCAAGGCCGGTCAGGGTGACCCTGGCCAAAGAGCTCGGCGCCGGCGTCGACGGTGCGTGGTGGCCGCACTCGGCTGCGATGGCGCGCGAATTGCCCGATCTGATCGGCGCATTGCACCCGCAGCTCGGCGAGGTCCTGGCCATCCGGGTCAACTGGTCGGCCACCGAAGGGCAGCTCGACCTGGAGACCATCGCGACGGCCTCCACCCACAAACTTCCCGGTGAACACCACCGGCGCCCACGCCTGATGAACATCGACGGCCGCACCGCGTGCGTCAAACTGCTGGTGGTACCGAGCATGACGTCGCAGGCGCTGGGCGCGATGGTGTTACGCACCGCCGCACGGCTGCCCACCTCCGAGGGGATGGGCGACGGACGGCTGTTCAACACCGCGTGTGTGGTGATGCGTCTGGCCGAGGCCGAGAGCAGAAAGTGGAGCGAGACAGCCGCGATCTAGCGCGCGACAGCCGAAATTGAAAGCGTTGCGCTGCAGCGAATGTGGAAGCGAATTTGCACATGCCTAGGTTGTGCACCCGGGCCGTGCTAGCCTGATCTTGGATGTCTGTCTGACATTCGATCAAAGTGAGAGAAGAAATGTATGGCACAGGGAACTGTGAAATGGTTCAACGGCGATAAGGGCTTCGGCTTCATCGCTCCCGATGGCGGCGCACCGGATGTGTTTGTCCACTACTCGGAGATCACCGGCAGCGGATACCGCTCGCTCGACGAGAATCAGCGCGTCGAGTTCGAGGTGGAACAGGGGAACAAGGGGCCGCAGGCCGTCCGAGTGACCGCGGTCTAACAGACTTCAGATTCCGCAGTGTGGGCTGGCAGGAGAAATCCTGTCAGCTCACTCTCCTTTCAGGGCGAAAAACCGACGTTATCGCCAGAACCCACAACGGATTCGGTAGTTTCTTTGGCCATCACTGATGTCGCTGCCTACGCGCATCTGACCGACGCGGACATCGACCAACTCGCTTGTGAACTCGACGCGATCCGCCGCGACGTCGAAGAATCTCTCGGCGAGCGGGACGCCGCGTACATCCGTCGCACCATCCGATTTCAGCGGACGTTGGAAGTCCTCGCGCGCCTGGTCATCGGTGCGAGCCGGCGCCGGACCGGTTGGCTGCTGGGGACCTCGATGCTGGCGTTCGCCAAGAGCGTCGAGAACATGGAGATCGGCCACAACGTCAGCCACGGCCAATGGGACTGGATGAACGATCCGGAGATCCACTCCAACACCTGGGAGTGGGACATGGTGGCGGTGTCCTCGCAATGGCGTTACTCGCACAACATCACGTCTTCAACAACATCGTCGGTGTCGACGACGATCTGGGCTTCGGCATCATGCGGGTGACCCGCGACGTACCGTGGAAGCGCGAGCATCTGGCGCAGCCGTTCCGGAATGTGTTGCTGGCCATGATTTTCGAATGGGGCATCGGCCTGCACGGCGTGCACTCAGAGCGGGACCGGTTGACACCCGATGCGGCCGCGGTGAGCCGGGCGCGCAGGAGCTTCGTCGGCAAGATCGCCCGCCAGATGATGAAGGATTACGTCGTGTTCCCGGCGCTGAGCGGGTTTCGGTGGCGCCGCGCGCTGGGCGCGAACGTGGTGGCAAATCTGGCGCGCAACCTGTGGGCCTATGTGGTGATCTTCTGTGGGCACTTCCCGGACGGCGCCGAGAAATTCACCGAGGACGTGCTCGCCACGGAGACACGCGGCGAGTGGTACCTGCGGCAGATCCTGGGCTCGGCGAACTTCACCGCCGGCCCGGCTCTGGCCTTCGCCAGTGGCAATCTGTGCTACCAGATCGAGCACCACTTGTTTCCCGACCTGCCGAGCAACCGCTACGCGCAGATCGCCGAGCGCGTGCGCGCCCTTTGCGAGAAGTACCGTCTGCCATACACCACGGGACCGCTGGCCCGGCAGTACTTTCAGGTCTGGTGCGCGATCAACAGGCTGGCGCTGCCCGACGGGCCGCGGTGAGTCGGCCCGGCGAAGAGTGCGGGGCGCCCGCGAACTGACTCATCGGTAAGAAATATCGGCAAAGGGCTTCCGCAAGGCGGCCGGCGCAGGGTAAACACATAAGTCATGGGTGCCGGGGCGTATGTGGGTCGAGTTGGTGGGTTGGCGGTCGCGCTGGGGATCGGTGCGGCGGTGTTCACCGGCGCGGGGGTCGCGCAGGCTGACGACAGTGGCGGCGGCGCGGAGTCAGAGACGTCGCAGTCCGCCGAGAATTCGACCTCGTCGGCGTCAACTGCTGCCAACGAAAACGTTTCGGGGACAAGGGAATCCAAAGATCTCTCCGCGGCAGGGGAAGCAGCGGAGATTGCGAGCGAACCAGGGGCGGAGGAGCCCGGCGGCACGGAGGACGTCGCCGAGGAAGCCGGCGAAGGCGAGCCGGGCGCCGAAGAAGGTGTCGACGAGGAAGCCGGCGAAGGCGAGCCCGAGCACGAGGAAGCTGTCGCGGGGCAGCCGGGCGGTGAAGAGGCCGGCGGTGACGAGGCCGGCGACGGGCAAGCCGCCGACGGGGACCGGAAGTCGCCATCCGACGAGGCGGTCGTCGTCGAGGACGACGAGCCGGTCGGCGACGTCGGCGAGCCGGCCGAGGTCGTCCTTGCGGACGACGGTGCGGCAACCGAGGAAGGACCGGCGGGAGAACCGACCGGCGGTCAGACCGCCGGCGAGCCCGTCCCCGGTCCCACCGTCAACCCCGTCGCCGATCAGCCGGCCGTTGCGCCTGTCGTTGCCGACGACGTGTCGGGACCGGTCGAGCCCGACACCGAGACCCGGGAACTGGCGGACGCGACGGTCCCCGAACTGCCCGCCGAACCCGAGACGCCCGGCGGGGCGCTGGCGTCGTTGGTGATGTCGGTGCTGGCCGCCGGACGCGAGGCCACCAACGAGACGCCGCAGTCGGTCGGTGACCAGGTCAGCACCAGCCTCGCCGCCGACGAGTACCCGATTCCGACCGACGTCGTGGTCGAGGACTTCAAGCCGCCGTTCGAGTGGCTGCAGCACGTCCCGGTGCTGGGCCGGTTCGTCGTCACGCCGCTGGTGCATCTGGTGCACGCGCTGCCGTTCGTCGGGGAGTTCCTGCATCCGTTGATCGGCTGGCCGGTGGACCACGACGCGGCGCCCGGTGACCCGAAGCCGCGCACCGTGCGGGTCACGTCGTTCGACGGCGCGAAGATCTACGTGCATTTCATGCCGGCCAAGGGACTCAAGGCCGGCGAGAGCGCACCGACGGTGCTCTCCGGCCCGGGGCTGGGGCTGCCCGGAGCGACGACGCTGGGCATCGACATCGACGGGTTCCTGCCCAACGACGTCGTCGGTGTCGGCATGCTGCGCAAGGCGGGCTACAACGTGGTGACCTGGGATCCGCGCGGGGAGTGGCATTCCGAGGGCACGATGTTCCTCGACTCGCCCGATTACGAGGGCCGCGACGTCTCGCACATCATCAGCTGGCTGTCCACACTCGACGCGGTCGAGAAGGTCGACGGTGATCCGAAGATCGGTATGGTCGGCGCGTCCTACGGCGGCGGCATCCAATTGGCCGCTGCCGCAATCGATCACCGGATCGATGCGATCGTGCCGACCATCGCGTGGAACAACCTCACCGATGTGCTGTTCCCGCGCCAGGCGGTGAACAGCGGCTGGGGCACGCTGCTGCCGACGGTGCTGGCCCTGACGTTGGCGCGCGAGCATCCGCGGATCTTCCCTGTGGCGATCTCCGGTGTGCTGTTCGGTTATGCCGATCCGGCCGACATCGAGCTGGTGGAGAGCTTCGGATATCAAGATCAATTGCAGGACATCACTATTCCCACGTTGCTGATCCAGGGCACAGTCGACACGTTGTTCACGCTGGACCAGGCGCACCGCAACGCGGTGGAGTTGATCGAGGCCGGAACCACGACGAAGGTGCTCTGGTACTGCGGAGGCCACGGCGCATGCCTGAGCAGCTTCAACGACGGCCGCAAGGTGTGGGGCGAGACGCTGGAGTGGCTGGACCGCTACGTCAAGGGTGAGGACGTCGAAACGGGACCGCAGTTCGAGTGGGTGGACCAGAACGGCGAATGGTATTCGTCGGAGACCTATCCGGTGGGTTCGACCGGTGCGCCGATCGAGGCGTCCAGTGATGACCGCAAGACGCTGCCCTTCGTGCCGTTCATCGGCGGCTCGGGCCCGAACCCGGCGATCCTGTTGCGGGGACTGGTGCGCACACTGGTCGGACTGCCGTCAGCGGCGCCGGCGCTGAACGCGGTGAACCTGCGCGTGCCCGACGTCGACGTCGAGACTCAGATCGTGGGGGCACCGGAGCTGACGCTGACGTACTCGGGCCGGGGGACGGCCAAGCACGTGTACGCCCAGATCGTCGACGACGAGACGGGCTTGGTGCTGGGTAACCAGGCGACACCGATTCCGGTTGAGCTGGACGGGGAATCGCACACGGTGACGTTCTCGATGGAGCAGGTGGCACACACGCTCCAGCCGGGTCAGTCGGTGACCGTGCAGATCGTGACGTCGACGTTCTCGTTCCTGAACTTCTATTCATGGGGGCATGTGACCGTCGAGGGGATGTCGATCAAGCTGCCGACGGTGAGCGCAGTCGCGTCATCGTCCGCGTCGCCGCCGCCGTCCCTCTCGGCAGGTGCCGACGCCGCGTGAGTTCCCGCCGAAATCGCATTCCACGCGGCCGCTTTCTCGAAATCACCGCGACAGAAGCGATCTCGGCGGAACACGTGCAGGCGTACAGTGGACATACCGGCGGAATGTCGCACGCGCATATTTGAGATCGCGTCGTCGCCGGTCAAACCGGGTCCGCACGTCAACCCAGTCGGGACGCCAGATGGCACAGCAACACAGGGGCACTGGCTACGGCCAACCCCACAACGGACCTGAGAGCACACCGCGGCTACGCCTGAAGCGGAAATCTCCCACCACCGGGTACGTCGACGGGGCATGGTGGCCAAGAAGCGATGATCTCGCTGCAGAACTGCCCGATCTGCTGGCAGTTCTCTCGGTACGACTGGGCGACGTCTCGCGTGTGACGTACAACCGCGGCGAGTGGCAGGCCGCGCCGAGGAAGCTGAAAGTCGACGACCAGGTGATCAGGCTGGACGGGTACGACCGTCAGCCGGCCAGCACACTGGGGGTGATCGACGCCCGTGGTGCGGGCACCGTCCTGCTCGTCGTCCCTGCGCAGTCGGACGATGAGCACGCTCATGCGGTGATGATGGCGGCCGCCGCGCCGGACGACGCGACCCGGATCGATCAACTGTTGGCAGCGAGTCAGCGCTGACGAGCATCGACGATCCGACCATGGCGGGTGCAGATGAGCCCAGGTTGGCCGTCGCCGACGCGCTGAAGCTCAACCTTCAGACCGCGACGGCGTCCGCCCACTCGATGTCGCTGATAATCCTTGAGGCGTCGGCCGATCTCGACCACGAGACACTTCGCGAGGTCGTCGCCACCTCGCTGCCGCGGCTTCGACGTTTTCGTAGTCGACTGGTTCACAAGCCCTTGGGCGTCGGCCGCCCGGTATGGGCCGATGTCCACGGCTACGACGCCCGCACACAAATCCACAGGGCGACGGCGCCTTTGCCCGGAGGTGAGCGCGAACTTGCCGACGTCCTCACCCGGTTGAGCGTCGATGCGCAACACCGCTCCCGGGCGTTGTGGCACGCCTGGACGATCGATGGTCTGGCAGGTGGCCGCTGGGGGTTGGCGGTGATGACGTCGCCTGTGCTCGCCGATACGCCACTGTGGGAACTCTTGGTGTCCACCGAACCCGACCGCCTCAGCCACCCCCCGGCCGAGACGGGCTTCGGGCCTGCACCGTCGATCGGCGGCCTGGTCGCGGACACGGTGAGTGAGATCGTCCAGGGCCAACTGGCCGGGACACGGGTCATCGTCGGCACCGTGTCGGGCGCGGTGCGCGCAGTGTGCCGCGCCGTGCGTGGTGTGCCGGATTCGCCCACCGACACCGAGGCCGTGTCGTCGATGCGCGGACCGGTGCCCATCACGGTGTTGAACGCCCCGCCGACAGCGCGGAGGGCGGTCTCCCTCGCGAGGCTGAGATTGGACGACGTGAAGGCGGTCAGCGACGCGTTCGGTTCCAATACGGCCACCGTCGTCCTGACCGCCTTGACCCTGTCGTTGCGGGATTGGCTGCACCGGTACGGAGACGTGCCGGACGCTCCGCTGTTGATCGAGGTGCCGCTCTCGGAGCCTGCGGGAGATCCCGCCGACAGACCGAACCCGTCGAGGATGGGGCTGGTGCGCGCTCCGGTACAGCTCGACGATCCGGTGCAGATCCTGACCAACCTGCACACGGCAACCGAGAGGCTGAACATCGATCGCTGTACCGACGACGAAAAGAGCTCGACCGCAGATGATCTCGCGTCGATGGCATCCCTTCTGCCACCGGAGGCGTTACGGTGGGCGTCGGCTCTGCGCTCGGGCATGAACGTGCCGGCATGGCGGCCGCCGGCCCGCCACTGCCGCGTGTCGTTCCTGTCGGCGCAACCGGGCTACTGCGGAGGGGCCAGGGTCGCAGGAACATATACGAGCGCCCCACTGGCGGAGGGTCGGGGTCTGAGTCTCACGGTGACCACTCGCGCTGATGTCATGGATCTCTGCGTGTCGGCCTGCCCTGACAATGTGCCTGAAATCGGTGACATTGCAGGCGGAATCGTCGATGGGGTCGACGTGCTTCTGGCTGCAGCGGCGAAATCACCACGCGGCGAAGGCCGGTCGGTGGTCACCGAAATGACGTCCTACAACTTACGGCGATCCTGACGTCCTGCGCCCTACAGCCACCCGAGGGCTGACTCGCCCGGATCCATGCGCAATCAGCTGCGCCTTAACCTCGACGTTTCGTGAAATAGGCTGTTGACACGACCTGTAATGCACGGAAGTGCCTGTCCTGTTTGAGAAAATGTGACTTGTCTAGGGTCCATGTTCACAAAGCGGGAAGGCACTCCGTAGGTGAAG